>DAOUDB010000282.1:0-31698 GCA_034431495.1 Thermoflexales bacterium
AACGAGTCTCCCCTCGGCAAGGCGCTGCTGGGGCGCAAGGCGCACGACGAAGTGATGGTCCAGACGCCCGATGGGCCGATCAAGTACCGTATCGTCAGCGTGTCCAACAAGTGAGCGCCGGTAGCCGCCGGCCTGCAATCAAGTAGAAGCATACACGAGGGCGTTCAACCGAACGCCCTCGTGCTTTCCAGAAAGCCGGCTTGCCAGCAGGTCACAGGATGAGCCTCGCGGTGATGGGCGGTGATGGGATGAGCAAGCAGTACCTTGTCGGCCCGCCCGGAGCAGGCAAGACCAGTCGCCTGATCGATCGGCTGGTATCCCTGCTCGAACAAAACGTGCGCCCCGACCGTATTCTGGTTCTGGCGCCGCAACAATCGCAGGCGCGGGTGTTCCGGGCGGCGCTGGCGCGGGTTCAGGGCGCCCATCGTCCGCGCGGCGAGCCGGACATCCACACGATCTACAGCCTTGCCCGGCAGCATGTAAGCCTGTTCTTTCCGCTCCTTGCTCCTGTTGCAGGATTTGCAACCCCAACTCAAGAGCCAATGGCTATCAATGTCGAGGCAGTCCAGTACATTGTGGATCGCCTGGTGCAGCCTCGTCTTGGGGACTTTGCAGACCTCAGATTAGCCCGGCCTCATCTCGTGCGCCAGATCATCGACAACATGAACAAGGCGGCTGTGTGCGGTTTTCCGCTTGAGCAGATCGCCGCAAGGCTGGGCGCAGCATGGACGGGCAACTCGCAGCGCCTGGTCAGCTATCGGCGGGCCGAGGAAGTGGCGCTTGATTTTCGCCGCTTCTGTTTGAGGCACGCGCTGCTCGATTTCTCGCTGCTCATGGAGCTGTTTGGCCGGCATCTGCTTCCTGCCCGCTCGTATCAGGATTACCTGATCGCGCGCTATCGCCATGTGCTGGCCGACAACCTGGAGGAGAATCCGCCGGTCGCGCACGACTTCTTGCGTCTGGTGTTGCGCGCGTGCGATTCGGCGTTGTTGGCCGAAGACGACCCCGGCGGCTATCGCTTGTTTCTGGGCGCAGATGTGGAATCGGCGCGCAGCCTGCGCCGGCACTGTGATGAGGTGACGCGCCTGGATGAGGTATTCGTTGCCCCACCGGCAGTTGTCTCGTTTGGTGTTGCCCTGATGGCTTGCCTGGATGACGGGAGCAACCGGCACACCAGTCCGCGCCCGGCGACCGATCAGCCCTTGCCGTCGGCGCTGGGTGATTATCCCGGCATCGCGCGCTACTGGACAGAAATGGTTGATTGGATGGTCGAACGCATCCGGCGCTTGCTGGACGGCGGCGCGCTGCCCTCCGAGATCGCGGTGCTGGCGCCGTTTGTCGAAGATGTGCTGCGCTTCGAGTTGGAGGATCGTCTGCGCGCAGATGGGGTGGGGGTGTGGACTGTGCGGCCCTCGCGCCCGTTGTACGATCATCCCATCGTTCGCGCACTGGTTGTGCTGGCCCGGCTGGCCCATCCCCACTGGCAACAGCCTGTGCCGGCCGGCGAGCTGGCCCGCGCGTTGGCTTCGCTCATCGCAGACCTGGATGTGGCACGGGCGCAACTCATGGCCGATGCCGCCTCGCGCGTTGCTGCGCCTGGCCTGCCGCCGATCGAAGACCCGGCTGTGTGGCAGCGCGTGGGCCCGCGCTTCCAGACGCCGTATGCTGCGTTGTGCCAATGGCTGGCGGACTGGCAGACACAAGCCAGAAACGATCCTGCGTGGCCTGTGTCAGCGTCACTCGACCGTTTCTGGCAACATCTCTTCTCAGATGTGCTTTCGCATCCTGGCTTCACCCCGCACGTCGCGCCGGCCAGCGCCGTGATCTGTGACCGGCTGATTCGTAGCGCGCAGGCCTTCCACGAGGTGATGAAACGCGCCGGCCCGGTCGAGCCGGCGCTGCCTGACGACGCTGCCGGCCTGCCGGGCGTTGCGCCCAGGCCGCCCCGTGTCACTGCGCCTGACATTGGCCTGGAATACGTTTCGATTCTGTCGCAGGGATTGCTGGGCGCGCAGTATGCGCTCGAGCGCGAGCAGCCCATGGCCGAACAACCTGGCGCGCGCGACATCCTGCTTGCGCCGGTGTATGCCTATCTCACCAGCAACTTCCGTTCGCGTTATCAGTTCTGGCTCGACACCAACTCGCTGGGTTGGTATGAGCGCATCTATCAGCCCTTGACGCATCCGTACGTGCTCTCGCGCCGATGGAATCCCGGCGCGTCTGGCATGGCATGGACCGAAGCCGATGAGCGCCGCGAGCGCCAGTCCATGCTGCGCCGGCTGGTCGGTGGCCTGTTGTATCGCTGCGCGGGGCAGGTGTTCGTCGCATCGAGCCGGCTGGGTATGAGCGGCGAGGAGGAATCCGGCCCACTGGAACGCGCGATCCGACGCGCGATGGACGCGGTGTGATGCGCAGCAACGCTGGCGCGCGGTGAAAGGGGATTGATGCCCATGCAACTCCGACAACAACAGGCAACCATTGCGTCTTACCGTGGTGGGTTGATGCTCGTTTCGGCGGCGCCGGGCAGTGGCAAGACGCACACCCTGGCGGCTCTGGCAGCCCGTCTCATTCGAGACGGCATGGCGCCCCCGGAATCAGAAGTGTTGGTGGTCACCTTCACGCATTCAGCGGTTGACACCATTCAGGCCCGCATCCGGCGCGCGCTACAGGCTGAACGGGCGCCGGCAGATAGATTCCGCGTCATGACCTTGCACAGCCTGGCGAATCAGATTGTGCGCGAGCGGCCCGATCTGGCCGGCACGGTGCAGGATTTCCGCATCGACGATGAGTTGAGCGGCCGACAAACTTTGCCCCAGGCAACGCAGGATTTCATCCAGGCTGAGTATGACTACTGGCGCAGTTTCCTGCCGCCCGATCTGTCTACGCGGCAAGCAGCCGAGGTGGAGGCGCGATGGCGTGAAACGACTCAGCGCATCGGCAATGATGTGATCCGACTGGCCAAGAACCTGCGCCTGACGCCGGATGACCTGCGCCGTCTGATCACCGGCGAGGTGGCCGGCCGGCCACCCATTTCCCCATTCCTGCGCATCGGCGCGGCGATCTACGAACGCTACGAGCGCATTCTGAGCGCCGGCGGCCGGCTCGATTTCGATGACCTGATCTGGCGCGCCATTATTGCCTTGAACAACGATGACGCTTTTCGCCGCCGGCTTGGGCAACGCTGGCTGTACATCCTGGAGGACGAGGCCCAGGACAGCACGCCCTTGCAGGAGGAGATTCTGGGGGCGCTCTCGCGCGAGCATGGCAACTGGGTGCGCGTAGGCGACCCGAATCAAGCCATCATGACCACCTTCACAGCATCGGATGTGCGCTTCTTCCGCGATGAATTTCCCCGCCGGCCCGGTGTGCGCAGAGCGTCGCTGTCTGCCAGCGGGCGCAGCGCCCAACCCATCATCGATCTGGCAAATCGGCTGGCCGATTGGGCGGTGTTGCGGCATCCAGAGCCAGAAGCGCGCCACACTGGGCTGTCGAATGCCGTGCGCATCGAGCCGGTTGGGCCGGACGATCCACAAGCGAACCCGCCGGCGGACGAGTGCATCATTCATGTGCAACCGTTTGGCGATGGCGAGGTGGAGCGGCAGCGCGTTGCCGAGAGCGCCGCCCGCTATGTGCTTCAGAATTCTGCGCGCACTTGTGGCGTGCTGGTTCCGACCAATGCCTTTGGCCGGTCGATTGTGGCGGCGTTGCAGTCGATCCAGGAGCGCTATCAGGATCGACTGCTTTTTGAGGATCAGTTGCGCAATCCAACCGGCGTGCGCAATGTCGCGCGCGTGCTGGGTCAGGCGGTGCGTTTTTGCAGTCAGCCGGTCAACACGGCCGCGTTGGTTGGGTTGCGCCAGGCGCTGGCCGATCTGGCAGTCTGGGATCGCCGGGTGGGTGGAGGCGAATCGCGTGGGGTGGCGGAAGCGCGGCCGGCCTACGGCGAGCCTGTGAACGACGGGCGTGTGGATACCTTGTTGCGCAGCGCCCGGCTCGAACGATTGTTGTTCCCAGAGCAGGACGGCCGGCCGGCATTGCCCGAGCGCGTCGAAGTCAGCCGGCAGGAACAGGCAGAGATCGATCGCCTGGCTGCGCTGGCGGCAAAATGGGTGCGGGCCAGCGTGTTGCCGGCTGACCAGCTTGTGCTCACTGTCGCCCATGATGTGTTCCGTCGGGATGAAGATCTGGCCGTGGCGCACGGGCTGGCGGTCAGCCTGCATCGTTACCTGATTGCCAATCCGCAAGCGCAACTCGGCGAGCTGGCCGAGCAGTTGGACAACATCGCCAATAACCGGCAGAAGTATATGAGTGACTCGCTGGTCGAGGCAGGTTTCGAGCCGACGCCGGGCGTCATTACCGTGACGACCATGCACAAGGCCAAAGGTCTGGAGTGGGACCGGGTCTATCTGACCAGCGTCGATCAGATCGAGTTCCCGCATGATGTGAGTGGCGCCTTTCGCGGTGAACAGTGGTATCTGGAAGGACGCGACCCGGCGACCGAGGCGCGTATGCAACTGCGCGCGCTCCACGATTGGGCTGTGCGCGCGACGCCGATGCCCGATGAGCGTGAATTGATCCGGCAGGCGCGCCTGGACTACATCGCCGAGCGATTGCGCTTGTTGTATGTCGGCATCACGCGCGCGCGGCGTGACCTCATCATCAGCTACAGCCGGCAGCGTCTGGGCCGGGCCAACGAGCCGGCGCTGGCGCTCGACGCGCTGATGACATGATTGTGTGGGTGCCGGACATCTCGCTTAGCAGAAAGGGTCTACACTGGATGATGTGGTTGACTGGCGCACGGTAGCGCCTGGCGTCAGCTATGGGAGACACGATGGATCTGACCGGCCTGCATCTGCTAGTGACGCTGAAGTGCCCGCTTGAGTGTGATCACTGTTTCGTCTGGGGCAGCCCGCGCCAGATGGCCACCATGACGCTGGCTGATGTCCGGCACATCCTGCGTGACGCAATTGAACTTGGCGGCATCGAGTGGATCCATTTTGAAGGTGGCGAGCCGTTTCTATTCCCCGATTTACTGCTGAATGGCGCGCGCGAGGTTGTGCGCCATGGGTTCAAAGCCGGCATCGTCACGAACTGCTTCTGGGCGGACGATGCACAGGCGGCTCTGAATACACTGCGCCCGTTCGTGGGCGCGCTGGACAGGCTGTCTATCAGTTGCGACCCGATGCACTGGAACGATGAGCATGTCCGCCGCGCGGCAGCGGCCATTGTCGCTGCCCAGGAACTGGGTATTGCCGTCAGCGAATTGCGCGTGGTGAAACCGCCAACATTCCGGGGACTTGCCGGGCTGGCGCCGGCCGAGCCGAGCATCATGTATCGCGGCCGGGCGGCGGTGCGCCTGGCACATTGGGCGATTCGGCAACCGTTGGCGCAGTTTGCCGCGTGCCCTCACGAAAACCTGCGCGCGCCGGCGCGCGTGCACGTGGATCCCTACGGCAACGTGTTGGTGTGCCAGGGCCTGTCCATTGGCAATTTGTTTCACTACAGCCTGGCCGAGATATGCGCCGCCTACGACCCGGACATGCACCCGATCGTCGGGCCGCTGGTTCGTGGCGGGCCGGCGGAACTGGCCCGCCACTATGCGCCGCACGATGGCAGCTATGTGGATGCGTGCCACGCCTGCTATGAATTGCGCCGCACGTTGCGGACAGTTTTTCCGGAAGTGCTTGCGCCACGCGAGATGTATGGCATCTACCCCACATGAGCCACGTCGACCGGTTGGCGAATGATGGTCTTCAGCCGCTCCGGCGCAACGCGATTGGGGTCGCTCAGATAGATCTCGTGGTGTTTGCCACGCCGGATATAACCGCCGGCCGCGATGAACTCGTGCAGCTTTTCGATCGTCGGCGCTTCGGCGGCATAGGGGCCGAGGTGCATGATTTGCGCGCATAGCCCTTCGTGAAAGCTCTCGAAGCGGACGCGCTCCAGCGCCGACAGGTCCTTTTTGCGCGCGGCCTCTTGCTTGCCCCGGCCGACGTGCTCGGCCGTGACGAATTCCGGCTGCAAGATCATCATCGTCCAGAGCCAGTCATCCTTGCGCTCGAGGCTGAACTGACTCATGTCGCCGGCCCACCACAGACCTTCCAGCCCCATGACCGTGTAGTCCAGGCCGTCCGCCGATCTCTTGAGCATGAACTTGATCGTATAGGCCAGGCTATAGAGGGCGCTGACGGCCTCTTGATACTCCGGGGAGGTGTTCGGGTTGCCGGCGCCGTCGATCATCAGGTAGTTCATGGCAGGGACATCGATGATTTCCGGCTGCCGGGACGATGGGTTGTACAGGTGGCGCAACTTGCGCTTGAGGTCCAGTTTCAACAAGGTCGAGTGCCTCCAGGCACGATCATACGCCCGCGAGTGGGAAAGCAAATCTGGCTTCCGGCTGAGTTACACTGCCGGCATGCTTGACCCGGCGTTTGTGTTCAGCCAGCAGAGCCTGAGTGATTTCCAGGAATGCCCCCGGCGCTTCTATCTGCGCCATGTCGCGCGCCTGGCGTGGCCGGCTGCCCCGCTTCCCGGCCCAGATGCCGCGCGCCACGAGGCGCGCGTGCGATGCGGCGCTGTGTTGCATCGCTGGATCGAGCGTTTCTGGCTGGGCATTCCCGCTCAAGCGCCGGCGTCTGCAGCGCCGCACGAGGCCGACGAGGATTTGCAAACGTGGTGGCGCCGCTTTACTGACACGGATTTCAGCGATTTGCCGGCGCAGCGTCTGCCAGAGTTGTCGCTGGTGGCGGCGCTGGGTGCGTATCGTCTGCTGGCGCGCTTCGATCTGCTGGGGATCGAACCCGGGGGCCGCGCGGTGATTGTGGATTGGAAAACCAGCCGCAGCCCGGCGCTGCTGGATGCGCAGGCGATGCGACGTCGTTTGCAGACGCGCGCCTATCTATACACGCTGGTCACAGCCGGCGCGGCCTACAACGCCGGCCTGCCCATCGAGCCGGCCCGCTGCGAATTGTGGTACTGGCTGGCAAACTTTCCTGAACAACCGTGGGTGCGCATCGGTTACTCGGCTGCCGAGTATCAAGCCGACCATGATCTGCTCCTGGCGCTGGCCGAAGACGCCGGCCGTCGGACAGATGCGCGCGACTTCCCCCTGACCGACGACGAACGTCGTTGCACGTATTGCGCCTATCGCGCGTTGTGCCGGCGGACGGGAGTGCCGGGAAGCCTTCCTGAAGATGAAGCGGATGACCCCTCCGTTGGATCGACCGATTTGGAGATGGCAGACTGAAGGGCCGGCGTCAATGTTTGCTGCGCGCGTTGAACGGTGAGAGCATCCCTGAGGAGATGCGGCTATTCCTCCAGCTTCAACATCGCCATGAAGGCTTCTTGCGGAATCTCGACGCTGCCCAGCATCTTCATGCGCTTCTTGCCTTCTCGCTGTTTCTCCAGCAGTTTGCGCTTGCGCGTGATGTCGCCGCCATAGCACTTTGCCAGCACGTCTTTGCGCAGCGCGCTCACCGTCGTGCGGGCGATGATCTTGGAGCCGATAGCAGCCTGGATGGGCACCTCGAACATCTGGCGCGGAATGACTTCCTTCAGTTTGCGGGTGAGGGCAATGCCTTTGTGCTGGGCCTCGTCGCGGTGGGTGATCAGCGCCATTGAATCGAGAGGGTCGCCGTTGATGAGCACGTCCATTTTCACCAGGTCGCCGGCCCGGTAGCTGTCGAAGCTGTAGTCGAGCGAGGCGTAGCCGCGCGTCACGCTCTTCAGCCGGTCGTAGAAATCGACGATCATCTCGGACAGGGGCAGCCGGTAAGTCATCACCAGGCGCTGCTCGTCGAGATATTCCATGCCCAGCGTCTCGCCCCGTCGCTTCGTCACCAGGTCCATGATCGGCCCGACAAACTCTTTGGGCGTGAAGATCTGAATCTTCATCCACGGCTCGCGCATCTCGATCAGCCGGTCGCCGTCCGGCATGTCTGAAGGGCGGTCGACCTTGATCACCTCGCCCGTGGCGAGCACGGCTTCGTATTCCACGCTCGGCGCCGTGACCACGATGTCCATGTCGTACTCGCGTTCCAGCCGCTCCTTGACGATCTCCATGTGGAACATGCCCAGAAAGCCGACACGAAATCCGAAACCCAGCGCGGTTGAGGTTTCGGGCACGAACGAAAGCGAGGCGTCGTTGAGTTGCAGCTTCTCCAGCGCGTCGCGCAGTTCGGGGTAGTCCTCGGTGACGGTGGGGTAGATGCCGGCGAACACCATCGGCTTGGCCGGGTTGTAGCCGTGCAAAGGCTCGGCCGGCCGGCTATGATCGAGCAATGTGTCGCCCACACGGCACTCGCGCACGCTCTTGAAGCCGGTGGCGATATAGCCGACTTCGCCGGCGGCCAGCTCGCCGGTGATGGTCATGCGCGGCGTGAACGTGCCGATCTCGATGGGTTCGAATGTCGCGCCGGTGGCGGCCAGGCGCAAGCGCGTCTTCATGTTCACGCGCCCATTGAACAGCCGGGCGTAGGCCACCACGCCCTTGTAGGCGTCGTAGTGCGAGTCGAAGATCAGCGCCTGCAACGGCGCGTCCGGGTCGCCCTTTGGCGCCGGCACATCCGTGACGATGCGCTCCAGCACCTCGTGGATGCCGATGCCTTCTTTGGCCGAGATGCGCAGCACGCTGTCGGGATCGTCGCCCAGCAGGTCGGCGATCTCTTTGGCCACCACATCCGGCTGCGCGTGGGGCAGGTCGATCTTGTTGATGACGGGGATGATGTGCAGGTTGGCGTCCAGCGCGAGGTAGAGATTGGCCAGCGTTTGCGCCTCGATACCCTGTGAGGCGTCCACGACCAGCAGCGCACCTTCGCAGGCGGCCAGCGCGCGCGACACTTCGTAGCCAAAATCGACATGGCCGGGCGTGTCGATCAAGTTCATCTCGTAGGTCTGGCCGTCGTTCGCCTTGTATAACATGCGCACGGCCGAGGCCTTGATGGTCACGCCCTTTTCGCGCTCGATGTCCATTGAGTCGAGCAACTGGGCCTGCATTTCGCGCAGCGTCACTGTGCCGGTGGCTTCGAGCAGCCGGTCGGCCAACGTCGACTTGCCATGATCGACGTGCGCGATGATGCAGAAATTGCGGATCTGGTTCATTGGATCAGCCCTACGCGGGGGCAATCCCGCTGCGGGAGTTGTCGTCCTCGTCCAGACTGCTCAATCCGCTGCCTTCGCCGAACAGGGCGTCGATCTTCGCCTGTTCCCGGCCGGCGTCGTAGCCGATGGCGAACATGGTCTTGCACATGGCGCGAATCGCCAGCTCGAACGACTCGCGCGATTCCTCGCGCGCAAATCGCCACGCGCTTTCCTCGGTCATCAGTTGCAGGCGGTTGAGGTGCTCGAGCACTTCCTTCGACACAATTTCCTCGAACGGCATATCGCCCAGAATGCCCTCGATCCAACGGCGAAAATCAGACTGCGTCATGGGTCAGCTGCTCCGGCTTGCGGTCTCCTCGATCTGTCATGCAGCGTATTGTACATTTCGGATTTCTGATTTTGGATTGTGGGTGGACGCGCGCGTATGCCGAAAGACGGATGACGGCCGGTGAGTGTTGAGGCAGGATTGCCGACGACGCATGATCGTCTGGGCGTGCCGAAAGACTCGGCGCGCGCACAGGGTGTTCTGTGTTTCACGTGTCAGTGTATGATGCCCGCAGGAGGTCATTCATGCCGATTGACAGCATCGCCGCTCTGGAGGAAATCGTTCACGACGCTCTCCGACGCCAGCCGATCACAGATATCCACACTCATCTGTATTCCCCCAACATGGGCAATCTGTTGTTGTGGGGCATCGACGAACTGCTCACCTACCACTATCTGGTGGCCGAGGTGATGCGTTGGACTGACACGCCTCCCGATGTGTTTTACCGCTGGCCGAAACAACAGCAGGCCGACTACATCTGGCAGACACTGTTTGTCGATCATTCGCCGGTCAGCGAGGCGCAGCGCGGTGTGCTGACCACGTTGCAAGCGTTTGGATTGGATCTGACAAGCCGCGATCTGAATGCCTATCGCGCGGCGCTGGCCCACGCCACAGCCGAGCAACATGTCGACCGCGTGTTGGCGCTGGCCAACATCGATCATGTGGTGATGACCAACGACCCGTTTGATCCGGTTGAGCAGGCGTTCTGGCAGGCCGGCCACAAGCCCGACCCCCGCTTTCATCCCGTGTTGCGCATCGACCCTCTGGTGCGCGGGTACAACCAGGCCGCGCCGCAGCTACGCGACCAGGGCTATGACGTGGACGATGGCGCGACCGAGCGTTCCTTCGAGGGGGTGCGCCGGTTTCTGCGAGACTGGATCGAGTGGATGAATCCGCTCTACATGGCCGCGTCGCTGCCACCGACGTTCCGATTTCCTGAAACATCAGCCAACGCCGCCATCCTGCGCGAATGTGTGCTGCCGATATGCCGCGAGGCCGGCCTCCCCTTCGCCATGATGATCGGGTCCGAGCGGCTCATCAACCCGGCTCTGGGGCTGGCCGGCGACGGGCTGGGCCGGGCCGACCTCTCCTCGGTGGCTTATCTGGCCCGCGAGTATCCGGACAACAAATTCCTCGTTACCGTGCTGTCGCGCGAGAACCAGCACGAGTTGATCGTCCTGGCGCGCAAGTTCAGCAACCTGATGATTTTCGGGTGCTGGTGGTTTGTCAATAATCCGGTCATCATCGAGGACATCACCCGCATGCGCGTGGAGATGCTTGGCCTCAGCTTTATCCCGCAGCATTCCGACGCGCGCATTCTCGACCAGGTGATCTACAAATGGGCGCATTCCAGGGCCATCATCGGCAAGGTGCTGGTCGACAAGTACGCGGCGCTGATGCAAGCCGGCTGGCGGCTGGAGCGCGCGGAGATCGAGCGCGATGTGGCCGATCTTCTCAGTAACAACTTCTGGCGCTTTCTTGGAAGATCGATTTGAACCACAAAGAGACAAGGAACACAAAGAGGGTCAAGGTCAGGTTCGGGGTTCAACTTCCCTACGTGCCCTTCGATTCTTCGTGGTGGTTCCAGATGAATGAACCACAAAGAGACAGGGGACACAAAGAGAAATGGCTCGATTTGCCCATGGGGGCTTTGTCGCCTTGTGGTTTACAAAAGGAGATAGCAAATGGACGCAATGAATGACCATGTGGGTTCGATGCCCACGACCCCGATCGAGGTGCAGGAGAAGACCATTCAGGAACTGACGGCCGAGTCGGTCAATATCACCGGCGGCGGCGCCGGCGTGGTGAAAGGCCAGCAGGTCACCATCACGCTCAAAGATGGCGGTATTGGCGCGGTGATGGCGCAGAAAGTCGAAGCCAAGGTTCAGGATGGCGGCATCGGCGCGGTGATGGCGCAAGAGGTGACGGCCAATGACACAACCATCGCCGTGGCGCTGGCCGGCAACATCAGCGGCGCGACGAAGATCATCATGGACATGCGGGCCGGGCTGGTGGCCGGCCTGGCGATCGGCGTGGTGCTCGCTGCGCTCAAGCTGCTGACGCGCTCGCGCAAGTAGCCGGCAATCTCACATGAAGATCACCAACATCGAAACCTATCCCGTCTGGGGCGGCTTCCGCAATTTCCTGTTCGTGGTCATCGACACGGATGAGGGCGTCTCCGGCGTGGGCGAAGCTGGCATCACCGGCCGCGAACTTGCCATCGCCGGGGCCGTCGAGCATTTCAAACCCTTGCTCATTGGTCAAGACCCCTTCCGCATCGAACACCTGTGGCAGATGTTGTCGCGCGGTGGCTTCTTTCCTGCCCAACGCATCCTGATGTCGGCCATCTCGGCCATCGACATCGCGCTGTGGGACATCAAAGGAAAGGCGCTGGACGTGCCCATCTATGAACTGCTCGGCGGGCGGGTGCGCGACAAGGTGGTGTGTTACCCGCACAATGGCGGCGCGACTACCGCCGAACTGGTCGAATCGTGCTTGAGAACCATGGCAGAGGGCTGGAAGTTCGTGCGTTGGGGACTGTACGACGGGCACGGCGTGCTGGAGCCGCGCCGTGCGGTTCAGTCGGCCATCGAGCAGTTCCGGGCCGTGCGTGAAGCTGTGGGCGACGAGATCGAGCTGACCTTCGACGTGCATACCCGACTTGATCTGCCGGATGCGCTCTGGCTGTGCAATGCGGTGGAGCCGTTCCGCCCATACTTCATGGAGGATCCGCTGCGCAGCGAGAACCCTGATTCGTTCAAGACGTTGCGACCGCGCACCCGCGTGCCGCTGGCAGCGGGCGAGCAATTCTGCTCAAAGTGGGAATTCCGCCAGTTGATCGAAGCGGAATGGATCGACTATGCGCGGATCGACTTGTGCATTGTGGGCGGATTTACTGAGGCGAAGAAGATCGCCGGCTGGGCCGAGACTCACTACATCAAGGTGGCCGTTCACAATCCGCTGGGTCCGGTGTCCAGCGCGGCGTGTCTGCAATTCAATCTGGCCTGCCCGAATTTCGCTGTGCAGGAGCAGCCACGCAAACCGGGCACCATGTTGACCGACGTGGTGCCGGAGCAGCCGCAGTGGGAGGATGGCTATCTGCTGCCGCCGGCCGGCCCGGGTCTGGGCATCGTGTTCGATCGCGAGGCAGCCAAAAAGCATCCTTTCCAGATGACCGAGCTGCCTCATCTGCGGCGCGAGGATGGCTCATTCACCAACTGGTAGTGTGTCAGATCTGACTAGGCCGGGTATGCCATCACCGGCTCGCGCACGGTGATCGAGACGGCCATGCCCGGCCTGACCCGCGTGTGGGGCAGTGTGCGCGCCATCAATGCCGGCCCACCTGGCACGCACAAGCGCACCAACTGGTCGTGCCCGAAGAATACGACGCGCTCTATGCGCGCCTGTCCCTGCGCGTCTGGCTCGATAGTCATCGATTCGGGCCGCACCATCAACGTGACCGGCCCGCTGGCCGGCTGGGCCAGCGGCAGCACGCCCAGCGCGCAGCGGGCGCAGTTCCCCTCGGCAGTGCCCGGCAAGAAATTCGCTTCGCCGACAAATTCGGCAATCTCGCGGCGCGCCGGCCGGTGATAGATTTCCTGTGGCGTGCCTGTTTGCATGATCGATCCATCCCGCATCACCGCTACCACGTCGGCGATGCTCAGCGCCTCCTCCTGATCGTGCGTCACAAACAGGGTGGTCGCGCCGGCCAGCATGAGCATACGGCGCACTTCTTCGCGCATCTCTTTGCGCAGCGCAGCATCCAGGTTCGAGAAAGGCTCATCCAGCAAGATCACGGCTGGGCCGGGCGCCAGCGCGCGCGCCAGCGCCACGCGCTGTTGCTCGCCGCCCGAAAGCTGGTGCGGATAGCGATCTGCCTTCTGCTCCAGGCCGGCCAGCGCCAACATCTCTGCCACGCGCCGCTCCTTGACCGCCGCCGATCCGCGTTGCAGTGCAAAGCGGATGTTTTCGCGCGCCGTCAGATGCGGGAACAATGCATAGTCCTGAAAGACCATCCCGATGTTGCGTTGCTCTGGCGCAACCCAGGACGAGAGGCCGGCCACACACTGATTGTTCAGCCAGATCTCTCCTGTGTCTGGCGCTTCGAGGCCGGCGATCAGTCGCAGGGTAGTTGTCTTGCCGCAACCGCTGGGTCCGAGCAGCGCCAGCAATTGGCCGCGCCGCAGTGTGAGCGACACTGCCTTCAGCGCAGCAGTCCGATTGCCGGCAGAGGGATATGCCTTGCTCACTTCCCTCAATTCAATGATCGTCTCGTGCTCGCGGCTCATTGCTTGCTCAGAACGCGCGTCAGGCCAAATGACCCGCGCGAATACAGAAGCGCCAAAGGAATCATCGTCAGCAGCACCAGCAAAAAGGCCGGCGGGGCAGCTTGTGTGTAAACCGACTCACTCGACGCTGCCCACACGCGCACGGCCAGCGTGTCGAATCCGGGTGGGCGCAGCAGGATGGCGGTCGGCAATTCTTTCATGGCTGCGATGAACGCCAGCGCCCATCCGGCCATTAGCCCTGGCGCAGCCGCCGGCAACGTGACGCGCCAGAAGGCAGCCAGCGGACGACGCCCCATTACCCGAGCGGCTTGTTCCAAAGATGGCGGCACCCCCGACAGCGCCGTCTGATCTGCCGACACAGCATAGGGCAGCAGCCGAAAGACAAAGCCCAGCGTCAAGGCGATTACGGTGCCATAAATCCCCGGCGCCCACTGGCTCAACAGCATCACGAATCCCAGACCCACAATCAATCCCGGCAGCGCATAGGAGACGCGACACATGTGCAACAGCAGGCTGCTGAGCCGGTATGGAAAACGAGTCGCCAGGTAGGTCGGCGCCAAAGCGAGCACAGAAGCCAGTGTGGCGGCCACGCCGGCCACCAGCAAGCTGTTTGCGCCGTGTTGCCACACGCTTTCGCCGCCCACGCCCCAGATGCGATCCACGTCGGTGGGGAAGAGCAGCCCCTGGGCGCTCAGGCCGGCCAACACCAGTACTGGCAGCCCGACCGACAGGAGCGCCGCGCTCATCACGCCCGCAAAGGTAATCCAACGCCAGCGCCCAAGCTTGAGCGGCGTGTGCGGCTTCCACGTCGATGCCCGTGCCATGCGATTGCGGCGCGCATTCAACCACGTCTCGCCGGCCAGCAGCGGCAGCGTGAGCGCCACCAGTCCCGTGCTGAGGATGGCAGCGGCCGATCGGTCGATCTGGCCGGTAAACTGGTTGTAAATGGCGGTCGTGAAGGTGGGGTAGCGCAACAAGGCCACTGTGCCAAAATCGGACAGGGCATACAGGCTCACCAGCAAGGCGCCTCCCAATACTGCCGGCAGAATGAGCGGCAATGTCACCGTGCGGAACGTGGCCCACGCGCCCAGGCCGGACATGCGCGACGCTTCCTCATAGCTACGGTTCATCGAGCGAATGGCTGCTGCTACCGGCAGATAGACGTAAGGAAAGACCGACAGGCTAATGATGGCTGTTGCGCCGCCCAGGTTGTACAGGCTGGGTAGCGGGATTTGCCCCGCCGAGACATTGAACAGGTTGCTCAAGAATTGATCGGCCAGACCGCCCCGGCGCAACACCAACAGTGCGCAGGTGGCCGCGACATAGGCCGGTATTGCCAGCGGCAAAGACAATACCCAGCGCCACACTGCGCGTCCCGGCAGGTCGGTGCGTTCGACAATCCATGCCAGAGCGACCCCCAGCAGGGTGGTGCAGCACGCGGTGGCAATGACGAGCGCAATCGTGTTGGCAAGCAGGCCGGGCGCCTGGCTGGTCCACAGCCGCGCCCAGACCTCCGGCTCTGCGGCGGAAGCGCGTATCAGCACATAGCCCAGCGGCACAGCCGCCGCAAGCGACACGCCAACCGCTGCCAGGATGAGGCCGATCGGCCAGCGCCGCGTGTTGCCCGGCCGGCGTTGCAGAAGCGTGGGCCGGACAAGCCTGCGCGGATCGGTGATCGGGAGGGGATGGTTGATATGCATGAGCAAAGAATCCGCTCGGGGCGTTGGCCGGCTGGCCGGCGCCCCGAGCCGGGCCGATGATGGATTGGATTACGGCAGGCCGGCTGCCTGCGCCAGCGCCTTGGTCTGCGCCAGTTGATCGTAGATGCTCTTCAGCGACACCGGCGAAAGCTTGAACTGATCGCGCGCCGGCACGCCTTCTGCCAGGGGCACGCCCGGCACGACAGGATACTCGAAGTTGCGCTCGGCATAGATCTGCTGGCCGCGCGGCGACAACATGAAGTCGATGAACAGGCGAGCCAGATCCGCATGGGGCGCGCCTTTTACGATGGCGGCATTGGTGGTGTTCACCGGCATCCCGATCTGTCCGTCTCCCTGATCGGGATAAACGATCCCCACCGGCGCGCCTTCGGCTTTGGACAGGTGATAGTAGTAGTGGTTCACCAGCCCAAGTTTCAATTCGCCGGCCCCGACTGCTTTGCGCACATCGGTGTGCCCGCCAAAGAACTGAGTTTCATTCGCCACCAGCCCTTTGATGAACGCCTCGGTTTGCGCGTCGCCCAACTGCTCGCGCAGCACGGCCAGATGCGCAATCATCGAGGCGTTCGTGCTATTCGACGACCCGACCTGGCCTTTCCACTTTGCATCTGTCAGATCCAGCACAGACTGCGGCAGCTCATCTGGCTGAACGAGATTGGTGTTGTACATGATGACGCGCAGCCGCAGCGTTAGGGCCACCCACGATGCATCCTCTGCCCGGAATTCAGCAGGAACCGACATGACGGCGGACGATGGGTTTGGCTCGAACACGCCCTCGTCCGCCAGGCTCAACATGTTGAGCATGTCGGTGCTGATATAGACATCGGCCCTGGGGTTATTGCGCTCTTCGAGCAGCCGGGCGGCGAGTTCGGTGGCCTGGCCGGTCAGGAGCGTGACGGTGACTTCTGGATACTCCTCGTTGAAAGCAGCGACGACGGGTTTGAACAGCGCCTCGGCCCGCGAGGTGTACACAACGATAGTGCCCGCCGGCCTGCTGTTGTTCTGCTGCGGTGTCGTGGATGCGGTGTCCGGCGATGGTGTGGCGCCACCTGCTTCGGGCCGCGCCGGAATGGGGCTGCACGCGGTGACAGTAGTCGCGGCGACTGCTGTCGCGGCGATCAATGCGCAGGCAAGACGAATGGGAGTTTTCATTTCCAACACAACACAACCTCTACTCAACCAACAACACAGATCTGATGGCGGCAGGCCGCTTCCCACCGCCAAACAGATGGCAAGTGTAGTGTCGCGGTTCCCCAAGTCAAGCACCGGCCTATGGAACAGAGTTTGATGCGCCTCCGTAATTTAAGTTTAAGCGCGTCAAATCGATCGATGACATGGATTGGGTGTGTTTGTCCACCCTATGGGCAATTTCTCGATCCGGCTGGATGCGCCACCTGTGGCGCGTGCAGCGTTGCCGGTCAGCGCCGGCATCCCACCGCGTTGCCGCTGATGCGGCATGGGAGCGTGACTGCCGAAGCAAAGTAGCCGCCAACCAAGTCTGTCAGGTCTTCTGCGGTGTGCCGGGCGAGCGCGTCGAAAAAATCATTCGGCGTGGCCATCTTGTATGTCATCGCCTCGCTGTAGTCGCGCAGCGCCGCGTCGAACGTTTCGGCGCCGATACGCTTGCGTGTGTCGTTGAGGAACATCAAGCCGCGTTGATAGACTGCGATGATGTATGCCCGCCCGTCGGGGTAAGCTGAAAGGGGCAGGTCGATGCTGCCGCGCGGCCGGTTTGCGCTGATGTAACGTTGATACCACCAGTCGGCGTCGCGCGAGTAGTAGTGCTGATAGAAGCGCAATTCGCTCATGCGCGCCAGCGACTCATCCAGCCAGGGCGAGCGGATCTGATCGTTGCCGACGCGGTGAAACCACCACTGGTGCGCGACTTCGTGGGCTGTGGTGGCGATCAGATCGTGTCGTGAGCCGCGGCCGGGGTAGCCGTCGTATAGTGTTGTGCCGATCCCGATCATGCCGCTGTACTCCTGACCCTGTGAGCGCCCAGTCTCGACAATACGCAGCGTCTGGTACGGATACGGACCATATAACTCGGAGTACAAAGCAACCGCGCGCGCGGCGGTGTACAACACGGCCTCCGTGAACTTGCGATGTTCCGGGTAGGTGTAGTGGATGTAGGTGATGCCATCTTGCTCGATCTGATCGATCTGGTAGACGGGACTGGCGCCGAAAGCAAACACACGCGCCATCGGCAGCGAGTAGCGCCACAGCCGGCCTTCGCGCGACTCCTCGCCGGCGCCGGCGATGATGATGCCCTCGGGCGCGAGGATATTCACTGCGTAGTCCGCCACCTCAGACACGTAGTTGTCGCCGACCGGCACATACCCTGGTGTGTACCAGTCGCCGTTCTGCCATGGTGCGAGCAGGATGTACCAGTGGCCGGCGGTCAGGCTGTATGGTCCGCGTGACGAATCGTCTCCGCCGATGCCGATGGTGACTTCTTGCAACGGAATCTTCAGCACATAGTCGAAAGCCAGCGCGATGCCGGCGCCGGCCGGCAATGGCGCCGGCAACTGCACAGACAACACCGTGTTGGTCACTTCAAACGTCAGCGGCTGGGCTTGCCCGAAGATGCGCGCGTCGCGCACATCGATTGCGCCGGCCCGCCGCGCGGGCGGCACGTTTAACTTGATCTCGGTAATGGCGAGACCGGTGGGGTTGCGAAACTCGATCTTTTCCTGGGTGTGCAATGTGCCGTTGTCGTAGTCCAGCGTGACGTTGAGCGTGTACAGCGGCCGGTCGGGCGGTTCGTCGAGCACAACCAGCGCCGGAGCGACCAGTTGGGCCGGCCCTGTGTTGGCTTGTGGTTCGATTGTCGGGCGAAACTGAATCGGCGCGCCCGATGCGCCGGTGCGCGTACAGGCCGGCGCGATGAGCAACACGAGGGTGGATAACACAAATGCAAACAGCGGAGCGCAGCGTTCCGCGATTCGGCTCGACATGGGCGGTATTGTAGGGCAGCTGGCTGCCCGGCAAGTTGCCGGATTGCCCTACTATAATCCCGCCATGCCAGAGAACTTCATTCACGGGTACGCGCTGGTGATTGGCGTGGCAAGCTATCCGCACATCCGGCCTCTGCCTTTCACGGTGCTGAACGACGCGGCCGATATCGCGGACATGCTCAGGCGGCCCGATCGCGCCGGCTATGTCGCAGACCACGTTCGCCTGCTGCTGGACGAGCAAGCCACCAAAGCCGCCATTCTCGACGGGTTGAAGTGGCTGGCCGAGCAAACCACGGACGAGAGCACGGCCGTCGTCTTTTTCAGCGGGCATGGCGGGCGTGTCAACGAAGATGGGGCAACGGTCAATTATCTGCTGCCATACAACACGAAGGCCGACGCACTGAAGGACACCGCCATCCGCAGCGATGAGTTGACGGAGGCGTTGCGCGCTATCCATGCCGGCCGGCTGGTGGTCATCATGGATGCCTGCCACTCTGGCGGAACTGGCGAGGCCAAAGACGCCCTCGCGCCGGAAGTGGAGACCGTCAAAGGCAACCCCACGGATGACCTGTACGAGGAGTTGCGGCAGGGCGAAGGTCGGGTGATCCTGGCGTCCTCCAAGTCGGTTGAGTTGTCGTATGTTCTGCCGAATGCTAAGAACAGCCTGTTCACACAATGTCTGCTCGAGGCGATCGACGGCAAGGCGCGCCATCGCGGCGATGGCACGCTGCGCATCTTCGATCTGGCCGAATATGTGATGGAGGAGGTGCCGGCCCGTTACCATCGCAGGCAGCATCCGATCTTCAAAGCGCAGGATGTGGACGCGAACTTCCCAGTCGTGTTGTTGATGGGCGGCGACAAGTCGCTTGCGCCGGCGCCGGCTCTAACGCCGCTGAACACCAGCGTCGACCGCACAGCCCTGCGCGAGTTTCTGGTGGCGCACAAAACGCTCGACGACCTGGATGTGTTGTGCGCCGACATCGAGCAGGAATTGGAGAACGACGGCATCAAACTGCGGGTCAGCCTCGACACGGTGGGGATTGGCCGGCGCGCGACCATTCAATATGCCGCGCTCAATCTGATCGAGTATTTGCGTCGCAACAGCCGGCTGGCTTATCTTGTGCGCCGGCTGCGCAAGGAATATCCCGGCGAAATCTGATATGGATATTCTGATGCCCAAAGTCGGCCTGACGATGACCGAGGGGATCATCGTTCAGTGGCACAAACAGCCCGGCCAATACATCCGCAAAGGAGAGCCGCTGTTTACCTTCGAGACCGAGAAATCGACGCTGGAGTTCGAGTCGCCGGCAGAAGGCGTGCTGACCGACATCCTTGCTCCCATCGGCCAGCCGACTTCCTGCTTCACGCCGGTTGCGGTTGTTCAGGGACAGACGACAGACATCAGAGCACAGACATCAGAGCACAGACACCCGACACCTGACACCCGACACCTGACACCAGAAGCCGCCACTCAATCGTCAATCGTCAATCCGCAATCGTCAATCCCCAAATCCCAAATCCCAAATCCAAAATCGCTGCCGGCTTCTCCGCGCGCGCGGGCGCTGGCGCGTGAACGGGGCGTCGATCTGGCGACGGTGTCCGGCACGGCGCCGGAAGGCGTCATCGTTGCGCGCGATGTGCTGGCTGCATTACAACGGTCTGAGCGCGCGTCGGCGCGCGCAACGCCGCTGGCGCAGCGCATGGCGTCTGATCTTGGCATCGATCTGAGCACGCTGGCCGGCAGCGGGCCGGATGGCCGCATCACCCGCGAGGATGTGGAACGCGCCGCGCAGGCAGTGGATCGCCAGCCGTCTGCGCCACGCTACGAGGTTTTGTCGCCGGCCCGGCGTGTCACCGCGCAGCGCCTCGCCGAGAATGCGCGCACTGCCCCGCACGTGACAGTGACCACCGACGCCGATGCCACCGGCCTGGTCAGCGCGCGCGAACAACTCAGCGCCGAGCTGGGTGAAAAGGTTTCGTACAACGCGCTGCTGGTCGCCATGGCAGCGCGGGCGCTGAAAGAACACCCGCGCTTGAATGCTGCCTGGGATGAATCGGCCGGCATTCCACGGCTGCTGCTGCGCGATGGCATTCATATCGGTGTCGCGGTGGATACAGAACGCGGCTTGTACGTGCCGGTGTTGCGCGATTGCGCCGCCAAACCGCTCGCGCAAGTGCATCGTGAATTGAACGATCTGGTTGCCCGCGCCGTTGCCGGCCGGCTTGCCGCCGAAGAAATGTCGGGCGGCACGTTCACCATCACCAATCTGGGTATGTACGAGATCGACGCCTTCACGCCGATTCTGAATCTGCCCGAGGCCGCCATCTTGGGGGTGGGGCGCATTCTGGCCAGGCCGGTGGCCCGGGGCGATCAAGTCGTGATCCGCCAGATGATGACGCTCAGCCTGACCTTCGACCATCGCGTCGTCGATGGCGCGCCAGCAGCCCGCTTCCTGCAGCGGCTCAAGACGTTGATCGAGCGGCCCTTTGCTCTGCTGGTGTGAAAAGAAAAAAGACACTCCCGGAATCGCTTCATACGACTCCGGGAGTGCCAGGCAGTTCTATGCGGCGTATTACGCCACTGTTTCGAATAGTGGGGCATCCGGCTTGTTGCCGGAACCGGCGTCAGATTCGCCGACGGCGACGGGCGTGATTTCCACGTTCTCCGCGGAACCCTGCAACTCCTCGACCATCACGAAGTCCAGCTTGTCTTCCTGCAGGCCGATCAGAATCTTGCAGTTGTCCTGGAACCGGCCCGACAGCAGGCCATCTGACAGCACGTCTTCGACTTCGGACTGGATCACCCGGCGCAGCGGCCGCGCGCCATATTCGGAGTCGTAGCCCTTCTCGGCCAGATAAGACTTGGCAGACTCGGTGACTTCCAGCCTCACATTGTGATCGGCTAGCCGCTTTTGCACCTTATTCAGCTCCAGCGTCACGATCTGGCCGATGTCTTCGCGGCTCAGCGGCCGGAAAACGATGGTCGCATCGACGCGGTTGAGGAATTCCGGCCGGAACAGGCGCTTGAGCTGGTTCATCAGTTTGTCCTTGATCTCGACAAACTGTCGCTCGGCGTCCTTGATCTCTTCCTTGCCAACCGCGAAGCCGAGCTTCGACTCGCGCTTGATCATTTCCGCGCCGACATTGCTGGTCATGATGATGCATGTGTTGCGGAAATCGACCTTGTGGCCGCGCGCGTCGCTAAGCCGGCCTTCCTCCATGATCTGCAACAGCATGTTGAAGACTTCAGGGTGCGCCTTCTCGATTTCGTCGAACACCACGATGGTGTAGGGCCGGCGACGGACTGTTTCGGTCAACTGGCCGGCGTCTTCGTAGCCGACGTAGCCGGGCGGCGCGCCCACCAGCCGGCTGACGGTATGGCGCTCCATGAACTCGCTCATGTCCAGCACCAACAGCGCGTCCTCGCTGCCGAACAGAAATTCGGCCAGCGCCTTTGTCAACTCAGTCTTGCCGACGCCCGTGGGGCCCAGGAAGATAAACGATCCCATCGGGCGTTTCGGATCTTTCAAGCCCACGCGCGACCGGCGCACTGCTTTGCTGATGACGCTGATTGCTTCGTCCTGGCCGATGATGCGCTCGTGCAGATGCTTCTCCAGGTTCACCAACCGCTCACTCTCTTTGCTGGCGATGCGGGTGGCCGGGATGCCGGTCCACATCGAGACAACCTCGGCAATGTCCTCAGCGCTGACGATGGGGCCATCTGTGTTGGGGTCGAAGTTCGACCGCAGCGCCTCGATCTGCTCCATCGCCTCGCGCTCGCGCTCGCGCAGCGCTGCCGCGTCGTCATACCGCGATTGCTCCATGGCCCGCGCGCGCTCTTTCTGAACCTCGCGTAGCTCGCGGAAGGCTTTTTGCAGATTGACCGATTGCGGCGACTTGTACATGCGCACGCGAGCGGCGGTTTCGTCGATCAGGTCGATGGCCTTGTCTGGCAGGAAGCGATCCGACACGTAGCGCGACGACAGCGCGATGGCTGCCTTCACGGCGTCGTCGGAGATGCGCAGTTTGTGATGCGCTTCGTAGGCTGAGCGGATGCCGAACAGTATCTCGGTCGCCATGTCCGGCGTCGGCTCTTCGACGTAGACCGGCTGGAAGCGGCGTTCCAGGGCGGCGTCGCTCTCCACGTACTTGCGGTATTCGTTGAGCGTAGTTGCGCCGATGCACTGCAACTCGCCACGCGCCAGCGCCGGCTTCAGGATGTTGGCCGCGTCCACGCTGCTGCCGGCCGACCCTGCGCCGACCAGCATGTGCAGCTCGTCGATGAACAGAATGGTGTCGCTGGACTTGACTTCCTCGATCACCTTCTTCAGCCGCTCCTCGAACTGGCCGCGGTACATGGTGCCGGCGACCAGCGAGCCGACGTCAAGTTGCATCACGCGCTTGTTCAGCAGCGGCTCCGGCGTCTGGCCTTCGACAATGCGCTGGGCCAGGCCTTCGACGATGGCCGTCTTGCCCACGCCCGGCTCGCCGATCAATGCCGGGTTGTTCTTGGTGCGGCGTGACAAAATCTGGATCACACGCTCGATCTCTGTCTGGCGGCCAATGACCGGGTCGAGCTTGCCCTGCTCGGCCATCGCCGTCAGGTCGGTGGCAAGCTGGTCGAGGGCAGGGGTCTTGGGCCGCTCCTTCTTGGCTATGGATGGCGCTGCGGCCGGCTTGCCGGATTCCGGCTGTTCCTGTTGCACGGCGCGCAGGGTTTCGCGGCGAATGCGATCCGGTGTCAGGCCGAGCTGGCGCAGCACATCGATGGCAACGCCGTCGCCCTGCCGGATCAGACCCAGCAACAGATGCTCGGTGCCGATGTAGCTGTGGCCCAGCTTGCGCGCTTCGTCCACGGCAAATTCGATGACCTGCTTGGTGCGCGGTGTCAGATCCAATTTGCCGGCAGACGAGCGACGCCCGGCGCCGGTCATGCGCTCGACCATCTCCGCGACCCGGTCGGGCTTGGCGCCCAGGTCACGCAGCACGCGGCCGGCGACGCCGTTCTCCTCTTTGACCAGGCCGAGAAGCAGGTGCTCTGTGCCGATGTAGTTGTGCGACAGGCGTTCGGCCTCTTCCTGCGCGAGGGTGAGGACGCGTCTGGCGCGCTGCGTAAATCGCTGAAGTTTATCTGCCACAGCTTACACTCCTTCAGTCCAACAACGATGCCACCCGGAGGCTGTCATCGCACGTCTGTGAAATTGCATGATACATCACTAAGTAAGACCAATCTTAGGCCGGTCTGAGTCCGGCACGCGCCAACTGTACACCCGGCGCGTTAGCAAACTGTATGAGGCCGCCGGCGTGCGGCGCTGCGAAGCGAAGCGAGCCGCGCATAACGGAACGCGGCGCTCTGCGAAGAGTTGCAGAGCGCCGCGCATAAAGACAGACAATCGGAGTGTGCGCAGTCTGGCTACTGGTCAGAATCGGCAGACGCATCCGGCACTTCCGCCTGCCAGTCAAGGTCGGCGTATTCAGCCCAACTGACTCGCTTCAGGCTGAGGGCGATGCGGCGCTGTTCAGGCTCGACGCGCATAACGCGCAAAGTCACTACCTGGCCTTCCTTGACGACTTCTTTCGGGCTGTTGACCGGCTTGTCGCTCAGTTCGGACAGCGGGATCAATCCCTCGATGGCTTCATCGTCCTTGAGCCGGGCGAAGGCGCCGTGCTTGGGATGCACCTTGATCACTTCAGCTTCGACGAGCTGCCCCGGCTTGTAGCGCTTGTCCAGCTCAGCCCATGGGTCTGCTTGCAGGGACTTGAGACTCAGGCCGATGCGACCTGAGTCACGGTCGACACTGATCACCTTCACGGTGACCGGGTCGCCCTCTTTAAGCAGTTCGCTGGGATGCTTGACGCGCTGGTGCGACAGTTCCGACAGGTGGATCATGCCGTCGGCGCCGCCGAGGTCGACAAACACGCCGAAGTCCTTGACGCTGCTGACTTCGCCTTCCATGACCTTGCCGACTTCGATTTCGCTCATCAGCTTGGTCTTCTGCGCCTCGCGGATTTCCTTGGCCGCCGCGCGCTCGCTCAGGATCAGTCGGTTGCGCTCGCGGTCGATTTCGATGACCTTGACGTAGGTCTTGTGGCCGACCAGCTTCTGGTAGCGCTGCTCCGGCGGCTGGCTCTCGTCGCCCATCATGCGCTGATGTTGCAGGCTCAACTGAGAGGCCGGCACGAAGCCGCGCAATCGCCCGATCTTGACGATCACACCTCCCTTATTGAAGCCGGCGATCTGGCTCTCCAGCGCCTCCTGCTTCTCGTGAAGCTCTTCGGCAAAGCGCCAGTCACGCTCGTTAATGGCGCGCGCCAGCGATAGCACCACATTGCCGTTGCGATCTTCAGGCGACAGGACGTAGGCGTACACCTCCTGCCCTACTTCAAGGCTGGCGCGGAAGTCTTTGGGCAGCGCCTCGACTTCCTTGCCCGAGACGATGCCCTCCGACTTGGCGCCCAAGTCGATCAGGATCTCTCGGTCAGAAACGGCCGCGATTCGACCTGAAACCAGTTGGTTTCGCTTGGGTGGGTCGTAGCGCTCGGTCTTGGCAAGATACTCGCCAAGCGAGGCAGCGAAATTCTCTTCCCCTACGGATTCAGAGGATGTCTGACTCACCGGGGACTCTCGGCTCTCCATACTCAGGTGTGCTTCCTTCGGCGTAAGATTCGCGCCCATTATACCCATATTTGCGGGACGGGAAAACGCTATAGAATCCCCGGCATGCTGGCACTCGAACAACGAATTCTCTCGGAAGGCCAAAACCTGGGTCAGGGTATTCTGAAGGTGGATTCCTTCGTGAATCACCAGGTGGATCCGGTGCTCATGATGGAATGCGGCCGTGAATTTGCGCGCCTCTTTGCGCCGGTGGGCGCAACCAAGATTCTGACCTGCGAAATCAGCGGCATTGCGCCGGCCATCATGACCGGCCTGGCGCTGAACCTGCCGGTGGTGTATGCGCGAAAGACCAAACCCGTCACCATGCCCGACACGGTCTTTCTGACCACTGCGCCCTCGCACACCAAGAAGCGCGATGTGGAGATCATGGCGTCGCCGGAGTATTTGCGAGCCGGCGAGCGCGTCCTCATCATCGATGACTTTCTCGCCACGGGGCAGACCATTCTGGCGCTGGCGCGGATCGCGCGCGCAGCCGGCGCGGAAGTGGTGGGTGTGGGCGCGCTGATCGAAAAGTCGTTTGAGGGCGGGCGCGCTGTGTTGCAGTCGCTCGATGTGCCCATCCACGCGCTGGCCATTATCACCGACATGCGCGATGGCCGCATCGCGTTTGCTGGCAGCTCTGCCTAGCCCGATGGCTATTCCTGACGACGCGCTCGGCTGCGCCCCCTCGTCTCGGAGTCATGCGCGGTGAAGGTCTCGCTAGTCTTCACGGTGCTGAACGAGTCGGCCAGTTTGCCCGCCCTGCTCGACTCCATTGCGGCCCAGACACGCCTGCCCGATGAAGTGGTGGCGTGCGATGGCGGCAGCGCCGATGACACGGTGGCCCTGTTGCGCGCTGAAACGCGCTTCCCAGTGCGTGTCATGATTGCGCCCGGCGCGAATATTTCGCAGGGGCGCAATCAGGCCATTGCCGCTGCTCACCATGATCTGGTGGCCTGCACCGACGCCGGCGTGCGCCTTGACCCGCGCTGGCTGGAAAACCTCGTTCAACCCATCGACGATTCCAAATCGTCAATCGTCAATCCTCAATCGTCAATCCCCCCAATCCAGAATCCCCAGTGGGTAGCCGGCTTCTTTCTCCCCGATCCCCGGCCGGGTGTCGCTTTTGATGTGGCCATGAGCGCCACCGTGTTGCCGTTGCTGGACGACATCCGCCCAGAGCGTTTTCTGCCTTCGTCGCGCTCGGTGGCTTTTCGTAAATCGGCCTGGCAGGCTGTGGGCGGTTATCCCGAATGGCTGGACTATTGCGAGGACCTGATTTTTGACTTCAGGTTGCGCGAGCGGTTTGGCCGGCCGGCCTTTGCGTCGGACGCCGTTGCCTGTTTCCGCCCGCGCACCTCGCTGCCCGCGTTCATCAGGCAGTATTACCGCTATGCGCGCGGTGACGGCAAGGCCAATCTGTGGCTCAAGCGCCACCTGGCGCGCTATGCGACGTATCTGTTCGCGCTGCCCATATTGCTGGCCGGCCTCCTGTTCGGCGTGTCGCTGGCGCTACAAGTGGGGTGTGCGGCGCTGCTGGCGTTGGGCGCGGGGGTGTATCTGCGCGCGCCCTATCGCCGGCTGCCGCGTCTGTGGCAATCGCTCTCTGCCGGGCGCAGGCTGATGGCGATGGTGTGGGTGCCTGTCATCCGGGTAGCCGGCGATATCGCCAAGATGGCCGGCTACCCGGTTGGTCTGCTGTGGCGCTTGCGTCACCCACGATTGACGACTGTCAATTGACAATCGTCAATTTCTGAATCGTCAATTACTCGATCCCCGGCAGCGGCTGCCTGTGCACGATGGTTGCCGAAGCTTGAGCGACCGGCATCATCACCACATCGTTGATGTTGACGTGTGGGGGGCGCGTCGCGCAGAACAGAACCACGTCGGCCACATCGTCGCCGGTGAGTGGGCGCAATCCTTCGTACACCTTTTTGGCGCGCTCGGCGTCGCCGTGAAAGCGCACGATGCTGAACTCGGTCTCGACCAGGCCGGGGTCAACAGAGCTGACGCGCACCGGCGTCCCGTTCAAATCCATCTTCAGCCCCTCGGTGATGGATTTGACGGCGGCTTTGGTGCCGCAATATACCGCGCCGTTGGGGTATGTCGCATGGCCGGCGATGGATCCGATGTTGATGATGTGACCACGCTGACGCGCCACCATGCCCGGCACAACGGCCCGTGTCACGTATATCAGCCCTTTGATGTTCGTGTCCACCATTTCGTTGACATCTTGCAGGTCGTATTCGTGCAGCTTGGTCAGGCCGCGACTGAGGCCGGCGTTGTTGATGAGGATGTCAATGGCCTGCCATTCTTCCGGCAGGCCGGCGATGGTCGCTTGCACAGCGTCTTGATCGCGCACGTCGAGCGCGAAGCAATGACAGGGAACGTTCAATTCGCCGGCCATTGCTTGCAGCCGGTCGAGCCGGCGCGCGCACAACAACAGGCGCGCGCCGGCCCCGGCAAATGCGCGGGCACATGCTTCGCCGATGCCACTGCTGGCGCCGGTGATGAAAACGATTTTGTCTTTCAAAGCGTATGTCATGGATTCTGCCTCGTTCAGGATGAATCAATCAGGGTGAACGGCGCGCGCTCAGGCGCTCGTAGATGGACTCGACCCAGGGAATGATGGCGCGCCAGTCGTAGCGCGCGGCGACGAACGCGCGCGCCTGCCGGCCCATCTCTGCGCGCCGGGCCGGATCGCGCAGCAACGACACCACGGCTTGTGCGAATTCCTCGGCTGTGTCGGCAATGACCAGTTCATGCCCCGATGTGACCTCGAAACCCTCGCAACCGCGCGAGGTGGTCACGATGGCGCGCTGCATCGACATGGCTTCGAGCAGTTTGAAGCGCGTGCCGCTGCCCACCAGCAGCGGCGCCACATACACATCGGCCTGCTGGATGAATGGGCGGGTGTCTGCCACTGCGCCGGTCAGCGTGATATGGGGATCGGCGCGCAAGGGGGCGAGGCGGGGGCTGGGGTTCTGGCCCACGATCATCAACCGCGCGTCGGGAATTTGCCGGCGCACGAGTGGCAGCACTTCGCCAGCGAACCACAGCGCCGCATCGACGTTCCAGCGGAAGTCCATCTTGCCGGTGAAGACCAGTGTGGGATTGCTTGTTTGAGATGGCGCGTTCAGTCCTGTGGTCGGCGCGTTGTAGCTCTCTACGTCGATGCCGTTGAAGATGACCTCCGGCTGGATATCCGGACCGAGCTGGCTGATTGCCCCGGCATCCTGCGGCGACACGCACAGTGTTGCATGCGCGACGCGCGCGATATGGCGCTCGAACCGGCTCAGGCGTTGCCAGTTGATGAAGGAGTATGCGGCGGCATGCCAGCGCCGGGGATTGCGCAGATCGGCCTCAAAGGCGCGGCGCTGCAACAGGTATTCACAGTTGTGATCGTCAAAGACGATGGCGGGTTGAGGGTTGAGGGTTGAAGGTTGAAGGGCGTAGCGGGCGAGTTCGATGCCTTCGATCTGGATGATGTCGAAGGTCTGCGCGTGCGTCCATTGCTCGAACTGGGCGGCGAATGCCGGCGACCACAATCGCCAGGCCATGTCTGGCAGCGATGAGGTGAGCAATGTGCTCAGGCGTTGTCGGGTTGTCCGGCGCGGCACAGGCAGGGCGCGCGCCTCGGCGCAGACGCGGCGTATTTCAGCCGGCATGTCAGCCAGCGCGCGCATCTCGCCGGCTGCCAGATTTTCGTCAAAAGACAGCAGCCAGATTTCATGCCGGCCGGTCAGCCCAGAGATCAGACCCCAGTTGCGCAAGGCAGTGCCCTGACGCGGCGGAAACGGCAACTGTGGGGTGAGGAACAACAGACGCATGATGTGCGTGCGATTGTAGCGGATGCGGTCAGGCTGATTGATACACGCGCCATGTGGCCTGCGCGGCCTGGCGCCAGGAGAACTGCTGTGCGCGCGCCAGTCCAAGCTGTGTGTATCGCGCGCGCAGGGCCTCGTCGTGCCACATGCGCCGCAACAGGCCGGCCAGCGCATCAGCATCCAGTGGGTCGTGAAACAGCGCCGCATCGCCGGCCACTTCGGGCAGTGCGCCGGCGTTGCTGCATATCACCGGCGCGCCGTGCCGCATCGCTTCCAGCACGGGCAGCCCGAATCCCTCGCACAGGGATGGAAAAACAAACACGCGTGCGCCGCAATACAGGCGGTGCAGTTCTGTGTCAGAGACGCGCCCGACAAAATGGATGCGCTCGCTCAGGGCCAGTTCGGCGGCCAGGCGCGCAGGGTCGCCGCCGGCCCAACCGTGCTCGCCAACGATGACCAGGCGGAAATCGTCGGGCATGTCGCGCCACGCGGCCAGCGCCGCCAGCAGCGTGACCAGATTCTTGCGCGGCTCGAAGGTGCCGACGAACAGTGCGTAGGGTGCGATGATGGATTTTGGATTTTGGATTTCGGATTTTGGATTAGGGGCTTCGTGGATGACGATGATCTTGTCGGGCGGGATAGCCGGCAGCAGGCGCAGCATCTCGTCGCGGGTGAAGCGCGACACGGCGATGATGCGGTCAGCATGCCGCACAGACCAGCCGATGCGCCCGTAGTAGCGCAGGCCGGCGGCATCCATCGCCTCAGGATGCTCTATGAAGTACAGGTCATGCACGGTGATGACTTTGCGAAAGCGCCCGCGCGCGGTGATGAAGTCTGGGCTGTGCAGCACACTGATGCGCCGGCGGGCCAGTTCGAGCGGCAGCGTCAGATGTTCGTAGCGGTGGTGCGCGGGGGTTACCGTGCGAATGATACCAATGCCGGCCGGCAGCCAGCCGGTGTCGGTGTCGCGCCGGTCGAGCAGGACGCACAGGCGAGGCCTCGCTTCACGCTGGTTCTCTGCCTCAAGCGAGTCGCGCAGCGCGCGGATCAGTTGGCGCGTGTACTGGGCAATGCCGGCTTTGCGATAGTACATCAGCCGGCAATCTATTGCGACTACAGGCGCGGGCGTCATAGGAGCACGGCCTGCTCGTGCTTGAGTAGCCATTCCTTTGCAGCTAGACCGCCGGCGTAGCCGGTGAGCTTACCCTTTGAGCTAAGCACGCGGTGGCAGGGAATGACGATCATGAATGGATTGCGCGCCACGGCGCGGCCGACGGCGCGCGTGGCGGTGGGCCGATTCACCCGGCGGGCGATCTCGGCGTAGGTGATGGTCTCGCCCAGGCCGACCGAAGCCACCACTTGCCAGACCTGACGTTGGAAGGGCGTGCCCAGCGACAGATCGAGGGGCAGGTCGAATGACGCGCGGCGGCCTTTGAAGTATTCGCGCAGTTGTCGCCGGGCATGGTTGAGCAGCGCGCATGATTTGCCCGTAGGGGTGTTCGCCGGCACGATGCGAATAGTGGTGATGCTGGCGCGTGTGCCTTCGATAAACAGCATGCCGACCGGCGTATCCAGTGATGTTTGAAACATGGCAAGGCCTGTATTGACAATACCCGGTTCGCTCGCGCAGGCAGGATCAAGTGGCTGCGCCGGTCATTATAATGAGCGCGAGACAAACATGCTTTCACACGACAGGCTGATCGAACTATACCGGCTGATGGTCCTCATCCGCCAATTCGAGTTGCGTGCCATCGACGAGCGCCGGCAGGGTTTGATCCCCGGCTTCATCCATCCCTATGTGGGTGAGGAGGCGTGCGCGGTAGGCGCGTGCGCCGCGCTGAGCCGCGATGATGTCATCACCAGCACACACCGGGGGCACGGGCATCTCATCGCCAAAGGCGGTGACGTGCGGCTGATGATGGCGGAGCTGGCAGCCCGCGAGACCGGCTATTGCGCCGGTAAGGGTGGCTCGTTGCATATGACCGATTTCGATCTGGGCATTATGGGCGCCAATGGCATCGTGGCCGGTGGCATCCCCATGGCAGTGGGCGCAGCCCTGGCGTTCAAAAAACAAGCGGCCAATGGCGCGCCGATGCGTGTGGCGCTGTCGTTCTTTGGCGACGGGGCGACGAATGAGGGCGCCTTTCACGAGGCCTTGAATCTGGCCGGTCTGTGGAAGCTGCCTGTCATCTTCTTTTGCGAGAACAATCTGTACGGTGAGGGCACGCCGCAAAACAAGCAGGCTCCGGTCAGCCAACTCAGCCTGCGGGCGCAGGGATATGCCATGCTCGGCGTGACGGTGGACGGCAACGATGTGCTGGCTGTGTATGAAGCTACTTCCGCCGCTGTTGAGCGCGCCCGGCGTGGCCAAGGTCCGACGTTTGTCGAGGCACTAACCTATCGCTATCGCGGACATTACGAGGGCGACCCGCAGGTGTATCGTTCACAGCAGGAAGTAGCCGAATGGCAAGCCCGCGACCCAATCCCTCGCTTCAGGCGCTGGTTGGTGGAGGCCGGCGTCTCAGAGTCCGACATCGAGGAGGCTGAGGGTCAGGTGCTGGCGACGGTGGATGAAGCTGTGGATTATGCGCGGAAAGCGCCGTCGGCCCGTGTCCAGGATGCCCTATACGGTGTCTATGGCAACACGCATAACGATGCGGTTTTCTAGGGAATTTCTAGGCATTTTCGCATCGCGCCGATGGCCCACTTATCCACAAACGCTGTTCATTATCCCCAGAAGAATAGTGACTTGTCCACATTTCGCCGGTTTTTGCGCTGCAACCCCCTTTACTTAACCCGATTTTAATGGTTCGACAGAATGAGACGAT
>DAOUDB010000283.1:0-21128 GCA_034431495.1 Thermoflexales bacterium
TACGCTGCGAACCACCCGGCCCGACGACTGGAATGACTGCCAGCGCATGGCCGAAGTGCTCAACGCCGGCTTCAGCCGGCCCGGCTTTCACACGGCCGAGGAATATCGCAACTTCAGCACCCAGTCGCCCTCATTCCGCCACGACCTCAACCTGGTTGCCGAAACATCCGACGGCAGCTTCGCCGCGCACGTAGGCGTCACCTATGAAGACCGCAATCGCTACGGCGTCTTCGAGCCGGTGTGCACGCACCCCGATCATCGCCGCCGCGGATTGGCGCGCAGCCTGATGCTCGAAGGACTACGACGGCTCAAGGCGCTGGGCGCCACGGATGTCTATGTCGGCACCGGCGACGCCGTGCCCGCCAATGAGCTGTACGAGTCAATCGGCTTCACCGAGTCCTACAAAGGATACGTCTGGCAGAAAACGTTCTAGCCGAAAAACAAAGAACCTGAAGGCGGGGACCTTCAGGTTCTTTGGGTCGTTGAGGAGACACAGCGCCCGGACTACAGCAGGTCTTCTCCTGCCCCGCCATTGGGCGGAATGTCAGGCTGGCTGGCTAACAGAGACGATTCCTCCAACTTGGGTAATGCCTCTTCCAGAACCGCCTCGCCTTCGGGGCCGATACCGAGCAACGCGATTTCCGCGCGGCGCGTGCTAGGCAGCTTGACTTTCGGCTCCGCTGACGGCAACAGCACGCCCTCATAGCTGTCCACCAGTTCGGTGCGCATCGCAGTGCCGGCCGGGATCAGCTTGCCCAGGATCACGTTCTCCTTCAGGCCAAGCAGATCGTCGCGCTTGCCCTCGATGGCCGCCCCGGCCAACACCTTGATCGTCTGCTGGAACGAGGAGGCCGACAGGAATGAATCAGTCGCCAGAGCTGCTTTGCTGATGCCCAGCAACACCGGCGCGCCGATGGCCGGCCGCTTGCCTTCAGCCGTCAACGCCTCGTTGGTGCGCTGCAGCTCCAGACGATGCACCAGATCTCCTGGCAAGTAGCCCGAATCTCCCGGCGCGGTGATCTGCACCCGGCTCATCATCTTGCGGATCATGATCTCGAAGTGCTTGTCATTGATGTTGACGCCCTGCGAGCGGTACACCTTCTGCACTTCGCTCAGCAGGTACTGTTGCGCCGCCTCGCGACCCAGCACCTTGAGCAACATGTGCGGATTCTTAGTGCCTTCGGTGATGGGATCGCCCGCGTTGACCATCTGGCCTTCCTGCACCAATAGGCGCGCCGCCGGCGGCGCCTCGTAGTCCACTTCCTCGCGCGTTTCGTACACCACTGCGACAGTCAACCCGTCGCGCACGACACGACCGCCATGCTCGGCGCGCATTTCCTGGTCGCCGCGCACAGCGATAACTTCCTTATCCTTGATCTCCTGCTGGTCTTCAACCTTAATTGACCAGTTGCCCGGCACGTTGTACTCGTCGCGCTGCAACTGCGTATCGACCACGCGCACGCGGCGGATACCGCCGTCAAGGCGCTCGATCGACACCTTGCCGGAGATGTCGGCCATGATTGCCTCGGCCTTTGGCTTCTTGCGCGCTTCGAGCAACTCTTCCACACGCGGCAGACCCTGCGTAATGTCGGTTGCGCTGGCCACACCACCAGTGTGGAAAGTGCGCAACGTCAACTGCGTCCCCGGCTCACCGATGGACTGAGCCGCAATGATGCCCACTGCCGCGCCAATGGCGACGAGCCGGCCACGGCCCAGGTCACGCCCATAGCACATCTGGCACAGGCCATGCTCCATCTCGCATGTCAGCGGCGAGCGAACCAGCACCTCCTGCACTTTGGCCTTCTCGATGGCCTCGGCAGTCGCTTCGTCGATCAACTCGTTGCGATCGACCATGAGTTCGCCTGTCTTGGGGTGCAACACCGGCGCGGCAGCCACGCGGCCCAACAGGCGCTCGCGCAGCTTCTGACCGCCGATGTCGTCTGACACGCGAATCCAGACGCCGCTGGCCGTGCCACAATCCGGCGTATTGATGATCACATCCTGAGCCACATCCACCAGGCGCCGGGTCAGGTAACCAGCATCAGCAGTGCGCATGGCTGTGTCAGCCAGACCTTTGCGCTGACCATGCGTCGAAATGAAGAACTCGAGCGCGTCGAGGCCCTCGCGGAAGTTCGAGCGAATCGGCAGCGCAATGATGCGCCCCGATGGGTCGGCCATCATGCCACGCATACCGGCCAGCTGGGCGATAGGGCCGAATCCACCCTTCGTGGCGCCGGAAACTGCCATCACGCTCAGGTTGCCGATCGGGTCCATGAACTTCTTGACGGCGCTCGCAACCTGGTCTTTGGCTTCTGTCCAGATGGCAATCGTTCGGCTCTCGCGTTCGTCGTCGGTCATCAGACCGCGGCGGAATTGTCGCTCGACTTCGCGCACCTTCGTCTCCGCGTCGTCAAGGATACTGAACTTCTCCGGCGGAACAGTGATGTCGCTGATCGCCACACTGACGCCAGATAGCGTGGCGTACTTGAAACCGATGTCCTTGACCGAGTCGAGAAACTCGATCACATCGTCATGGCGATTGGCGCCCAGCACGCGGAAGGTCTGGGCAATCAATTTCTGAAGATCGCCCTTGTCGAGCGTGCGATTGACGAAGCGCATTTCCGGCGGGACGATGCGATTGAACAACGCCCGGCCAACGGTTGTCTTGAGGACGCGGCGCACGGGCTTCTCGTCTGGATAACGCGCGCCGTTATCGTCGAAATAAGTGTCTGCCAGCAGGCTGATGTTCGCGTGGATGTGCAGCAGGCCATTGGCATAGGCCATCTCGACCTCGTCGATGCTGCTGAAGCTGCGCCCATCGCCCTTAAGCCTGGCCGGCTCGGCCATGGTCAGGTAATACACGCCCAGCACCATGTCCTTGGACGGCGCGACCACCGGCTCGCCATCGCTGGGCTTGAGCAGGTTCTGCGTCGAGATCATCAGCCGGCGCGCTTCCTCGACAGCCTTGCGCGAAAGCGGGACATGCACAGCCATCTGGTCGCCGTCGAAGTCGGCGTTGAAGGCGGCGCACACCAACGGGTGAAGCTGAATGGCCTTGCCCTCTACCAGCAACGGCTCGAAGGCCTGGATGCCAAGCCGGTGCAGCGTTGGCGCGCGGTTGAGCAGCACCGGACGCGTCTTGATGACATCCTCCAGCACCTCGAACACCTCAGGCCGCTCGCGTTCGATCACGCGCTTGGCGCCCTTCACGTTTGAGGCGTAGTTCAACTCGACCAGTTTTTGGATGACAAAAGGCTTGAACAACTCAAGCGCCATGGTCTTGGGCAGGCCGCACTGATGCAACTTGAGGTTCGGGCCGACCACGATGACCGAACGGCCGGAATAGTCCACGCGCTTGCCCAACAGGTTACGGCGGAAGCGGCCCTTCTTGCCTTTGAGCATGTCGCTCAGCGACTTCAGTTCGCGGCGACCACGCCGGCTGAGCGCCTTGCCGCGCTGGGAATTGTCGATCAGCGAATCAACTGCCTCCTGCAACATGCGCTTTTCGTTGCGCACGATCACATCCGGCGCGCCCAGCTCCAGCAGACGCTTGAGCCGATTGTTGCGGTTGATCACGCGCCGATACAAGTCGTTCAAGTCAGACGTGGCAAAGCGGCCGCCATCGAGCTGCACCATAGGGCGAAGCTCCGGCGGAATGACCGGCAGCACAGTCAGAATCATCCATTCGGGTCGGTTGCCGCTCTTGCGCAGCGCCTCGACGATGCGCAGGCGCTTGATCGCCTTCTTCTTCTTGACCTTGCTGAGGCTATGGCGCACCTCGCGCCACAACTCCTTCGCCAACTGATCGAGGTCGATGCGGCGCAGAATCTCGTAAAACGCCTCTGCGCCCATGTCCGCCTTGAACACCTGGCCGAACTTCTGCTTCAACTCGCGCATGCGCGACTCGGCTAGAAACTGAGATACCGCCAGCGACTGCAAGTCCTCGCGGTCCTGGGCATAGCGAGCAGTCTGCGTCTCCATCTCTTGCGACAGGCGCTCGGCAATCACGCGCGTCTCGTTGTCCACCTTGCCCTGGAGAATCTCGATCTCGCCCTGAATCTTGCTGACCTGGCGATCCTTCTCCTCGGTGATCTTGGACTCGATGGCGTTGAGCTGCTCTTTCACCACGCGGTTCAGCATGGTGATGTGTTCGCGGCCCACCGTGTCGCCCTCAGACGCAATCGTGGTGTTGGTCGGCTCGTAGACGATTGGCACGCGAATCGTGCGGCCCTGCTTGGTGTCGATCTCTTTCTGCAGGCGCTGGGCGGCCTTCATGATCGGCTCAGTCGCAGACGAGAGTTCTTCGTCGTACTTCTGAATCGTCGCATCCAGCGTCTGTTGCAGCTTGACGAGCTGTTTGAGCAGCTTGCCGCTGGCGCTGTCTTCCTGGGCCTTGGTCTTGGCCTCCAGATCGGCGATGCGCTTGTCGTAGTCCTCTTGCAGCCGGCGCAATGCTTTCTGCCGGGCATCCTCGTCCACGTAGGTCACGATGTACTGGGCAAAGTACAAAACGCGGTCGAGGTTGCGCCGGCTGATGTCAAGCAGCGTGCCCAGGAAGCTGGGGACGCGCCGGGTGTACCACACATGCGCCACCGGCGCAGCCAGATTGATGTGCCCCATGCGCTCGCGGCGCACCGAGGCTTTGGTCACCTCAACACCGCACTTATCGCAGATGATGCCCTTGTATCGGATGTTCTTGTACTTGCCGCAGTAGCACTGATAATCCTTGGTCGGGCCGAAAATGGCCTCGTCGAACAGACCATCCTTCTCCGCGCGCAAGCGCCGGTAGTTGATGGTCTCGGGTTTGGTAACCTCACCATAGGACCAGGAGCGAATCTGCTCGGGAGACGCCAGACTGATTCGAAGAGCCTTAAAATCCCGCAGTTCCATTAATTCGCACACTCCTTGTTGGAAAACAAACGATAGCGCGTGCGACAGCTATCGCCCGCGCTTAAGTACCATAAGCACTAAAAATCTGGTCTCTTGATTGTGCTCAAATTATAGAGGGCCAGAGGCCAAAGTCAATACGCCTGACAGAATGAACAGTATACCATAAAGCGCGGTCTTCTCGTCACAAACCGTGCCCCACCACAAACAAGCCCGGCAGTTCCACCGGCAGCCGGCCGCGCGCCTTCTCCTGTCCGCACACCACTGCCGCCAGCATCTCCAGCGAGGCCGGCGCATCGCCGTAGGTTGCCAGATAGGCGCCCACCTGCGGAAACGCCAGCAAGTCATACGCGCTCCACCGCGCAGCGACCGCCACCCGGCCTGGCCGGGCTGCCTCCAGTGATTCGACCAGCCGGACCTGGCCGGGATAGCGGCGCGCATTGGCTGTTGCCACGATAACCGCCGACGCATTGGCAGACGCCTGAATTGCCCGCGCCACCTCTCGGCTGGTCGGATTGCGCGCGACCTGCACGACGCGCAATTTCGGCAGGCAGGCGCGCAGCGGGCCGGCCACACTCCCCACCCCGCTCGGCACGACCAGCAGCGGGCGACTATCGGCAGCTAGCGGTAAAAGCGCGCCGCGATTCTGTACCAGCGTCACACTATCGCGCGCCACTGCGCGGTGCGCCTCCGCGCCGGCAATGCGGCGCGGGTCAAACGACGGCTCCGGCGGGCGCCAGTCCAGAAGTCCATATCCGGCTTTGACAAGCAGAATGCGCCGCACCGATTCGTCGAGCCGGGCCGTCAGAAAGGAGTCGGCCTGCACAGCCTTGACGAAGCGCGCCATCACGTCACCCTGCCGGGCAGTGGAATAGTTTCGATCTGGGCCGAAGGCGATGATATCGACGCCGGCCCGGAAAGCGGCCAGAACAGCAAGCAGCAGATCGCGGTTGCCGTCGATGGCATCCATCGTGATCGAGTCGCTGACAATCAGCCCGTCAAAGGCAAGTCGATTGCGCAGCACGTCGCGCAGCACGCGCGGCGACAGAGTAGCCGGCAGTTGCTCATCAGGATCGAGGGCGGGATAGGCGACGTGGGCCGTCATCACGGCATCCAGCCCGGCAACGATGGCCGCGCGAAAAGGCGCCAGTTCCGTTGACCACAACTCCTCCGCGCTGCGCCGCACCACAGGCAACCGCAAATGCGAATCATCCGATGTGTTGCCGTGGCCGGGGAAGTGCTTGGCGACTGCGATGATGCCATTATCGCGATAGGCGTCGACCATCGCCGCGCCCAGAGCCGCCACCAGATCGGGCGAGGAGCCAAACGAGCGCAGCCCGATGACGGGGTTGTCGGGATTGTCATTCACATCGAGCACCGGCGCCAGGTTCATGTTCACGCCAACGGCGCGCAACTCGCGGGCGATGCTCTCGGCGATGCGGCGCGCATGTTCCACAGAGCCAGTGGCGCCAATCGCCATGTTGCTGGGGAAGCGGGTAGCGCCGGCCGGCAAGCGCGCGACCTCGCCGCCTTCCTGATCGACAGCCACAAACAAGGGGATGCCTGCGCCGGCCGATGTCGCTTCAGCCTGCGCGCCGGCAATCAGGGCATCAGCCTGCTGTAACGTCTGAAGATTGCCGGTCTTATTGAACAGCACGACACCACCCACCTGACGATCGCGGATCATGGCCTTCAGATCGCGCGAGACTGTTGCGCCGTTGAAGAAGACCATGAAGACCTGGCCGGCTTTCTGCTCAATGGTCATACGAGCCATCAGCGCGTTCACGCGCGCGACCTGCTGGGATGTAAAGCGGCCGGCCGGCGCGGGTGTTGGGGGAGTCAAGACAGCATCTGCGGCGCCAGCGGCGATGGTTGGCGCGGCTTTTGGCAGCGCCACTTTGGCAAGATAACCGGTTGTTGCCTGCGGGGCCGGCACTTCACGGGCGCCGTCCTCTCGCGCGAGCAACGCTGCCGACATGACAGTGCTGGCCAGCAGCAGGCCAAGAGCCAGACGAACCATCTTCATGCGCGCAACACTCACGTCTCGGCCAGGAAACGATCCACGATCTGTTGCCGGTATTCCGGCGAGAGCGCGCGGAAGTAGGCGCTGTAGCCGGTGACACGCACTACCAGGTCGGGGTACTTCGATGGATCCTTATGCGCTTCGAGCAGTTGTTCTCTGGACAAGACGTTGATATTGATGAGCGTGCCGCCCTGCGTGTTATGAGCCTGGATGAACGATTCGATAGCTTCAATGCCGCCCATCTCGCGGGCCAATCGCTGGTCGAAATCGACTTGCAGGGGCGCGGAGTTACCCCATCCCGGCTGAACAGTCGCCACCGCCACGGCTTTGGCGGTTGGCGCAGAGATGCTGCCGGCCATGAAGCCGGGATCTGGATCGGCGCTGTGGGAGATCGGTTCGCCCGCGCGCCGGCCATTTGGCGTCGCGCCCAGTTTCCTACCCAACTGCCCGACCACGCCATGAGAGAACAGACCGGGGATCACGTTAATTCGGAGCTTTGGTGTCGGTGTATCTTTGACGAGATGGGTGTACAGATCAGAGACACGTTTGGCCCAGTCATCTGCGCGCGAGCCGCCGCTGCCATAGCGGGGAATGTTGCGCAGCATCAGGCGAACCTTTTCTCCCTCCACACCGGCGAAGTTGTCGGCCAGATGCTGCGCCAGTTGTTGCCAGGTCAGGCGACGCTCTTTGACGACGCGCTGCTCGATCGCAGCAAAGGAATCGGCGACTGTCGCCAGACCAACGCCGTCACAGGTGAGGTTATAGATGTCCACGCCGCCGGCCGAGACATCCAGCCCGCGCTCGATCGGGCCGTGGCAGAACAGGTTGAGCACGATCTCCGGGCTGTTATCGGCCTGATGCGCCATGTGCCAGTCGAAGCCTTGTTTGATCGTGTCAACGCTGATGGACAGATGGCGCACATAGTGTTGCCAGAGCGCCTCCATCACATCGCGCCCCTGAAGCTCTTGGGCATCTCCCAGTTCTTGCGTCATATCGGCAAAAGCGTGCAGGAACGGCGAGACGAGGCACAAGCGCGTGACATCCTGCAGGCAGTACTCAACGCCAGGCAGCGCCGTCCAGTTGCATCCGACCTTGGCCCGCAACCGCGCCAGCGGCAGCGGCACACCGTTGCGGGCATAGCCTTCGTCCAATCCTTTGGCGCAGGAATAGCTGGCGCCGGTGCCGTCCTCAAAAAGACGGCGGACGGCCTCGCGCAGCAGCGCGGGGTCCAGCCCATCGTGCACGCGCACGGCCAGATTGGCCGGGATCTTGAGCCGGTGCATGGCATCGAGAATCAGGAATGAGATCCTGCTGGTCACATCACGCCCGTCGGGGCCGGGGCCGCCGATCTGCGAGTAGTGCGTGTCGTTGAAGAAGAGGCTGGCAATGATCCACACGACCTCTTCGTCGTCCTGAATGCGGCCAGCCTGCCGGTCGGCCTCGTAGAACGGGCGCAGCAGTTCGTCGAGTTGGCCGAGCGCGCCGCCGGCGGCCCACATACGATCGATCGACTGGAACCAGGCCAGGAACTGACACGCCTCACGCAACGTGCGGGGCGGATGATCGATCAGCCACTCATTCATCTCGGCGATGTCAAGCAGGTTTCGCTTAACCCATTCATCCGTCTCAGCGGCGGCCATCTCTCGCGCGCGGGTCACGTGACGCGCAATCCACTCTTGCACGCCAAGCACCAGTTGTTCCTCGCCGTCGTAGAACGACGTATCGGCCGGCCGGTTGAGATCGCGGTAACGGCGGATCTTGGCCAGCAAACCGCCCCACCCCAAATCGAGGCCGATGCGCATATCGGGGCCGAGATGGTTCATCGCGCCGATGCCGGTGTACAGCAGGTTGTATTTCTCATGCAGGGGATAGAGGTGGGTCGGTTTGTCCTCAGGCCGCCAGCCACCCACGCCCGGCACGCCGCCCACCCAACAGCCGGCCAGGGCGCTGCGCGGATGGATGTAGGCCGGGTGAACGTTCAGCCAGGCTCGAAAGTTCTCGCCAATGCAGCGCGGGCCATAGCAGCCGCCATTGGGGTGGTTTGGCTTGCGCTCGAAGGGAATCGGCTCCGGCCACGGAATGTAACCGTGATCGTCGATGTCGTGGTAGCCGCGCCGGGCGATCTTCAGATCGGTGAACTCCTGCTTGGTCTGCCGGATGGCGTCGATACAGCGCTGGTAGATCCCGGCGCGTGTGTCACTGGGCGCGTGTCCGTTGGCGGGGGGCGCGGTGGCAACTGCCGGCTGCGATGCGGGTAGGATCATCGTCATTCCTCCAGCAGTTATTGTACGCCGCGCCCTCTGTGATCAAAACATTCGCTTAATCGTCTGTCGGCCTCTCATCCTCGTCGAACGTGCTGCCATCTGTGTTGGCCTTGCAGGTGCGCAACCACACATCCTGCGCCACCGGCTCATAGCCCTTCCAGCTATATGGGTCGAGGCCGGCCACCGGCACGATCTTGCGCACATCTGCATTGGCAGGCCGCTCACCTTCCTTCAGGCTCCAGGGCAACAGCGACCAGGCGTTCATGTAGTGATTGACCAGCACGCGCCGATAGCCCTGACTGCGATTCTTGCGTGAGCGGTGCAACAGATAGCCGTTGAAGAACACAACTGCGCCGGCTTTAACCTCCACCGGCACTTCCTCCGACTCGTCGAATCCATAGCTCTCCGGCGCAAAGTCAAATTCGTCGGGGTTGTTGTGCGGACGCTGCGGGAACAGGTAGCCGGTGCGGTGCGAGCCGGGGATGACAAATAGACAGCCGTTCTCCACAGTAGCATCATCGACTGCAATCCATGCGCCGATCAACGAGCGATCGCGCGTGGGGATGTAAATCTCATCCTGATGCCAGGCCTGCCCCTGGAACTGGGGCGGCTTGACGAACAACATCGACTGCATGCACTTGACGCTGCCATCCCAGTGCGGCAGATGCGCGGCGGTAATCTGGCTGAGCACGCCGCTGATCTTCGGATGCTGCACGTATTTGAGCATGACCGGACTGATGTAATGCGGCTGGTGAATGCACAGAATATTGCGCAACACCTCGGCGTCGCTCATCGTGGCCGGCAGCGGCTTCAGGGTTCGATTCGGATAGCCGCCGCGCGCAATAAACGCCGTGTCACGCTTCAGCTCATCCAGCTCATCCGGCGTGATAAGACCTTCAAGGATGAGATACCCCTGCTCGACAAAAAAGCGCACCTGCTCTTCGTTGAGCATCTTGGGGACCTCGATGCGATGCGTGGTGTCAATCTGGCCTTCCTTCACATGTCCATTCGTTGGCGTGGTTGCCGTTGTCGTTTCCATCTGCAGTCCTCCACAAAACAGCACTCTGCTCTTCCAGAAATCAAGCGAACGCACTGTGTGATATCACACGCCGCGCCGGCCCGCCATAGCCGGCATGCGCCGAAAACTATCTGGAATTATCATGATGCGCTGGGGAATCATGGAAAACACGATTCAGAACCTATCCAAAACCATCCGGCGCGCCGCAGGGAACGGCGTGTTCTTTGGCGAGGTGCAATACCGCCCCGGCGGGGTGTGCGGGCCGCGCGTGCAAAGCGACTTTCAGATTGTGGTGATGGAACAGGGCGAAGCAAATATCGAGATCGAGGAAGACCGGCTGCATGTGCCGGCGCATCACGCAGCCCTGATGCTTCCCGGCCGGCGCGAACATTTCCGTTTCACGCCGGATGCCGACACGCATCACACCTGGTGCGCCGTGCATCCGCGGCTGGTGCCAGATGAGCTGAGCCGGCGGCTGGCAATGGCGCCATCCTGTCAAACGCTCAGCGGGCGATTGCGCGCGCTGATCGAGATGGGCCTGAGCGCGCCGGCCACCGACCTGTCCGCTGCGGCTGGCATCATCGAGCATCTGGCGCTGGCAGCCCTGTGCCAGTATGCGTTCGACGCCGAAGCCGCCCATCACGCGCGCGCTCAACCCGAAGCCTTGCGCGCAGCGCAGGCTTTCATCAGCAATCACCTGTCCGAACCGCTTAGCGTGGGCGCCGTCGCTCGGGCAGCCTACATCACACCGCCGCATTTGATTCGGCTGTTCCGGCAATACCTCGGCGCCACGCCGGCGCGTTACTGGTGGCAACTGCGCCTGGAACGCGGCGTAGAATTGCTGCGCGAGACCGGCCTGTCCATCGCCGAAATCGCTCAGCGCACCGGCTTTCGCAACCCCTTCCACTTCTCGCGCATGGTCAAACAGCGCTATCAGATGTCACCGCGCGCGCTGCGTCGGGCAGCGTGGCAGTGACTACCTGGCACGCCACTTGTCGATGGTGTCCTGGCGCAGTGGCATCCCGAAGCCCGGCCCATCCGGCACATACATCAAGCCATCCCGGATGACCGGCTGCTGAACCGGCAAGTCATACCACATTGGATCGCGCTGATAGTTGGGGAAAATCTCCACGTGCAGGCCGTTGGGCACGGCCGCCAGCAAGTGCAGCGCGATCTGTGGCTCTTCGTGATGGGCCATGCTGACGCCGAAGCTGTGCGCCATGGCGGCAATGCGCCGCCATTCGGTGACGCCGGCCGCGATGGTCACATCCACATTCAGGATGTCCACCGCGCCGCGCACGATCAGGTCACGGCAGCCGTGACGCGAGATTTCACCCTGGCCGGCGTTGACGGGAATGCCCAGCGTGCGCACACGGGCGTTGCCCTCGATCTGGTCATGCCAGCGCACCGGCTCCTCCAGCCAGGCCAGATTCAGATCGCGCACGCCGCGCGCGAACTGCATCGCTTGGCCGACCGTCCAAGCCTGATTCGAGTCGGTGCACAGATGAAACTTCGGCCCGCCGGCTTTGCGCGCCACACGCGCCCGCTCGATGTCCTCTTCCACGGACAGATGGCCCACCTTCAGCTTCATGCCAAAGATGCCATGCTCTTTGTAGTATTCGACTTCGCGTTCCAGATCGGCCAGCGTCTTACCCTGCATGACATAGCCACCAATCGCCAGCACCGGCGCGTGATCGCGGTAGCCTCCCAGCAGCTTGTACACCGGCTGATTCAACGCTTTGCCCAACGCATCCCAACAAGCGTTGTCCACCGCCGCGATCGCTTGCGTCTCAACGCAATGCTTGGCCAGATCGAGCGTGTGAATGCCGCGATTGTTGAGATCGACGCGGGTCAGCCACATGCGCTCCCAGTTTTTCTCCACGTCGCGCACGTCTTCGCCGACCAGGAGCGGCCGGTATATGTCGTTGACAATGCGACAGACTTCTAGCTGGTACTGGTCTTCATCGCCTCCAAATGTCTCGCCGACAATGCCGTTATCCAGAACCACGCGGGTAACGATCGTGTTGCGGCTGGTGATCTTGTATGTGCCGCCCTGAAAAACGTCCTCCAGGTTCCGAACAAGGGGAATGGCTTCGATTGATCGAATTCGCATGAGTGACTTCCGACAATGGTTTTTGCGTTGCGCGCAACGCTTCAGATTCAGGTTGACGAAATCGTGGAATCGTCTTCAGGGCGCACTTTGAGTTTGAGGCCATCCACGCCAACGACACGCACATGCCGGCCGGCCGCCACCGGCCCACCTTCACTCTCGGCTGTCCACAACTCGCCGGCCAGTTGCACCGTGCCGCGCGGGTTCAACGCCTGACGCACTTCGGCCACCTGCCCCACCAGTGAGGTCACCGGCGCAACACCCACCGGCCGACGCCGCGCCCGCAAAATCAGAAACACCAGCCCCAGGAAGGCCGAACCAAGCACAACCGACGCGCCGATTACGAGCGGCACGGACACCTGAAAGTATGGCAACGAGCCGGGCGAGTTGAACAACACCAGCACGCCAATGGCCAGCGAGATTACCGCGCCCACACTGAGCAACCCAAGCCCGGTCTGCAGATCGACTAAAAACAGAATCACTGCCAGGCCGATGAAGATCATGCCGAACCAGTTGACCGGCAACACGCCCAGGCCATAGAACGCCAGCGCCAGAGAAATGACGCCGACCAGGCCGGGCAGGCCAATGCCGGGGCTGGACAACTCGGCCAGCACAGCCTGCACACCGATGAAAAGCAAGAGGGCAATGATGTTGGGATTGGTCAACAGGTTGAGCAACGTCTCGACGAAGCTCATCTCAAGCGGCAGCACAACCAGGTCGCCGGTGCGCAACGCCACATCGCGCTCTTGCACTTTGACCGTGCGCCCGTCCAGTTGATCGAGCAGGTCGGAGAGGTCGCCGGCGATGATGTCGATCAGGCCGACTGCTTTAGCTTCCTCGGCCGTGGCCGCTTTGGCCTCTTCGATGGTGGCTTCGGCCAGCGCGACAGCCTCAGCGCCGCGCCCGGCGGCCAGCGCGCGGGCCTGCGCTTTGAGGGCATTCTTCACTTTGGCCTCCATCGTCTCGCCGATGTCCTGACCCTCACTGCCAACCGGGCTGGCCGCGCCGATGGCGGTCTGCGGCGCCATTGCGCTGGCGTGGCCGGCCAGCGTGATGAGCGTGCCGGCGCTGCCGGCCATTGCCCCGCGCGGCGCAACATAGACAATCACCGGCACGCGGCTCTCCAGGATCGCGTTGATGATCTTGTCCATCAGATCGATCGCGCCGCCCGGCGTATTCAGTTGCAGGATGATGACCTCGCTGCCCTGCAATGCGGCCGTATCGATGCCGCGTTGAATGTAGTTGACCATCGCCGGCGTGAGCGGCCCCTCGGCCATCAACACCAACGCGTGCCGGCCCACGCCGCCGTCCACTTGCGCCAGGCCAGCGCGCGGCAGTGACAGCGCGGCAATCACGCTGAGCCACACGGCAAAGAGAATCGTCACAGATCGCGTCATTCTCATCTGGCAGTCTTCCTATCGACACTCAAACTCATCCGGCCTTTGCATTGCTCAGTATATCCCGCCCTCTTGCGCCCCCCGCTCCCTCAAACCGGCACTACACTACGCCCATATCTCGAAGGACTGGAAACACAACCATGGCCGACTATGCTGTTTGGCTAAGCCACGCGCTGCGACGCTTCTATCCCGGCACGCCGGCGTCAGAAGCGCGCCAGCTTGTCCTGGACGCCGCGTGCAACGAACGACTCTCATTTCAGGCCTGTGTTCGCAATCTCGGCGCCGGCGCGCTCGACGCGCGCATCACGGTGGAAGGGCCAGACGATCTCGGCCTGCTCGTTCGGCGCGTGGGCTATGTGCCGGTTGCCCATCTCAACACCGACACACCGCCCGACGAACTCGACGGCGTCAACCACGTGCCCGGCTTCGCTCCCGACCCACTCTACCCGGATCAGCATGTCCAGCTTGGCCCATTCGAGACACATGCATTCTGGATCACGGTGCGCGTGCCGGCCGAGGTCGCGCCGGGGCCACGCGAGGCGCGTGTCACATTCACGCTTGGCACGGAACAACGCGAGCGCCTGATCGCAACCATCGATGTGCATCCCGTGACCGTGGCGCCGCGCCGGGATTTCCCCGTTACGCACTGGTTCTACGCCGATGCGCTGTGCGACTGGCACAGGCTGGAACCCTTCGAGGAGAAATTTTGGGACGTGGTGAAGCCGTACATGCAGAATCTGGTCGAGCACGGAACGGATTGTCAGTATGTGCCGATCTTCACACCGCCCACCGATGGCGTCAAACGTCCCACACAATTGCTCAGCATCAGCGAGCCGGCCCCCGGCAGCTACTACTTTGACTTCAGCAACGTGCGGCGCTGGGTCAGGCTGGCCCGCGCATGCGGCGCGCGCTATTTTGAGTGGACACACCTGTTCACACAGTGGGGCGCACAGAACGCCATTCGCATCTATCGCAACAGTCGCAATCCAGACTCGCTGTTATGGCCGCCCGAAACCGCGGCCAAGTCCGACAAGTATCGCGCCTTCTTGTCGCAGTTTCTGCCGCAGTTCCATGTGTTCCTCACCACCGAGAATCTGCTCGATGTGTCATTCTTTCACCTATCGGATGAGCCGGGCGCGGAACATCTGGACAACTATCGCAAGGCGCGCCAGATGCTGGCCGAGCTGGCCCCCTGGATGAAAGTGTCCGATGCGCTCAGCCACATCGAGTACGGGCGCGAGGGGTTAACCGACACCCCCATCCCGAGCATCTCAGCGGCGCGAGACTACCGGGCCGCCGGCATCCCCTCATGGGTGTACTACTGCTGCGGCCCGCGCGGGCGTTACGTCCAACGATTGATGGACACGCCACTGCCGAAGATCCGCATGAACGGCTGGCTGTTCTACAAACTCGACGCGCGCGGCTTTCTGCACTGGGGCTACAACTACTGGCACAAATCGCAAACCCGGCAACTCATCGACCCGTTCACCGAGCAGGCCGGCCTGGCCTGGCCGGGCTGGGCCTACGGTGATCCCTTCATGGTCTACCCCGGCCCCGCCGGCCCGATCGACTCGCTGCGCTGGGAAGTGTTTGCCGAGTCGTTGCAGGACTATGCGTTGCTGCAATCGCTCGGCATTGCCCGCGATGATGCCCGCTTAGCCGGCCTGAACGACTACGACGATTTCCCGAAGTCGGCCGAGTGGATCGCCGCAACCCGCAAGCATTTGCTCACCCACAACCCACAACTTTAACAACCTTAAAAACTCGAACACGCCTCCATGAACCTCACCCCCGAGCAATGGATTCTCGGCGCGCTTGGCGCGCTGCTCATCGGCTTCACGAAGACCGGCGTGCCCGGCCTCGGCATCCTGATCGTCCCGTTGATGGCCACAGCCTTCGGCGGCTGGAACTCGGTGGGCATCACACTGCCCATGCTCATCATGGGCGACGTATTTGCCGTGTTGTGGTATCGCCAGCACGCCCGCTGGGACACGCTGGGCAGGCTGATTCCCTGGGTGCTGGCCGGCATCGCTGTTGGCGCGGTGATGTTGTTTGTGATGGGACAGAACGCGGCGTCGAAAGCCGGCCTGAACCCCATCATCGGCCTGCTGGTGCTGGTGATGCTGGCGATCAATCTGGCCCGGCGCAAGTGGGGCGAGCAGCTCACGCCCCATTCGCCGGCCGGCGTGGCGATCACCGGCAGCGCCGCCGGCTTCACCACAACCATCTCCAACGCCGCCGGGCCAATCATGGCCATCTACTTCAACGCGCTCAAGCTGCCCAAGCAACAGTTCATGGGATCGACCGCCTGGTACTTCTTCATCTTCAATCTGACCAAGCTGCCGATCTACATCCTGCTAACCGCGTTGAACCCGCAAAGCCCGCTCGTCACCCCTGAAACGGTGACGTTGAATCTGACCATGTTGCCGGTGATTATTGCCGGCGCGTTTCTGGGCAAGTGGCTGCTGCCGCATATCTCCCAACGCCTGTTCGATTTACTGGCGCTCAGTCTGGCCGGCCTTGCTGCGCTGCGGTTGATCTTTGCCTGAGCGCCACGTCGCACAGCAGCCGCATACACCCGCGTCGGAACTTGCGCTCGATATAATCGGCGCAGTTTGGGTGACACATCAGAATTTTGGAGGGTTATCTGTATGGGTAGTCTGAGTCGCGAGCAGGTCGCTTTCTTTGAAGAAGAGGGGTATCTGATCGTTCCACAGGTGTTCGATCCAGAAGATCTTCAGCCGCTGCGCCACGAGATGGAAAGCATCATCGACCACGCAGCGCGCCGGCTGCACAGCGCAGGCAAGCTGACCCGTCTGCATGAAGATGCGCCATTCGAGACCCGGCTGGCTCTGATCTATGAAGACTCGCCGGAAAACGGCCTGGCAATCATCGAAGCGCTGGAAGGCCGGGCCGGTGGCGGCCACAAGGGCATCGAGATGTTCCGCGTCATCACGCATCCGAAACTGCTGGCGGTCGTGGAATCGCTGGTCGGGCCAGAGATCATCGGCTCGTCGGTCTATCGTATCCGACCCAAGTTGCCGAAGATTCAACGCGGCGTCGTGCCGTGGCACCAGGATTCTGGGTATTTCGCCGAGTTATGCGACAAGCATCTCATCCTCACCGTGTGGATTCCGCTGGTGAACGCCACCATCGAAAACGGCTGCATGCAAATCCTGCCCCGCGCGCACCGGCAAGGCGTCGTGACGCACCACACCGGCGGCAACGCCGGCTTCCTGGTTATCAACAACAACGACCTGCCCGGCGACCCGCGCCAGGCCGTGGTGGCCGAGTGTCCGCTGGGCGGCGCGGTGCTGATGACAAATCTGACGCCGCACTGCTCCACCGAGAACAACACCGACCACATCCGCTGGAGCGTCGATCTGCGCTACCAGGGCGCCGACGCCCCCAACAACGCCGGCCTGTGGCCTGCCGAGGAGCTTGCCGATCACGAATCGGAACTGGTTCAGTACCAGATGGCGTGCTATCCGCCGGAGGCCGATTTTGTGGTGCAAAGCAAACTGCACCCCGAACAGGTGGCCGATTTCGAGACATTCTCACGCCGGCGCACCATGTTCGACAACGCGCGCTACATCAGCTATCCGCGCCGGGGATGGACACCGGTTCAGGCCTGACCGCCAATACGCCCACGCCCCACGCATGACCAGACTCGAAGACCTTCAACGCGGAACGCAACTGCGCGGCATCGTGCCCAACCAGATCGTCACGCTCACCAGTGTAGACTGGCACGGCCCCGATGCGTTGGAGGTCATCTTCCGCCGCGCCGACGGCGGCCTCGGCTCGCAACTCCTCTATCGCAACGACGAACCCCGCCTCGATCTGGCCGCCGCCCGGCATACCTGGACCTTCGACACGCCGGGCGATCTCTTCAAACTCGTCTCGGAGGCCCACCGCATCCGCCTGGCCCACCTGTTCGACGAGCGTCTGGCGGTGCACACCTCGCTGATCGAGCCGCTGCCGCACCAGATCACCGCGGTGTACGACCACATGCTCAACCGGCACCCCCTGCGCTTTCTGCTGGCCGACGACCCCGGCGCCGGCAAGACCATCATGGCCGGCCTGCTCCTCCGCGAGTTGATCGCGCGCGGCGACGTGCGCCGCTGCCTGGTGTGCGCCCCCGGCAATCTGACCGAGCAGTGGCAAGACGAGTTGTGGAGCAAGTTCCAGCTCGACTTCGCTCTGCTCACCCGCGAGAGCGTGGAGACCTCACGCAGCGGCAACCCGTTCGCAGAGCACGATCTGGTGATTGTCCGGCTCGACCAGCTCAGCCGCAGCGTAGACCTGCAAGCGCGTCTGGAGCAGACCGAATGGGATTTGATCGTGTGCGACGAGGCGCACAAGATGTCCGCATCCTTCTTCGGCAACGAAGTGAAGGAGACCCAGCGCTACAAACTGGGCAAGCGGTTCGGCGCGCTCACGCGCCACCTGCTGCTCATGACTGCCACCCCACACAACGGCAAAGAGGAAGACTTTCAGCTATTCCTCGCTCTGCTGGACGCAGACCGCTTCGAAGGGCGCTTTCGCGGGGGTGTGCAGAAGGTGGATGCCAGCGACCTGATGCGGCGCATGGTGAAAGAGAAATTGCTGAAGTTCGACGGGCGTCCCCTGTTTCCCGAACGCCGCGCGTACACAGTGAACTATGCGCTCTCGCCAGAAGAGAATGATCTATACCAGGCCGTCACCGCCTACGTGCGTGAGCAGTTCAGCCGCGCCGACCAGCTCGAAAACGAAGGCCGTCGCGGCACAGTCGGATTTGCATTGACCATCCTGCAACGCCGGCTGGCCTCCTCGCCAGAAGCAATCTACCAGTCGCTGAAGCGCCGCCGCGAGCGTCTCGAACAACGTCTGCGCGAAGAATCCGCGGCAGGACTGGAGAGGCCGGCCTTGAGCGCCGGCCCTGCCTGGGACGATTACCCCCAGCTCTGGGAAGACCTCGACGAAGCGCCCGACGCCGAGGTGGAGCAGATCGAAGAGCAGGTGGTGGACAACGCCACCGCCGCGCGCACCATCGCCGAGCTGCGCGCCGAGATCGGCCTGCTGCGCGACCTCGAGCGCAAGGCGTCCGCCGTGCTGCGCAGCGGGCACGACCGCAAGTGGAACGAACTGCAAACGCTGTTGCACGAGAACCCGGAGATGCGCGTTGTGCCCGCGCCCCATCGCAGGACAGGGGCAAGTGGCGCAGAGAGGACGCGCAAGCTGGTGATCTTCACCGAGCACCGCGACACGCTCAACTACCTGCACCGCAAGCTGACCACCCTGTGCGGCGACGAGCGCCCGATCGTGTGCATCCACGGTGGTATGCGCCGCGAGGAGCGCCGGGAGATCGAGTTGGAGTTCCGCGAGAACCCCGACGTGTCCATCCTGCTCGCCACCGATGCCGCCGGCGAAGGCATCAACCTGCAACGCGCGCACCTGATGGTGAACTACGACCTGCCGTGGAACCCCAACCGTCTGGAGCAGCGCTTTGGCCGCATCCACCGCATCGGCCAGACCGAGGTGTGTCACCTGTGGAATCTGGTCGCGCCCGACACACGCGAGGGCCACGTTTACGCCCGCCTGCTCAACAAGTTGAAAGCCGAACGTGACGCGCTGGACGGCCAGGTGTTCGACGTGCTGGGCGAGCCGGTGTGGGAAAAGACGCTGCGCGACTTGATGATCGAGGCAGTGCGCTATGGCGACGACCCGGCCGTGCGCGCCCGGCTCGAACATGCCGTCGATAACGCGGTGGATCGCGCGCGCATGCGGGAACTACTGGAGAAACGCTCCCTGGCGCAGAACAGCATGGATGTGTCGCAGGTGCTGCGCCTGCGCGAGGACATGGAGCGCTACGCGGCCCGGCGTCTCCAGCCGCATTACATCAAAGCATTCTTTACGGCCGCCTTCGAGGCGCTGGGCGGAACGCTGTATCCGCGCGAGAACGGGCGCCACGGCATCAACACTGTGCCCGCGCCGATCCGCCATTACGCCCGCGACCACGGCTTGCCGCCGGTGGCGACCAGCTACGACCGCGTCTGCTTCGACAAGGCCGATATTCATCGCGCCGGCCCCGCCGACGCCTCCGCCCCGGCCTCCTTCATCTGCCCCGGCCACCCCCTGCTCGACGCCGTCATCGGCATGATCCTCGACCGTCACCGCGACGCGCTCAAGGCCGGCTCGGCGCTGGTGGACGAGACCGACCCCGGCCAGCAGCCGCGCATGTTGTTCTACCTGCAACAGACCGTGCGCGACGCGCGCCTGACCCGCAACAACGAGCGGCGCGTCATCTCGACCGAGGTGCATTTCGTCGAGGTCAGTCTGAACGGCGAGGCGCGCGTGGGCGGCGGCGCGCCCTATCTGGATTACCGCTCCGCCACCGCCGAAGAACTCGCCCGGGCGCTGTCCGTCATTGCACACCCGGATGATGCCGCCGGGGCCGGCACGGAGAGCAGTCCCGGCCTTGCATTCGGCGCCACAGCGGAACGCATCGCCATAGCGCACGCCATCAACCATCTGGCCCCCCGTCACCTGGAAGAAGTGCGCCGCCGGCGTCTTGACATGATCGCCCGCACCGAGGCCGCCGTGACCGAGCGATTGACGCGCGAAATCAACTACTGGGACCGCCGCGCCAACGAACTGCGCGAGCAGGAGCAGGCCGGCCGGCCCAACGCGCGATTGAACTGGCAGAAGGCCCGACAGCGCGCCGATGAACTTGCCGCCCGCCTCGACCGACGCCTGGCCGAGTTGCAACAAGAAAAAGACATCGTGGCAGAGCCGCCCGTGATTATCGGCGGAACACTGGTGATCCCGATTGGGTTGTTGCTCGGTGATCGCACCCCGCGCGAGGTCATCGAGACACACATCACCGAGCAGATCGCCATGCGCGCGGTGATGGAGATCGAACGCCGGCTTGGCCACGACCCGCGCGACGTGAGCCGCGACAAGCTGGGCTACGACATCGAGAGCCGCGACCCGGCCAGCGGCCGGCTGCGCTTCATCGAGGTCAAGGGCCGCCGCGCCGGCGCCGATACGGTGACCGTGACGCGCAATGAAATCTTGTGCGCGCTGAACGCGGGAGAGCAATTCATCCTGGCGCTGGTGGAGATCGATGGCGCACCCGAAAGTGACCCCCTCGCCTGCCCGGTGCGTTACGTGCGTCAACCATTCACCGGTGCTCCCGATGCCGGCGCAACCAGCGTGAACTATGCCCTGCGTTTATTGCTGGCGCGCAGCGAACCCCCTGCGCCGTAAGTGCCATACAAACGCGCTGCAACGCGTCTCTACTATACTTTTGCCCCGGAAACAGCAACAGACCGCGCAGGATTAGCCATGACTCATCCCCGCAGGAAACTGATCGAAGTCGCCCTGCCGCTCGAAGCCATCAACGCTGCCAGCGCGCGCGAAAAGTCCATCCGCCATGGCCACCCCAGCA
>DAOUDB010000284.1:0-13338 GCA_034431495.1 Thermoflexales bacterium
AGACGCAATACCCCTTGCAGGGCGCATCCGATCACGGCGTCAGCGAGGCCCTCTATCTGGCTGACCCCGACGGCAACGGCATCGAAATCTACGCCGATCGCCCGCGCCACGTCTGGCCGCGCGCTGATGGCGCGTTGGCAATGGTCACGGAACCGCTCGATATCCAGGGGCTGTTGAGCCTGCTGGGCGAGCGCAAGGAGAGCGCCGGCCTGCCGCCCGACACACACATCGGGCACATTCACCTGCACGTCAGTCACCTGGACGAAGCCGAACGCTTTTATCACACCACGCTGGGATTCGACCGGATGCAACGCTATGGCAGCAGCGCAGCGTTTCTGTCGGCCGGCGGCTATCACCATCACATCGGCATCAACACATGGGCCGGCGTTGGCGCGCCACTCCCGCCGGCGAACGCGGTCGGACTGCGCCACTTCACACTACAACTGCCCAATCAGCCGGCTTTGCAGCGGCTGATCGAACACGTGAAAGCCGGCGGTGTTGACCCGATGCCAGAAGAGCAGGGCTTCATGCTCGCAGACCCATCCGGCAACCAGATCATGCTGACGGCGGCAAACGCATAAAGCCCACAGCACGCGCAGGCCGGCGCTCTCGCTTCAGCGACCCGCGAAGGTATTGAGTGAACGCACCACCGAATCGATGGCCGCTTTCAGCGGTGTCTCGTTGACCCGAATGCTGAGCGGAATCTCCATATTCAGCGGCACGTCGGCGCTGACGGGAAACGTCTGGTTGACCGCGATGGGCACCTCGAAGTTGACGGGGATGGACGCCTGGATCGGCACATCGAGATCGATCACGCCGATGACCGGCAACTCGCGGGAGACCGTCACGATGGTGTTCACATCGATGGACTGGCTGATCGGCACCACAATGGTTTGCGCAAACGGCACCTCGGCGCGCACCGGCACAGTCTGATTCAGGCGCAGCGTGTAATTGATATCCTGATTGCCAACAGCATTCAGCGCGTCGGCGGTATCGGCGGCGAACTGACGCGCCCACATCACCACAACCACAATCAGCGCAACAAGCGCAATGTTCAACAGCAGCGACACAAGCGCCAGCGCCCACAAAGTGGCCGGCGCGGATGGTTTGGAGCGGATGGGTGTCTGCACGAAGTTGTGACTCCTTTGTGTAAAGCTGGATTCCGACAGTGCGCTAGGGCAGATATTTGCCCATGAGCAGGGACAGGCGCTGACGGGCCGATTGCGGAATGCGCTCGGCGGCGCTAATGGTCGCCAGGCGCATACACCCCTCCGTCTCATGGGGCAGCGCTTCGACCACACTGACCAGGTTGGCGATAGCTTGTTGCGCCAGCGCCAGGTTGGCGTTCAAGCGCTCGATGACGATCTCGGTGGTGACCGGCTCTTCGGAATCGTGCCACACATCATAGTCGGTGACATGCGCCATGACAGCCAGATCGATCTCAGCTTCGCGGGCCAGCGCCGCTTCGGGCGAGGCAGTCATGCCGATGATGTCGCACCCCCAGGCGCGGAACATGTTGCTTTCTGCTTTGGTGCTGAAGCGCGGGCCTTCGATGGTCACGAATGTGCCGCCGGCATGCGCCACGCCGCCGGCATCGCGCACCGCTTTGACCAGCGCCGCGCTGAGCGACCTGGAATACGGGTCGGCAACCGAAGCATGCGCTACCCAGCCTTCCTCGAAAAAAGACAGCGCGCGCTTGCCGCGCGTGAAATCCACGAGTTGATCGGGCACGACCACATCGCGCGGCTTGATATGTTCGCGCAAACTGCCGCAGGCGCTGACACTGACAATATGACTGACGCCAAGCGCCTTCATGGCGTAAATGTTGGCGCGATAAGGCACTTCACTGGGGCTAAAGCGATGGCCCCGGCCATGGCGCGGCAGAAAGGCAATTCGCTTACCACGCAAAGCGCCGATCACAACAGCATCTGAAGGATCGCCAAACGGCGTCTGGATGCGCTGCTCGGCGATATCGGTCAGTCCCGGCATCGCATACAGACCGCTTCCACCGATCACGCCGAGGACAATGGGTGTCTCGTTCATGGTGTTACCTCCCTGGGTTGTGCGGGCCGGCTATCGTTGCGCCAACTCCCGCATTTCTGTGATGACCTGGTTCCGGGTGACAACCCCGTTGATGACTTTGCGCAAAATGCCATCTGGGTCGATCAGGAAAGTGGTGGGCATGCCCAGCACGCGGTACTGGTTGCTCACCTTACCTAGCGGGTCTTCGACCACCAGATAGGGAATCTGATATTCGTTGGCGAATTGCTTGAGCTTGTCGGTGTCATCCTGCGTGCCAACGCCGACAAAAACGGCATTGATATCTTTGAGGTCGTTGTAAGCGGCAATTAGATCGGGCGTTTCTTCCTTGCAGGGCGGGCACCACGAAGCCCAGAAATTGATGAGCACAGGCCGGCCCTTGAAATCACTGAGTCGCACTGTCTGGCCGTCGAACGTCTGTAAGTCGAAGTCTGGCGCAGGCTCGTTTTCGCGCAGAAACTGGATCACCGGCTGCGCCGGCGCGCTGAGCGGCGCAGCCGGTTGATTGGCGCTGGTGGCGATCAACAAGCCGGCGCCGAAGCCGAACAGTGCAGCGACGCCGGCCAGAATCACAATCGGCCACGGCGAGCGGCGCCGGGGTTGGGGGTTCGGGGTGGTCATGGTATTGCGTGGTGCGTATTTCGTATTGCGTGTTGCGTATTGGGTGGAGCGTCCTACGGATTGGGTTTCGGGAGGGGATGAAGGGCGCGCGGTTCGGCGGCGAAGCTGGCTTCGATGAGCGGAAACACCAGCCAGGCAACGCTGGTTCCGAACAACACGCCGGTCAATACACGCAACAGCCAGTTGCTTTCGCGGAAAGGCAAAATCGCCAGCGGTGGCTGACTGAGCAATTGCGAGAAGCCATCGATGGCGATGGGCAGCAGACCGATCAACACGAACAACAGCCACGGTATGGGCCGGCGGGCGCGGCGTCGCACGACGGCAAAGATCATGCCATTGACAGCCATGCTAAGGTAGATGGCGATGTCGCGCTGGCACAGGGCCACTTTGTAGCCGACGCGCTCGTTGCCCTGGAAGTCACGCGCTTCGAACAGGCCGGTTGGCGTCATGGGGTTGATGCCGGTGGCGCGCTCGAACTCGCCTTCGCCCTGACCGCGCGCATAGACCACTTGCTCACCAAACAAGAAAAACGAGCGAAAGGCGTAGGTGTGGCAGACGAACTTATACGGCTGATAGATCGCCTGCGCCAGGCCATCGAGGCCGGCCTTCTTCAACACCGGCGCAACGAACGGCAGGCCGGTATACACCAGCAACATGCCCACGATCATCGCCAGCCAATGCCGGCGAAAAGTGTCGGCAAACTGGTTCAGGGCGGAAACGAGCCGCGACGGGCGCTGCGGCTTGCCAGATGGTTCACGCTGCACGCGGCGATTATATCCATGCCGCCGGTTACAATCACGGTGTGCCCGTTCAGGCCCTTGTCGCAACCTTTGCCATCGCGCTGGCGCTTGCGCTGGCGCTGACGCCGGCGGCGATCCGCCTCGGCTTGAAGCTGGGCATTGCCGACAAGCCCGGCGGCCGGCGCAGACACAGCCGGGTCACGTCCAGGTTGGGCGCTGTGCCGTTGTTCGGCGCGTTCATCGGCACGGCGCTGATCAGCCAGGCGTTTGGCGTGCCCACGCTCGATCCGCAGGAAGGCATCCGACTGGCCGGCCTGCTGCTCGGCAGTGTGGTGATCTTCGTGGCCGGCTTGCTCGACGACCGCCTGGAACTGAGGGCTGGGCCACAATTCATCGCCCAGGCGCTTGGCGCGGCAATCGCGATCGGGCATCTCATCTTCATCGAGCGATTTCACAATCCGCTCATCGGCCAGGAACAGGTGCTGGCCGGCTGGCAGGTCGTCATCGTGAGCGCCTTCTGGTTTCTGGGCATGATGAACACCGTGAACTTCCTGGACGGCGTGGATGGCCTGGCAGCTAGCGTGTCGCTGATTGCGGCGAGCGTGACTGCCATTCACATGCTGCGCGAAGGACAATACAGCGTGGCGCTGTTGCCCATTGCGCTGGCCGGCGCGTTGCTGGGCTTCCTGGTGTTCAACTTTCAGCCAGCGCGCATTTTCCTGGGCAGCGGGGCGCAGTACCTGGGCTTCACACTGGCCTGCCTGGGCATCATCGCCGGGGCAAAAGTGGCGCTGCTGTTGCTGGTGATGGGCGTGCCGATCGCCGACGTAGCCTGGCAGATGATCGACCGCGCCCGGCAGGGTAAAAGTCCATTCCAGGGAGATCGGGGGCATCTACACTTCCGGCTGGCCGACGCCGGCTGGAGCGCGCGCCGGATTGTGGCGTTGTATGCGGTGGCCTGTCTGGCATTTGGGGCAGTGGCGCTCATCGCGCAACCGCCTTTGCTGAAGCTGGTGACGCTGGCAGTGGTACTGGCCGGCGTGGTGGTCACGCTGGCGCTTCTGTCATCGCGTCGCCCCGGACCGGCAACAGATCAAAGCGCCACCAGCTCCCCACCGCCGAAAGGCTAGTTCAGCAGCTCTCATCCTCCACTCAGCCGGCTGTGAAAGAATAATAAACAAGATCGAGATGATAAATATTGACAGTGCCCGATGACGCGGCTATACTGCCACATCAGGCAAAAACAGAATCTTCTGGCACAGCCCTGGCCGGGCCAGCGATTTCAATCGAGAGGAATACACGTGGACACACCGAAGTGGTTTGAAATACGGAATTTGCACGTCAGTATCGAGGGCAAGCCGATTCTGAAGGGCTTGAACCTGAGCATGAATCAGGGCGAGATTCACGCCATCATGGGACCGAATGGTTCGGGCAAGAGCACGCTGGCCTACACGCTCATGGGGCATCCGGCCTATGAGGTCACCGAAGGCGAAGTGATCTTCAACGGGCAAAACGTGTTGGAGATGGAAGCCGATGAGCGCAGCCGGGCCGGCCTATTCCTGGCGTTCCAGTACCCGATCGCCATTCCCGGCGTGACCGTTGCCAACTTCCTGCGCACAGCGCTGAACGCGCGCATCAAGGCGGAAGCGGCGGCACGCAACGGCGGCGTGCTGCCCTCTGACGTGAAGGGCATGCCGATCCCGGAATTCCGCAAGCAGTTGCGCGAAGCCATGCGCATCCTGAAGGTCGACGAGTCATTCGCCGGGCGCTATCTGAACGACGGCTTTAGCGGCGGCGAGAAGAAACGCGCCGAGGTCTTGCAGATGGCGATGCTCAAGCCAAAGATCGCCGTGCTGGACGAGACCGACTCGGGCCTGGACATCGACGCGCTGCGCATCGTCAGCGAGGGCGTGAACACGCTGCACGACAAGGACCCGCAAATGAGCGTGCTCGTCATCACCCACTATCAGCGCCTGCTGAACTACATCAAGCCGCAGTTCGTGCATGTGCTGATCGGCGGACGCATCGTGGAAGAGGGCGGGCCGGATCTGGCGCTGCATCTCGAAGAGAAGGGCTACGACTGGCTGCGCGAGCCAGAGACGGAGCAACAGGGTTTGTAAGGTTCGCAAGGTTGCAAGGTTCATAAGGTTTGTAAAGTTCAGAAGGTTTGCAAGGTTCACGAGGTTGTTGACGTTTGCAGAGTTCTGGTCGTCGAACCCGAACAACCTGATGAACCCGACTAACCTGATAAACGAGGACGGGTGAGATGGCTGAAACCAAGACGCAAGTCGACGTCAATGAGAGCTATGCGGAGAAGTACGGTTTTCATGAGGCCGAGAATTACATGTTCAAGAGCCGCCGGGGCCTGGACACTGAGATCGTCAAAGAAATCTCCCGGATGAAGAAAGAGCCGCAGTGGATGACGGACTTCCGGCTCAAGTCGCTCGAGTCGTTTGAGTCGAAGCCGATGCCAAACTGGGGCGGGCCGGCGCTTAGAGACATCCAGTTCCGCGACATCTTCTACTACATCAAGCCAACCAACGAGCAGGCCGAATCGTGGGATGATCTGCCGCCTGAGATCAAGAACACCTATGACCGACTGGGCATTCCAGAGGCCGAGAAAAAGTATCTGGCCGGCGTCGGTGCGCAGTACGAGTCGGAAGTCATTTACCACAATCTGGCCAAAGAGCTGGCCGACAAGGGCGTGGTGTTCCTCGACACCGACTCGGCATTGCGCGAGCATCCTGAACTCTTCCGCGAGCACTTCGGCACCGTGATCCCCTACACCGACAACAAGTTTGCTGCGCTCAACAGCGCGGTATGGTCGGGCGGTTCGTTCATCTACGTGCCACCGGGCGTCAAGATCGACCTGCCGCTGCAAGCCTACTTCCGCATCAACGCCAAGAACGTAGGACAGTTCGAGCGCACCCTGATCATCGTGGACGAGGGGGCATATGTGCACTACGTTGAAGGCTGCACCGCGCCGATCTACTCCAGCGACTCACTGCACAGCGCGGTGGTGGAGATCATCGTGAAGAAAGGCGGGCGCTGCCGCTACACCACCATCCAGAACTGGTCAACCAACGTGTACAACCTGGTGACCAAGCGCGCTGTGGCCTACGAAGGGGCCACCATGGAATGGGTGGACGGCAATTTGGGATGCCTGGCAGAAGGCTCGACGGTGACCACCCCGGACGGTCTCAAGACAATCGAATCGCTCAACGTGGGCGACAGGGTGTTGTCCTATGATGAGCGCACCGGCGAGCTATGTTTCCGCCGCGTGATTGCAAAGCGGTTTTCGGGCTATCAGCCGGTGCACACTGTGTCTGTGGGCGAACGCAAACTGCGCGTCACCGCCAATCACCCGTTCTACTCCTATATCTATGACGCAAGCGCGCCAAAGAAGTTGGGGCGCTATCGCCTTGCCTATGTGCGCGCAGATCAATTGAAACAGGCCATCATCCCGCGCATGTCGCTTGACTATGGCGCGCCGCACGCGCTACAACTGCCGGCGTTAACAACTGCCTTCAAGTCATCGAATCAGTACGCTCCCGCTCTGAGCATGATGCGCGCGCGTGATTCGCGGCTAGGCACAGTCGAGCATACGACCGATGACATCATGTGGCTGTTTGGCTACTGGATCGGCGACGGCAACATCGACGCGCAATCTGGCAAGACAGACGGCATCGTGCGCTGGGCCAAAGTCGGCTTCTCTAGCCCGCGCAATGACCGCGCCCGCGAGCGTCTGATGGGCGCGATGGCAGCGTTGATTGACGCAAAACCCACCGAGCGCGCCGACGGCAATCACGTGGCCTGGAGCAGCAAAGAACTGGCAGAGTTGTTCACCCTGAACGGGTTCACCGGTGGAGCCGGCAACAAGCGCGTGCCGGCATGGGTATGGTCACTGCCTGAATCGCAGCGCCTGTCGTTCATCGCCGGCTATCTGGACGCGGATGGCTACGTGCTGGCCGACCGGCGTTTTGTGCTGAAGTCGGTCAACCGCGCACTGCTTGAAGACGTGGCCTCAGTGCTGGTCACATTGGGCATCACCTCTCGCCTGTACACCGAGTTTGATCAACCGCGCACAGTAACCATTCAGGGCATCGAGTGCACCGCGCATGGCGCGTACCGGCTGAGCTTCCCGCTCGATGAACGCCTGGTAAGCCGCGTCAGCCCACAACTGCGCGAGGAAGCTCAACAGGCAAAGCCGGCCCAGTTGCGCCATCACCGGGCCGTCGGGCGTTCACAGATCGAGCTGCCCGCAAGCGTGGAGATCGTGGATGTGACGGTCTCAGAGCCGTCAGCAGAAGCTGTGCCAACCTGGGACATCGAGGTGGAGGACACCGGCAACTTTGTCTCACAGGGCTTCATCGTCCACAACTCCAAGCTGACGATGAAGTATCCGGCGGTGTATCTGATGGGGCCCGGCGCGCACGGCGAGATCCTGTCGATCGCCTTCGCCGGCAAGGGTCAGCATCAGGACGCCGGCGGCAAGGTCGTTCACGCCGCGCCCAACACCACCTCGAAGATCGTCAGCAAGTCGATCAGCAAAGATGGTGGTCGCGCCAGCTATCGCGGCCTGCTGAAGGTATACAAGGACGCGACCGGCAGCCGCAGCAACGTGGTGTGCGACGCGCTCATTCTGGATGAGCACAGCCGCAGCGACACTTATCCATACATTGAAGTGGACAACGACGACGTAACCATCGGCCACGAGGCTTCGGTGAGCAAGATCGGCGAGGAACAGCTCTTCTACGCCATGAGCCGTGGTCTGACCGAAGAGGAAGCCTCGACCATGGTTGTATCCGGCTTTATCGAGCCGCTGGTCAAGGAACTGCCGATGGAATACGCCGTAGAGATGAACCGGCTGATTGCATTGCAGATGGAAGGGACGGTCGGCTAATGGCTATTGTGACTTTGAAACCCGCCCCGCTGGTGAAAAGCGGAGAGCTGACGCGCGAGTTTGTGGAGGCATACGCAAGCGCCGCCGACGACCCGGCCTGGCTTGTAGCGCGCCGGCTGGAAGCGTTGCGTGTCTTCCGCGACACACCGGCGCCGCAGCGCACCGACGAGCTATGGCGGCGCGTCGATTTGTCTCTCTTCAAACTCGACCAGGTTCTGGCGAACATTCAACTGCCCGCTGCCCCTCCGGCAGACCAGGACGCGGACACCCATCGCTTCCTGGAACCGTTTCTAAACACCGACGCGCCGGGGGTGATTGCGCATGTGGATGGCGCGCCGGTGGTTTCACGTCTGGATGCCGGCCTGCGCGAGCAGGGTGTGATCTTCGACGACCTGCATTCGGCCAGCTACGCGCACGCCGACTGGCTGGAGCGGCATCTGATGACCGAATGCGTCAGACTCAGCGACGCCTACTTTGCCGCCCTGCACGGTGTTTTCATGCGCGGCGGCGTTGTGTTGTATGTGCCCAGGGGTGTGCGCATCGAGCAGCCGCTGCGCGCGGCGACGTGGATGACAGCCGGCCAGCGCGCCGGCTTCAACCACACGCTGATCGTGCTGGATGAAGGCGCGCAAGCTACGCTGATCGAGGAATTCGCTTCGGCAGCGTCGGCCAAAGGATCAGCCCCGGCGCAGACGTTCTACAACGGCGCAGTCGAGATCATCGTCGGTAAGAATGCGCAACTGGACTACGTGAGCATTCAGGACTGGGGGCCTGCCGTGTGGAACTTCACCAATGAGCGCGCGCATCTTCACGAAGGCGCGACGTTGCACTGGATAGCCGGCGGCGTCGGCTCGCGCTACACCAAGTCAGCCATCGAGGCCGATCTACTGGGCGAGCGAGCCACCGCCCTGTTGTCCGGCGTGTTCTTCGCCGATGGCCGGCAACAACTGCACTACGACACACAGCAGAATCACATCGCGCCGGCCTGCAAGAGCGACCTGCTATACAAGAACGCGCTGCGCGACGAAGCGCGCACGGTGTGGCGCGGCAATATCCGTGTCTTCCCCGGCGCGCAAAAGACCGACGCCTATCAGGCCAACCGCAACCTGCAATTGTCCAGCAAGTCGCGCGCCGACTCGATCCCCGGCCTGGAGATCGAAGCCGATGACGTGCGCTGCACGCATGGCTCGACGGTGGGCCGGCTGGAGGAAGAGCCGATGTTTTATCTGCGCTCGCGCGGCGTGCCTGAAGTCGAAGCGCGCCGGCTGATCGTGGAAGGCTTCTTCGCGCCGGTCATCGAGCGCATCCCGCTCGAAGAGACCCGCCAGCGATTGCTGGCCGAGATCGCCAGAAAGATTGAATGATTGCGGCGGCGCTCTTCCGCCCCCCTTTAACGTTGTCCCTCCCGCCTTCACGGCATCGATCCCGTTGCCGTGAAGGCGCCCAGCCTGCTTACGCCCGTCGCACCAGCCCGGCGATGTGCCGGCAAAAGTCTATATCGCCGTCGGGCGGCACCTGATCGGCCACGCCGATGACGCAGCGCGTGCCGCGCCACGCATCGAGCAGCCGGCTCACATGCGCCTCCATCGCCGGCCACTCGAACGGCGGCGCGAACATTGCGCCGGGCACGCCACCCCACAGGATCACCCGGTCATCTCGCGCCACAGCGCGCAGGTCTTCGATAGCGACATCGCCGGCCGGCTGCGGCGTCAGGGCCTCGACAGCATCGAAACCGATGGCAGCGAGTTTGGGCAGCAATCCTCTGACCGTGCCGTCCAGATGAACGGCGCACTTGACCCCGGCGGCATGCAGCCTGTCCAGCCGGCGGCGATGCGTGGGCGCGAGGCGCCGGTCGTACAGGCCGGCCAGATTGTCGCTCGACAGATTGTCGGCAAAGTGAACCAGCGGCGGGGCGACCGCGCACACCGCATCGAGTATCGGCGCCTCTTGCGCCTCCATGCGTCCCAGAATATCGGCCACACGATCCGGATAATCGGCCAGCAGGTACACCCCGTTCTGCACGCCGGCCCATTCATACAGAAAGGCGGCCAGCGGACTGCGCGGCATCCCGATGGAAGGCAATCCCCCGTAGCGCGCCCACAGCGCCCGGCGTCGCTCGTAGTCTTCCAGACAGCGCGGCTCCAACCACCGATGTTCCACGAGATAGGCCAGCACATCCAGATCGCGCTCTGTTTGGACGGGATAGCGGATGCAACCGGTGGAACAACTGGCCGGCAGAAAGGCAGTCTCTTCGCGCAACTCGCCGGCCGGCGTGTGCCACACCCGCGTTGTCGTGACACCCTGTTGCTCGTAGAAAACCTGCACCGTCGCGTCGTAGACCGGCTCGGCCAGCCAGAATGGGTCGTACCAGTAGTAGGGCATGATGCCGAGGTCGTTGCACAGCCGCAGATAGCCTTCTTCAGTATCCCAGTCGGGTTGGGCGCTGCCGCGCTGTTTCTGGCCGGCAATCCAATAGCTGATGTCAGCAGTCCAGATCATTTCGTCTGGCTGGCAGCCTTCCAGAAGATTGAGAAACGATGACAGCACGGCGCAGCAAGTATATGCAAGCCCCCGCGGATTGCTGGCCTGAATCGCAGCGTGCTGAAAAGCTGCGGGAGGTTGTCTGCGATTGATTTACCCGACGCTATAATCCCTGCTTGTTATTTGCCCATCCGGCGTTCAAACGCCACATCTGCGACATTGGAGGTCACATGCCACTCGACAAGCGCGATTTGTACCGCATGCCCTGGTCGATGAATGACAATGCCATCGCCTGGCTGGAACTCACCGACATCTGCAACCTGTATTGCGAGGGCTGCTACCGGCAGAAAATCACCGGCCACAAGCCGCTCGAACAAGTCAAGGAAGAGATTCGTTTCTTCAAGCAATGGCGCAACCCGGACAACGTGTCCATCGCCGGGGGCGAGCCGCTCATCTATCCGCACATCATGGAAGTGGTGTCGTACATCGCCGAGCTGAAGATGAAGCCGATCGTTCTGACCAACGCTATGGCTCTCACGCCAGAAATGCTGAAGGAACTGAAGAAGGCCAGGTTGTCCGGCTTCACGATTCACATCGACAGCCACCAGAACCGGCCACACTGGAAAGGCAAGACCGAAAAGGAATTGAACGAACTGCGCCAGACCTACGCGGACATGATCGCCGCCGAGCGCGGCCTGTACGTGATTTTCAACGCCACGGTCTACCCATCCTCATTTCACGAGATTCCGGACATCGTGCGCTGGGGCCGCGAAAACATCGACAAGGTGCATGGGCTGGTGTTCATCACCTACCGCACCGGCACGTCCGACACCAGCGTGGCCGTGAGCGCCGACAGCAAGCTGGTGGACCTGAGCAAGCTGAGCTATGTGCGCGACCGCTTCGACGAAAAGTTCGTCACCTCGCCGGAGGTATATCAGATCATCCGGGACAACTTCCCCGAGTACGACGCCTCGTGCTACCTGGGCGGAACGCTCAAGCACGACTCGTTCAAGTGGCTGGCCGCAGCATGGTTCGGCACCAAAAAGAAAGTGTTCGGCTCGGCCGGCAAGCGCACGATGGAGCTGGCCCAGGCCGGCCATCATCTGTTCACCGGCACCTATCTGGCCTACCTGAGCAATGCCAAAGTGGGCGCCAAAGTCTTTCTGGGCGGTGTAGTAGATAAGTCATTGCGCAAGGCCGGCCAGAACTGGCTGCGGCACGTCCTCTCACACCCGGCGCAGGTGTTCGACCCGGTGTACGTCCAAAGCATCGGCATCATTCAGGCGCCGGACATTCTGCCCGACGGCCGCGCTGACATGTGCGACAGTTGCCCGGACATGACGGTGTGGGACGGCAAGCTGGTCAACTCGTGCCGCATGGACGAGTATCGCCTGTTCGGCGGCATGGTCAACGTGCTGGACAAGGCCAAGGTTGCCCAGGAAGCCGCCGCACAGCCAGCCGGCCCGTCGCAGAACTGAATTTGAACCACACAGAAACGAAGCGCACAAAGGATAAGCTGAATCAAGCCACCTTCGTGCGCTTTGATTCTTTGTGGCCCGTTTGAGTGCCATGTTGAAGCCGATAGGCCCGCTGGGGTTCGTCAAGGCGCTGCTGCGGATTCTGCGTGGGAAACCGCGCGTGCCGCCGACACTGGCAGACAACGCGCTGCTGAGCACCATTCTGGGCCGGCGCAGCATCCGCAACTATAACAGCCGGCCCATCCCCAACGACGTGTTCGACGCGATCCTCGAAGCGGCGCGCGTGGCGCCTTCGACGGTGAACCTGCAAACGTGGTCGTTTGCCGTGTTCACCGCCGAGTCGTGGCGCGACATGTTCGAGCGACCGATTCCATTCAAAGCCCAGCGCGCGGTGATCGTGCTGGCCGACACACACCGCGCACGCAGCGTGTTCGAGGCATTCCCCCACAGCCCGCTGGTCGAATACACCATCGGCGTGATGAATGCCTCGCTGGCGGCGATGAACATGAATCTAGCCGCCGAGGCGCTGGGCGTGTCGTCGGTGATGCTGTCCGAAACCGGCCGCAGCGGCTTGTTGGATACGTGCTACCTCAAAGAGAAGCTGGGGTTGCCCGACGGCGTGATCCCGATCATGACCATTGTGTTCGGCTATGCGCGCGGCCCCCGCCCACCCATGCCGCCCCGCCTGACGCTGGACCAGATCTGTTTCGAGAGGCGTTACGCGGAACCCGACCCCCAGCTCATGCGCCGCTGGATCGAGGAAATGATGGCCGGCTACAAGGCCGCCTTCCCCACTTCGTCGTTCGAGGCGCAGTTGCGGGTGTATCAGTCCAAGATCGGGCAGGCCGAGCAGGATCTGCGCCGGCTGGTGTTGGGGCGTTCCACAGACGCCGACCGTTAGCGTCAAGCGCCAGCGTCATCTTCCCCGCCGGGCATGATGGAATGCATTCCCAGGAATAGGAACAACTTCACATCACTCTGTTCGAGGGGCGCGCATGACAGATCGAAGAACATGGCCGGCGCGATGTGGGGTGAGCGGTTTGAGGTAAGCTAGCAGACGAGGTCTCGCATGGCA
>DAOUDB010000285.1:0-8573 GCA_034431495.1 Thermoflexales bacterium
CGGATCGAAACACGCTCTAGAATTGCGCGTGGAGAATCGGACCATGCAAAAGACGAATGCGATGCGCGTCCTGGATGGGCGCAAGATCGCCTACACCGTACACGAATATCCAGAAGAGATTCACGGAACAGATGGCGTTGCGGCGGCCATCGGCGTGCCAGAGGCCGAGGTATACAAGACGCTGGTGGTGCTGCCCGAAGCTCCTGGCAGGAAGCCCATGCTTGTCATCACACCCGGCCCGCGCGAGTTGAATCTGCGGTTGCTGGCCAAAGAGATCGGCGAGAAGAGTCTGCGCATGGCGACGCACAAAGAGGCCGAAAGCCTGACCGGCCTGAAAGTCGGGGGCATCTCGGCGCTGGCCCTGTTGAACAAAGGCTTCGCCATCTACATCGACGCCAGCGCGCAGCAATTCGAATCGATTTACGTGAGCGCCGGCCAGCGCGGCATCAACCTGCGGGTCAAAGTGGCCGATGTGATCAAAGTGACCGGCGCAAAAGTCGTGCGCGCTACAACCGAGCCGTGAGGGTGTTGAGGTCGAGATGGAATTGTCGCTGATTGTGATCGCGGCGCTGGCCGGTTTGTGCGTGGTGTTGGGGTTGCGCGCGTGGGCGCTGGCTGCCGAGGCGTTCGCCGCCGGCATGGCCGAGCGCGAGTTGCGGGCCGCGCAAGCCGAACTGCGCCGGCAGGCCGTTCATGCGCTCGCTGCGCGCGATGCCATTGCCAACACCACCATCGATCCCATCCTGTTCGTGGGCGCCGGCCACATCGTCACCTGGTGCATCAACGCCGCGCAGCGATTGTTCGGCTGCGCGTGCGCGCCGGGCCGCAGCCTGATCGAAATCACCCGCTCCTACGAACTGGATGCCATCGCCGAGGAAGCCCTGAACAACGCCTACGAACTGCCGCGCGAGTTGAGTCTGGGCGGGCGGCAGTTTCGCGTGCGCGCCGGCGCACTCGACCTCGAAAACAACGGGCGCGAATCTGCCCGTGAGGTTGTGTTACTGCTGTACGATGTCGGCGAGTTGCAACGGCTGGGACGCGCCCGGCGCGATTTTGTCGCCAACATCTCGCACGAGCTGCGCACACCACTGACAGCCATCCGGCTGCTGGTCGATACGCTTCGCCAGTCGCCCGCCAATGGCGATGAAGCAGAGCGCGGCCAGCTGCTGGATCAGATCAGCCAGCAGGTCGATTCGCTGACCCAACTCACTCAGGAGTTATACGATCTGTCGCTCATCGAATCGGGTCGTGTGCCGATGCGCATGGTGCCGACAGATATGGCCGAACTGGTGGATAGCGTCATTACCCGCCTCGCCCCCCAGGCAGAGCGGGCCGGCCTGGCGCTGACGAATCGTGTGGAGCCTGGCGTGATCGCGCTGGTCGATCCAGAGCAGATCCGGCGCGTGTTGTCCAATCTGCTGCACAACGCGATCAAGTTCACCCCGCGCGGCAGCGTCACCGTTTGGGTGTCGGATGCGACGCCGCCGCAGACGGCCCTGCCCGGCAGCGAGCCGGCCGACGCCGCGGGCGAAGCCGATCACATCACCCTGGCCGTGCAAGACACCGGCGTCGGCATCCCGGCCGACGCCCTGCCTCGCATCTTCGAGCGTTTCTACAAAGTCGATCGCGTGCGCGGGCAGGGCGGCACCGGCCTGGGTTTGTCCATCGCCCGGCACATTGTCGAGGCGCACGGCGGCCGGCTGTGGGTCGAAAGCCGGGAAGGCGCCGGCACGACGTTCTACTTCACCGTGCCCCGCGAGGGATAGCATTTCGCCCGACTTCAGGTGTCGGACTTCTTCAGAAAGTCCGACACCTGTCGAGACAGGCTCTATGGCTGAGGCGTGGGGGTGGCGGTGATGTCGATCCGCACGTAGAAGATCTGGGTCTGGGTTTTCTGCTCATTCTGTGTGAGCACGATGACCAGCCCTTCGTCTCTATTGCCCTGCCGCTTGCCGAACAGACAGAAGGCGGCGTTAGCGACACCCGAGCTGCCGGCATCAGCGCAGCCGCCGGCGTCCGAGTTCCATCCCGCTGCCTGCATGCGCTCCCGTGTGTAGAAGTTCTGCACTTCCTGTGGGGTTTTGGCAGTGGTGTAGGAGATGAACTCCAGCTTGCCTTGAAAGGCGGCCTGGATGAAGATGCGCGTCGCAGCCGGCAGTTGCAAATCTGCCTTTGTTGCGCCATCCAGCGCGGGCACATCAGACCACAGATTGGACACAGTGCCGGCGCTGCTGCCGCCGAGAAGTGAATCGACCGCGCCGCACCCGGGCGCAATCAACAGGCTAGCAATGACGGCCATGCTGACGAGAAAGGATTTATAGGGGCGGTTCATGCGTTTTACCTCCATGCATATGGTAACATCGCTGGCGACCTGTCATGGCCATGATATCGAACAATGCCACCGCGCCGCGCGAGGTCACGTCTGCGCCTGCCTCTGAACGCCGGTTCCAGGCCATTCTATTCGACCTCGACGGTACATTGCGCGCAAATGAGCCGGAAGGCGTTGAGGCATTCATCGATTACGCCCGGCGCGCCGGCCTGAACCTGACAGCCGCGCAGGTTGTGCTATGCGAGCGTGCCGTGCATCGCTATTGGGCTGACGGCGCTCAGGTCGCCGATCATCTGGCCCGCTTCGACGAGCGTGGCTTCTGGATCAACTACAACCGCATCCTTCTGGAGGCGATGGGGATCGATGATTGCGCCGATTGTGCTCATCGCATCCAGGATTACTTCGACGATTACCAGCCTGTCGATAGGGTTTTCCCGGATACTCCGCGCGTGCTGCGCGCGCTGAAGGAAGACGGCTATGTGCTGGGATTGGTTTCCAATCGCGAGGGCGATCTTGCGCCGCTCGCGGCGCAGTATGGCATTGGCGAGTATTTCGACTTCACCCTTTCCGGCGGGCAGGCCGGCAGTTTCAAGCCGGATGAGCGCATCTTTCGTCAGGCTCTGCAAATGGCGGGCGCTGTTCCGGCCAGCCGCGCGCTCTACATCGGAGACAACTACTACGCCGATGTGCTCGGCGCCACCGCAGTCGGCATGGAGGCGCTGTTGATCGACCCGCGCGATGTGTTCATTGGTGTCTACCACAAGCGTGTGAAGCGATTGGATGAGGTTCTGGACTTCATTCGGGCAGCAGGATGATGAAACGGCTTTCGGCAGGAATCGCGGGCTCGATTGCGCGCATTGTGTGGGTCGCGCTGGTGGTCGGGCTGGCCGGCGCCGTTGTGAGCAGCTGCGTGTTCGTTCCGCCCATCACCAGCCGTGTCAGTGCCGCGCCTACCGACACGATGGAGCGCCAATTGCGTGTTTTTCATGACTTGTGGGGCGTCGTCAACGAGCGATACATCTACAGCGACTTCAATGGCGTCGACTGGCCGGCGGCGCGCGCCAAGACCGAGGCCCGCATTCGCGCCGGCCTCACCGATGACGAGTTCTACGCCCTGATGCGCGAGCTGGTGGAGGGGCTGGGCGATCAGCACTCCAGGTTCCTTTCACCCGATGAAGTGGCCGAAGAGGAGCAGGAATATGCCGGCACGGCCGATTTTGTGGGTATCGGCATCGTGACCGACTTCAACCCGGAGGCCGAGCGGTTCTATGTGCTGCAAGTGTTGCCGGGCAGCCCGGCCGAAGCAGCCGGTATTCGGCCCCACGACCATATTCTGAAAGCGAATGGCGGGCCGCTGGTAAACGAAGCCGGCGAGCCGGATCTGGCTCCGCTGCGCGGCCCGGAGGGCACGACGGTAACAGTGACTGTGCGCACGCCAGGACAGCCGATGCGCGATCTGGTGGTGGAGCGCCGGCTGTTGTCATCCACCGAGCCGGTGGAATATCGCTTGCTGCAAGAGAAACCCCGCATCGGTTATATCCTCATCCCAACATTCTTCCAGGATGGCATCGACGCGCAAGTGCGCGATGCGTTGCGCGTCTTGATGCGGACAGGCGGACGCATCCAGCGTCTCGACGGTCTGGTGATCGACATGCGCATCAATGGCGGCGGCGCTTATCCAATCCTGGTGTCGCATCTCGGTTTCTTCACCGGCGGCACGCTGGGCTATCTGGTGGATCGGCAGGGTGTGCGCGTGCCGATCCACGCGCGCGCCGAGCGCATCGGCAATTCGCAGACTGTGCCGTTGGTGATTTTGATCGGCCCATCCACCCAGTCGTATGCCGAGGTGTTTGCCGGCAGCCTGCGGCACAAGGGCCGGGCTGTGTTGATCGGCCAACGATCAGGCGGCAATGTCGAAACCCTGAATGCCCATTTCTTTGAAGACGGCTCGATGGTCTGGTTGGCCGAGGAAACGTTCCAGTTGGCGAATGGCGTTACCTGGGAGGGCAAGGGCATCGAGCCGGATGTGATGATCGACCGGAACTGGGATGAATTCACTGTGGAGGATGATCCGGCCATACAGGCTGCCATTGAGTCATTGGGCCATTGAGCGATTGAGTCATTGGGCCATTGGGTCATTGAGTCATTGACCAATGGCACAATCGCACAATCAGTTAAGCGCTCAATCACTCGATCACACAATCCCCATATGATCTGCGATTACGAAGGTTCAGACTACAAGACGCGCTTCTGGCAAAACGCCGACCGTTTCTATGAAGACGCAGCCGAGCGTGTGGCGCTGCGCCGGCTGTTGCCGGCCCAGGGCCGACGCATTGTCGAGTTCGGGGCCGGCTTTGGCAGGCTGGCCGATCTGTATACCGGCCGCGATCAGATCGTGCTGATGGACTATTCGCGCACGATGCTCGAACAGGCGATGCAACGCTGGGGGAACGATCCGCGCTTTATTTTCGTTGCTGCCGATGTCTATCATTTGCCCTTTGCCGACGGCGTGTTCGACGCGGCCACCATGATTCGCGTCATCCATCACATTGCCAAAGTGCCTGAAGCGCTGGCGCAAATCCGGCGTGTCATGGCGCCGGCCGGCGTGTTCGTGCTGGAGTTTGCCAACAAGCGCCATATTAAGTCAGTGGCGCGGTATCTGCTGCGGCGCCAGGAATGGAACCCATTTGACCCGCACCCGGTCGAGTTCGTCAAGCTGAACTTCGATTTTCATCCGGCCTGGATGCTGGATCAACTGCGGCAGGCCGGCTTTGTCACGCGCCGCAAACTCAGCGTGTCGTATCTGCGGGCCGGCTTCATCAAGCGGCGCGTGCCGACGCAGTGGATGGTGTGCGCCGATGCGCTGCTACAGCGCACGACCTGGCTGGGCCTGTGGTCGCCCAGCGTGTTCACGCATAACACGCCGGCAGCCGGCCAGTCGCCGGCGGTGGATGGGCTGGCGCTGGCCGGTGATGCCATTTTCCGCAGCCCGCGCTCCGGCCAGCCCCTGCGCCGCGAGGGCGACCTGTTGGTGTGTGATGCCGACGGCACGCGCTGGCGCGCGCAGGGCAATTTCTACGACTTCAAAGACAACGTGTAGGCGAGGCGTGCCTATGGCACGGCTCCGGGGCTGGGCAAAGCCTGATCGCGGAAGTCCAGGCTGCAATTGTCGGTATCTTTGTCCGCCGGCCAGCGCTGCAGGGTGTGATCGGCGGCCAGCGTGCCGGTGAATGGCACAACCCCGCTGATGGTTGTAGGGTTAGGCAGGGCCGGATCGGCCCACACAACGGCATCCACCACTGCATCTGTTGGCCCCAGCAGCAACACCTGGTCGTTGGTGTTACCCAGGCTGAGCGTGCCGGTGCTCCATGCGGTGTAGGACGGCAGTTCAGGCACGGTGGGGTCATAGTCGGCGAGTTCGTAAGTCGGTTTGCTGCCCCAGCGATTGAAATATAGGTCGGCCCGGCCGGCCACCACGATCACGCCGCGCGGGGGCAGCACTGCATTGGCGGGGAACTGATACATGCTCTCGTTATAGCTGCGACCGGGCGCTTCGGCGTCGCCGATTTTGTAACCGTTCAGGCTGATCGGCGCGTTGGTGGGATTGTAGAGTTCGATCCATTCGCGGCCGGCTTCGTCGCCCCCGGATGGGTTGAACAGCACTTCGCTAATCAGGGAGTAAGTGATCGGAACCGGCGGCTTGTAGTCGCGCATAACGGCCGGCACAAACACCGGCCGCGAGATGTAAAAGTCATACCAGAACACGGCCCGCAGGTAGTCATAGACCTGCGCCGACTCGATCAGCAGGGTCATCTCGCGGTTCATCTTGGCGCTGGTCTCTGTGCCGTTCCAGGAGCCGATGTGAACCAGCTTGCGGTTGCCCACGCGCGCCAGAATCATCTTGTTGTGTATGCCGTGAAAGGTGGGGTCGCCGCGAATGGCCTGCGCATCCCAGCCGTTGGCGCGGGCCAGGTTGAGCAGGTAGCGTATGGTGGCGTCGTTGCTGCGCGGGTCAGAAGGGGTGTCGTAGTAACGGTCGAGCAGCACCCGCACGGATGCGCCGCGCTGAGCTGCGCCGAGGATCGCTTGCAGGCGTGGGTTGGGGTCGTCGAGAGGGGTGCTGCTGCTCACGCCCCAGTAATACGGCTCATCCATTTGCTCGACCAGCACTTCGTCGCCGGGGCCGGCGCTGTTCAATACTGCGATGATCCCGCCGTCGCGCAGGTTATTCTCTGGCGAGGTGGCCAGTTCAACCGAGACCGGCGTGTTCAGCTTGAGCGGCGCGTTGAAGCGGGCTGTGTAGCTGATCCCGCCGGTGGTGTAGACCGGCGTGAATCCCGGCGCGGGTGGGCCGAATGGGCTGCATGTGGGGCACCAGCGTGTGATGTCAGCGTGGGCGGTGTCCAGATCGGTGTCGAAGATGGCCTGCGCCCGCGCGATCAGCGCCGGCGCGCTGATGACCGCCAACACGCCGCGCTCGCCTACGGTGCCATCGATTTTGTCATCATCGGGAAAACCATTCGCCCCGAAGTTCTCTGAACTGACTACCAGCTGCCTGCCATCGACGATGGCGAATTTGGCATGCAGATAGCGATAACGCGCATAGCCCAGCGCGGCATCGGGGGTCATGAACCAGCAACCGCTGTTGCCTGCATGGATGCGCTGGCACATCCACAGTTCCTGAACCGGGAATGGCCCCACCGGCCCGCCTTCCAACAGCACGCGCACAGTGACGCCTTGACTGACTTTAAGCGCCAGCAGATCGGCGAGGCGGGCCTGATCGAAGGTATATACCTCGATATCGATCGACCGAGTGGCCGATGCCAGGGTGCGCGAGAGGACATCGAAGCCGGTGTCGGGCGTCACGGCGATGGTGATGGGGGTCTGCGCGCGGGCCGGCACAACGAATGACTCAAAATCCCAGCCGGGATATGCCGGCCGGCGTCCGCTGACCGGGTCGCCGGGTTCGCTCAACCAGTCCTGGGCCGTGTCCGTGTCGGGGACAGGCAGGCCGGTGTGCGGGTCGAGCTTGCGCATCAGTATCTGACCTGTGGCCGGCACGATGCCCGACACGGTGTACGGCTGAAGGGCCGGCCCGCTCCAGCCGCCCTGTGCCACGCCATTGCCATAGACCACCGCGTCGAGGATGCGACTGTCGGCGTCGATCAATTCGAGACGTTCTCCGCCGTTGTTCAACGTGCTCCACGTCGCGGTCAGATTGGCAGATGCGCCGGCGCTGAATGTGCCGGCGGCGCGCTGGATGACGAAGCAGCCCTGCGGCCCGATCTGCCCATCCAGGGCAACGGTGCGCGTGCTGGCGCCAATCGCGCGGATTTGCCAGCCGGCCAGCGACACAGTGAGGGATGTGTTGTTGCGCAGCTCGATCCATTCAGCGTTGGAATTGGCGCGCGTGCCGCCCCAGGCCACTTCGTTGATGACGACGCGCAGGTCGGATGCTGTGGGCGTGATGGCTATCGAGTTGGGCGCGCCGGGTGTGCCGGTGATGGGGTTGCCGGCGCTGTCCCAGGCAATTGGAATGCTGATGATGGCAGTGGCCCAGTTCGAGTCTGTGTCTGGCAGGCCGGCATCGACGCGCTCCATCGAACGGTAACAACAATTGGCGCCAGAGCCGCCGCTGCCGGCCGGCCAGGGGCCGCCGTCGCTGTTGGCCGTGTCGATCAGTCTGCTGGTTTGAGTGATCAAACGCGCTTCCCCGCCGGTGTTCGCAAAGCTGAGCGCGCTCCCGAAAACGACATCGGGCGCAAAGCCAAAAGATTGGTGGAACGCGGTGGGATCGTGCGCCAGCCAGATGCGCGCGCCCGCAGTCAGGGTCAGCGCTGGCAACACGAAGATGCCGCTGCCGGCCCGAATCGACCATTGACCATCCAGGGTCACCGGATATGGCGTCAGATTGGTCAGTTGAATGGCCTCGTCCAGATTGCTGTTCAGGCCATAATAGTGCAGCGCAGAGATCAGCACCTGAATTGGTGGGGGTGGGGGCGGTGTCTGCGCGATGGGCAGATAAGCGTAGAAGGTGTCAGCGGGTTGATTGGTGTGTGCCAGCCGACTTGATCCAGGCCAGGAACGGGCTGGCAGCCGGGCGATCCGTTGCGATGTGATGTGGCCAAGACTGTTGTCCGCGTGATAGAGCAGCAAAACACAAGACACGATTGTCTGTAGTAACAGCTTGCCTTTTGCGCGCATAGTGGCCCTCTGGCTTTATATCGGCTGATGTTGTGTTGTG
>DAOUDB010000286.1:0-10679 GCA_034431495.1 Thermoflexales bacterium
CCGCCTTGTGTGAACTGCACAGCAACCGGCTAGACGCCGCAATCCGTCAGTGCCGCCAGCGGTGACGGTCACAAATCTGCGCTACACCCCCGGCCGAGGTAAATAAGCTGCTGTGGGCACTCAGGATGCGGGTCAGGCAGCCTCGCACCGTCACACTTCGACGATGAATTCGTACAACAGCGTGCCGGCCGTCCAGAAAACCACGAGGAATGCAACCACAATGCCTAGCCAGGCCCCGAACTGCTCGAACGGGAGCCGGTCGAGAAAGCCGGAGGTGACAACCACGGCCGCCACAACCAGCGGGAGCGCAAGCGGAAACAGCAGGATCGGAAGAAAGACCTCGCGCGCGCGCGTGCTGGCCGCCATCGTGGCAATCAACGTGCCGGCGCCTGAATAGCCCACCACGCCCAGCACCACGGTCAGCAACACCCCCATCTGCAACATCGACTCGTCGAACAGGATCGCCATGAGCGGCGCCACGATCAACGCAATCGCGAGTGTAAACAGCGCATTCGCCACCGCCTTGCCCACGAAGATTGCGCTCCGGTCACACGGGGCAAGCAGCAGGCCATCCATACACTGGTTGGTATGCTCCGAGGCCATCGAGCGCCCCAGACCCAGCGTGCCGGCGAATATCAGGATAACCCACAACACCCCCGGCACCAAGGGACGCAGCGAATCCACCCGCAGCCGCAGGGCGAAATTGAACATCACGATCGCCATCACCGCAAACACGATCATCGCCGTCGTAGCCTCGCGTGTGCGAAACTCAATTCGCACATCCTTGCGGAGGATAGCCAGCACTTGTCTGAAGTACAGCATGTGAAGCCCAGTCAGTCCAAAATGCCAAATCCTGAACCTTCAACCTCCAAACCGGGACTCACGGCGTGATCTCCACCGGCGAGAGCAAGACAAAATCGGCGCTGCCATCCTGCAACGGCAGGCGTTGGTCACCCCGCGTCAGCGCGAGGATCAGTCGATACATGCCGGCCGGCGTGATCGGGTTCAGGTTGATATCGGCGTGCGCCTCGATGATTGCGCCCTCGGGCCAGCCGGCCGGCGGATCGAAATCGAACACATCCGGCAATCTGGGCAGGTCTCCACCCCATTCGCCATACGCCTCATCCACCAGACGAATCTGGGGGTGAATGCTCACCGTGTCCGCGCTGCCGGAGTCCACCGGCCCCCAGCGCCGCCAATAGGTGATCACGTGAATCCAGTTGCTGGGTGGGTGACTTACCCGCTCGCGCGGCGAGAGGCGCGTCATGTCCACGTGATAGCCGACCAGTTCCAGGCCGCCAGCAAAGCGCCGCTGCATTGGGGCCGCTGTGGGCGGCAAGGCGTCCAGCCGCCAGCGCGGCGTGAACCCCAGAATGCGAATAGCGCCACGAGTGGGATACTGCGCGCGCGCCCAGGGATAGCGCGCATAAGCAACATCCAGCAACCGGTGCTCGGGCGCAGCAGCCATATCGTGACTGAGCACCAGCCAGAGGGTGCGCACCTCAGCCGACGATTGCACCTCGTCGAAAAACGGCTCTGGCTGATACACGTCAAGGCCGGCGGCATAGGGCACGATGGGCGCCGGCCCGTCGTAGTACCACCGCAGCACCGGCTCGATGTAGTCCACAAACACAACGATGCGATCGCTTGCGGTCGTCATGCGATTGAGATAGTCGCCGGCAAAGCGCCAGTCTTCGCGTTGAAACTCTGGGCGGGTCAGGTCGCGCAAGTGTGCCACACCAAAGTGCGCGATCACCGCCGCCGCCAGCGCCAGCCCGGCCCATCGCCACCGCCGCGCTGCGCCGGCCAGCACCACAGCCCACCCCAATATCGCCGCAAAAAACAGCGGTATGGCATAGCGCGGCTGAAACACGCCGGCGGTCTGCCAGAACGGGGCATAGATGAGCACCGGCAGTGTGAGCAGCCCCGTCACCGTCAGACCGGTTCGCCAGCCTTTGCGCCATGCCAGCGCGACGCCGGCCAGCAACAAGACTGCCAGCGGAATCGTCAACGCTGCGGCCCAGCCTTCGGGCAGATCAGCCCAGCGCGTGCGCGTGGTGTACTCGGCAATCAGATCGCGCAACACAATATCGACCGGCATGGCCGGCGCGGTCACATCTTGCAGACTATACGTGCGCCCACTGCCCATCAAGCTAATCGGGATGGGCAAACACACCAGCGCCGCCAGCGCGCCCGTTAACGCGATGGGAGCATATCGCCGGGCCAGCAGGCGGAGCGATATGCCGGCTGTGACCGGCCAGGCTACCACCAGCGCCACCACATACTGCGCAGCAATCCAGAACACGCCAAAGAAGTGACTATAGGCCAGCGCCACCGATGTCGCAGCCATTCCCAGCCAGTATCGCAATGGGCCGCGCCCTCGCCGGCGGTCCGGCTTCAGCGCGCGCGCCATGCACAGAAACGACAACGCAGCCAGCAGCAGATAGAGCGCATACATGCGCCCTTCCTGCGCAAAGTGGATGGCGAACGGCGAACACACCACGAGCAGCGCCGCGATCAGTCCGGTGCGAACGCCCATCCACTCGCGCGCCGCGCGCCACACCACCGCGACACTTGCCACGCCGAACAGCACAGAAAGATAGCGCACGGTGAAGTCGCTTGCCCCGGCGGCTTGCAGCCAGCCCCACAAGGCAAGGTAGTACAGCGGCGCATGAGGGTTCTGCTCGGGAAAGATGCCCACCCGCCACGCTTCATCGAAAGGCCGATTGACAAACCAGATCGAGTACACCTCGTCGAGCCACAACGACTGTTGTGTCAGTGACAGGGTGCGCACGGCAAAAGCAACAGCCACCAGAACAAGCGTGGCGATTACAGGATGATTCAGGTGTTTCACGGCATCGTGCGGGTCAGATTCGCTTGCGGCGATCCGCCATCGTTCCAGTTTACTCAAACAAGGCCGCCACGCGATCGGGTGTGATGCCGGCATCAAGCTCGACTGCGATGCGCCCGCCCCGCAGAAGCACCGCGCGGGTCACGCTCTCCAGCCCACGCGCGAATTCGTGCGTTGTCATCACCAGCGTCTTGCCGGCTGCGGCCAGCTCACGCAGCATGGCGCTCAGCGCGCGCGCCGAAGCTTGATCAAGACCGGTGAACGGCTCATCCAACAAAATGAGGGCCGGGTCGTGAATCATCGCGCGCGCAATAGCCAAGCGCTGGGTCATGCCGCGCGAATACGTGCGCGCCAGATCGTGGGCGCGCATGTGCAGGTTGACCTGACGCAGAAGGGCGTCGATTTTGGATTCTGGATTTTGGGTTTTGGATTCAGGATTGCCAGTTGTCGATTGACCATCGACAACGCCGTACATGCGCGCGTAGAACATCAGGTTCTCGTAGCCGGTGAGATCGGGATACACCAGCGGCTGGTGCGAGACAAAACCGATCAACCGGCGGGCCTGGTTGGGGTGTTCCAGCGCGTTGATGCCGGCCACAGTGAGCCGGCCCCCATCGGGCTTGCTGAGCGTAGACAACACGCGCAGCAGTGTGGTCTTGCCGGCCCCGTTTGCGCCGAGCACGGCCACCACTTCGCCCGGCCGTGCGCTGAGCGACACGCCGCGCAGCACCGGCCGCACGCCATAGGATTTGGTCAACTCGGCCGCATCGAGCATGGCTCACACCGTTCGATCATCAATCGCTCGACCGACACTCATTCCCAGATCTCGCTCAAACGCGCTTTCAGTCCAGCGCGCTGCTTGCGATAGGCTGACTCGTTGATCTCGCCGGCCTCGTGTCGCTGATCCAACTGTGCGATGGCCTCGAGCAAGCGCTGACGCTGGCCGGCCAGCGCCAGTTCATCGCGGGTCGCGCGCCTGGCGCGCCACATCAACAGGTAACCCAGCGCCAGGGCAGCAGCCAGCGCAATCAACCCTGCGCCCACCGCCCGGCCATCCTCGCCCGGCGTCGGCGCGCCACGCGGCTGGCCGGCCAACTCGAATCGCGCCACACCGCCGGCAGCCACATTCAGCGCCGCAGGCTCGAACAGGCGAATGGCCCCGCTCGACATTTGCTGCACGCCACGATCGACCAACCCCTCCACGCGCAGCTCACTCTCCGGCATCAACACATCCCAGCGCGCCACATCGTAGTACACGGGGCGCTCCAAGACGCACCCGCCGCGATATGGCAGATCGTAGATCAGGGTGATGGAAGATGAGCGCACCCCCGGCCCGACAGCATCCATGTCATAGATATCGTCGCCCACACGCACAAAACGCTCGCCCAGGCCGGGGCCGTCGAAGCGCAGATTGGTCGCCTCGGCCGGCAGACTCACCCGCACCGAGCGCGTTTGCTGCGCATCGCCGGCCTGCGAGATATAGGCCCGTTCGCTGGTGTTGTCGAACAGGTAAAACTCCACCATGGTGATGAAGCCATCCCGCACGCTTTGCACAAAGAAGTGCAGCTCGCTGATGCGGATGACCGACGGATCGGTGGTCACCTCATAGACGGGCAGCACGCCGGTGATGGCGCGCGTGTCGGTGAACTGGGCCGGCGCAGCGAAGAATTTGGCCCCTTCGTAGATCACTTCGGGCTGATAGAAGTAATCGGGCTGCACGGGCAGATCGGAGAACACCACCATGCCGGCAGCATCGAGAGATGCTGTGCGCGAGAGCACTTCACTATCCGGCCCATACACGCGCAGCGTGACAGGCAGGCCGGCTGGCATCTGCCCGCCCGGCGTGCGATTGACTGCCGTAAATGCCAGCACGCCATCGCCTCTGTTTGCCTGCACCCGCACGTCGTCGGGATTCGCCCAGGTATGCGCAAACGTGCGCAGATAGTGCGCAACCGCCAGACGCCCGGCGTCGTCTAGTTGAAGCGCGGCGTGGGGATGCGCGGGATCGCCATTACCGGCAGCCATGCTGCGGGTCATTTCATTCAGCGAAGTCTCGGCCAGCCAGCGCGCGTCGGCGAAGCTGACCATGCTGCGCCCGGCTGCCTGTGGTCCGTCGCCCCGACCCTGCGCGCCATGACAGGCGGCGCACTGCTGCTCATAGATGATCTGCCCCTGGCGGATGGCTTCAGGCGGTGTGCCCAGCGCCCACACATAGGCCAGCACGTCCCAACGTTCCTGTGCGCTCAACGAGCCGGCAAAGCCCGGCATCAGTCGTTCGATGCGTCCCTGGCTGATCAGGTCGAACCAGACACGCGGTTCGGCGGCGCGCTGTGTATCGGTGTTGGAAAGGCGCGGCACAAGACTGCCCTGCGCCCGCACCTGGGCCGCGCGCGGCCCATCGGCCATGCCAGCATCGCCATGACAGGCCGCGCACTTATTCGCATAGATAGCAGCCCCGCGCGCCACATCGGGCGGCGCAGGCGGCGCCAGTTCCTCGGGCGGGCGGGTTGGCACGACAGCCGGGGTCAGCAGGTCTTCAATAGATGGGAGTTGTCGCGCGCCGGCCATCGAGCAGCCGGCCAACACCAGAACTGACAAGCCGACAGCCGGCCAGACAGCCAGATTACGGGGCGAGATGTTCATGCGATGGAACTTCCTGGTGGGATGCGAGCGTTCAAGTGCGCGCGCGCAACGCGTGGCCGCATTTCGCGCAAAAGCGATCATCGGGAAGCACGGGGTGGCCGCAGGCCGAGCAGTGCGCAACGCCGGACACACGGGCTGCCGGCTGTTCGCCGCGCCGCAACGCCAACACAGCAGCTTCGATTTGGGCATCCACTGCCGCATCGTCGTCTGCAGTTTCCCCGGCCGGCTGCGCCTGATTCAACGCCTCCAGTTCACGCAAGATATCTGCGCCGCGCTGCACCAGCCCCTGACGCAAGGCCCGGTAATCCGCCTCGTTCAACTTCTGGGTGCGATGGTCAAAGTCCAGATCGCGGATCGAGCGCACAATGGCAGCGCGCTCGGCCTCCAGCGCGTCACGCTGCGACGCTGGCTGCGCCAGCGGCCTTTTCGGCTCCAGCAGTGGCAGCAGCGCCAGCGCCACCACAACCACAAGCAGAGCCAGGCCGATCAACAGTGTTCCAATCCCCAATGTCATGCCCTACTCCGCCAGCAGCGCCTCGATTTCGGCGACCAGCTCGGTCTGGCTGAGCGCCTGGATCACCGCTTTGCGCACGATGCCCTGCCGGTCGATGAAGAACGTCTCCGGCACGCCGGTGATGCGATATGCGCGCGACACCTGTTGCTGGATGTCGATGCCATTCGGGAATGTGACGTCGAAGCCTTCCAGGTACTTGCGAGCAGCCGGCTCGGTGTCGAGGTGATCGACCCCCAGCACCACCACACCACGATCTGTGTACTCGCGCCAGACAGCTTCAAGCGCGTCGGTCTCTTTGACGCATTCGACGCACCACGACGCCCAGAAGTTAAGCACGACGACTTTGCCGCGCAGATCAGACAGGCGAATTGTTTCAGGCAAGCCGGCCCGATACCCCTCGTATAAAGGCATGCTGAAGTCGGGCGCGGGTGATCCGACAGTGGGGCGCTTGCCGGGTTGCGCCGACAAGACCATGCCGGCTGCAAACAGTCCCGCAACCCCAACAACAGCCAGCGCCGCCAGCGCAATCAGCCAACGGCGCGTGTGGCTTGTGGACTGCGCCGGCGTTACATTCTTTTGCATTGTCATGACTGTCGCACCTGCTCTTCGAGCGCAGCTACGTAGGGATCGTCACTGACGGCAGCCGGCCCGGATTCAGCCGGCGACTTGCGGCTTGCCGAGCGACGAGCGACCCACACACCGGCAGCGATCAGCGCGGCAGCCGCCACAATCGGCGCCACCCAGACCACCAGCAATGCGCCTTCGCGCGGCGGCTCCTGCATCACGGTTGGCCCAAAGCGCGTCTTGAAATAGTCCAACACTTCGTTGTCGGACTTGCCGGCTTCAAGCTGCGATCGGACCTCGTCTTTCCATTGCTTGCAGGTGTCGGTCGGACAGTCGGCCAGATTGCGCCCGGCGCACGTGGGGCAATTCATCTGCTTGGCCAGGTCGTGCACGCGATCATCCAGCGCCGGGTCGGGCGCCTGCGCGACAGTGACGGCCGGCCAGATCATGCCAACCAGACACAGACCGATCGCAAGCGCAAGCGTTGTCAGGATTAGCCGGCGCGCGCGCGCAGACCTGCTATTACACACGCTCATCATGTCACTATCGCGATGGGGCTGCGCCCGAAGCCAGGCCCACCGCGAGACGGGGCGCCCGAACCGGCTCCGGCGCTTTCCAGAAAGCCACCAGGAAGCCGAGGATCATTACCGCCCCGCCCAGCCAGATCAGATTGATCAGCGGGTTAATGTAGATCTGGAATGAGGCGGTGGCGCCGTTGTTCTCCCAGGCGGCCAGAATGACATACACCTCTTCAAACCACGAGCCGGTGACATCGGCGATGGTGGCGGTGTGCTGCTGAATCGGGTAGCTGTCGCGGTGTGGGAACACAGCGCCAACAATCGCGCCGGTTTGCGCATCGGTCACCAGCATCGATGCCTGCATGGTGCGGCAGTCGTTGAACTCGCACGGCACGGCGCGCAGGCCACGATAGGTGAAGGCATAGTTGCCGACGGTGATCGTGTCGTTGAGTGCCATGTTGCGCAGGACATCCACGCCATAGAAGCCCTTGCCTGTCGCGCCGATGGCGAACAGGACGACGCCGATGTGAATGAGATAGCCACCGTAGCGGCGCTGGTTGCGCAGAACCAGCCGGCCCAGCGCCACCGGCCACGACTCGCCCATGCTACGCACACGGGCCGCCGCACCTCGGCCATATTCGATCAGGGTTTGATACAACGTGTACAGGGCAAGGGCAAACAGGGCCAGCGGGATTAGCTGGCGCACGCCAACTCCTACCAGCACAAGCAGTGAGAGCGCCATTAACCCCAGCGGGATGATCGACATGCGTCCCAGCGCGCGCGCGCTGGCTTTACCCCATGCCATCAGCGGCGCAATACCCATCAACACCACCAGCGCGGCCATCTGCGGCACAGCCACCTGGTTGTAGAAGGGCGGGCCAACGGTCACTTTGACGCCGTTCACCGCTTCGGTGATGATGGGGAAGATCGTGCCGATGAACTCCGTCAGCGCCGTGCTAACAAACAACACGTTTTGCAGCAGGAAGATGCCCTCGCGCGAGAAACCGCTGTCGAGGGCGTTTTCACTCTTCAGGGTGTCGAGCCGGCTGATCCACAACACCGCCGACCAGATCACCATCACCACGATGAAAGCCAGGAACAACGGCCCCAGATCAGACTGGGCGAAAGCGTGCACCGAGGTGAGCACCCCGCTGCGCACCACTGCCGTGCCCCAGATCACCGAGGCAAACGTGAGCAGCATCAAAAAGACGTTCCAGTTCTTGAACATGCCGCGCTTTTCCTGGATCATGGCCGAGTGCAAAAAGGCGGTGCCGATCAACCAGGGGACGAGCGATTTGTTCTCGACTGGATCCCAGCCCCAGTAGCCGCCCCACCCCAGGACATCGTGCGCCCAGCGTCCGCCGAGGAATAGGCCGGCGGTGAGGAAAGCCCATCCCACCAGCATCCATCGGCGCGAGGCCAGCAGCCAGAGGTTATCTCGGCGGCGGGTGGCCAGAGAGGCGATGCAGAAAGCAAACGGCACGATGAACCCGGTGAAGCCGGCATAGAGCATGGGCGGGTGAATGATCATGCCGGGGTGTCGCAACAAGGGATTCAGGCCGGCGCCGTCGGACGGCGGAAACAAAAATCGCTCGAACGGATTGGCAACGAAAAGATTGATGAACAGGAAGAAGGCCAGAATCAGCATCATGGTCGCCGTGACATACGGCAAGAGCGGCTTGTCTTCGCGCCAGGGCTTGAGCATGGCGAAGAAGATAAAGCCGGCCATGACCAGATTCCAGAACAGGATCGATCCGTTCTGCGATCCCCACAGCGCCGTCAGCCTGAAAAACAGCGGCGTGTCGAGGCTGGACACCTGCGCCACATACTTGACGCCGAAATCGCCGGTGACCAGCGCAAACCATAGCCCCAGCGCGCCGGCCAGGACCAGCGGGAACGTCAGCGTGGCAGCGATGCGGCCGCTTTGGACGAAACGATCATCGTTGTGCGTCGCGCCCCACAACGAGGCGCCCGCAGCATACAAACTGACTGCCAGCGCAAGGATGACAGCCAGGTAGCCGACATCGGTAATCATGGAAGGTCTGTCTGGAAGCGGCGCGCCGGCGCTACTGGCTGGCCGCCGCTTCTGCGTTCTCGTATTTGGTGGGGCACTGCAACATCAGCGCGTCGGGGGAATTGCCGGCGTGGAATTTGCCGTCTGCGGCCAGCTTGCCGGTTACAATCGCCTGCGCCTCATGCACCAGTGTGTCGGGCTTCACGCCCTGATACACCACCGTGATGCGCGGGGCTGCGGCTAGATTGTTGGCCAGCTCGTCGCGCGAGTTCACCAAATCGAACTGCAAGCGGAAGCTGGCCGGATCGTAGACAATGCTCTCGCCCACCACCAGACCGGTCAACTTGAAGACGCGCTCGCTGAGGTCAGCGCCTTTGGCCTGCTCGGCGACCAGATCGTTCACCTTTACTTCCAGATTGCTGTTGGCCGCAATCGTGAACGCCATCAAGGCAACGATGGCAATCAGGATCACCCCAAACCCAATCACAAAACGTGGTTTCATCCTTCAACCTCTTTCACGGAACACGAACCGCAATTGCATTTTATACCAGGGCGGGACGGGATCGGGCAGGGATCGGGCGGGGATGGGCGGGGACAAGCCCCGCCCCTACGCCAATCATCCATCGTCAATCCCCAACCACCAATTGCCAATCGCCAATCCCAAATCCAAAATCCCAAATCCAAAATCCTTAGGGTGGGTACAGCGTGCCATCGGGCAACCGCGCCTGTGTCCACTGAATGACGGCCGGCTCGCATGGATAGCGCGCCGCCAGCGCCTCGTCGATGTCGATGCCGAAGCCCGGCCGATCGTTGGCGTAGAGATAGCCATTGCGGATTTCGGGGCAGCCGGGGAACACTTCGCGCAGCGCGTCGTTGAAGCCGGAGAATTCCTGAATGCCAAAGTTGTGGCAGACCAGATCGAGGTGCAAATTCGCGGCGTGGCCCACCGGCGAGACATCGCCCGGCCCATGCCAGGCTGTGCGCACGCTGAACGCTTCGCACAGGGCGGCCAGTTTGCGCGCCGGCGTCAATCCGCCAATCTGGCTGATATGCACGCGGATGAAGTCAATGAGCTGTTCGGCGATGAGTTGCTTCCACTCGACCGGGTTGTTGTATAGCTCGCCCATGGCGATCGGCACGGCGGCGTGGGCGCGAATCTGGCGGAACCATTCGATCTGATCGGGCGCGAGCGGGTCTTCGAGGAAGAACAGGCGATACGGCTCCAGCGACTTGGCGAAACGCACTGCCTCGATGGCATGCAACCGTTCGTGAACATCGTGCAACAGGTTCAACTCAAAGCCCAGCTTGCTGCGCACATGCTCGAACATCTTTTGCACGCTGAGCATGTACAGGTCGGGGTCGTAGTAAGCGCCGGGCAACGCACCTTCAGGTTTTTTCGGCTCACGGCCGATGCCGCCATACCCTCCGATCTGGCAGCGAATGTAGTGATAGCCCTCCTCTTTCAGGCGCAGCACGTTGTCCAGCACCTCCTCGGGGTCGCGCCCGTCGGCGTGCCGGTACACGGCTGCCGCCTCGCGCGCCTTGCCGCCCAGCAACTGGTACACAGGCATATTG
>DAOUDB010000287.1:0-4557 GCA_034431495.1 Thermoflexales bacterium
CCGAGGCTCAGGTCGGCCCCGGCGGCGCGGTGCCTGGTCAGCAATTGCACAAAGGCGTCGTGCGGCTCGATGATCGTGTCCGGCATTCCGAACACCACGGTTGCCCCCATCAGCCAGGGATAAGCCAGATCGAGCGCAAACGGCATCCCCCGCAGGTCTTCCTGATACAGATAGGCCACGTCTGCCCCGAAGCGCCGGCCATCGCCGTAGTAGCGGGCGATGTCGTGCTTGCTCTCGCCGAGGATGATGAAGATCTGCTGCGCGCCGGCCAGCACCAGCTCCTCGAACAAATACTGGCTCACCACCTTGGGCCGGCGCTCGATCTTGCCCTTGATCTCGTAGTCCTGATACCCGACCGGGAAAAGCTCCTTGGGGCATGGAAATGGCGCCAGTCGCGTGCCTTTGCCCGCTGCTGGGATGATGCCGATGATGCGCTCATTCATGGTAGTCCTCCGCCCTTGCTCGATATGAAACCAACGCTGCCCAATCGCCACGATCCGCAAGACGGGCGCGATTGTATCAGCCTCGGTTCAGGATCGCGCGGGCGTGCGCGGCCAGCGCCCGCGCCCGGCGCGGCGCGTCTCCCACATACGCGCCGGCGTCGAGCAGGCTGCGAGCGGTTGTGGCATCCACATATTGCGTAATCTCCGGGTCGGCGCACAGGCGGTCGATGAGCGGATTGGCTTCCCCGGCGCCAACGGCGGCCCACGCCGCCAGGCTGTGCTCGCGGATGCGCTCGTGCATATCCTGCCGGCTGGCGCCGGCCTTCACCAGCGCCATCAGCAAACGCTCGGTTGCCGCAAATGGCCCATAGACTTGCATCGCGCGCGTCACCTGCCCTGTGTTCACCCGCAAGCCGCTTACGATGCGCTCGGCTGTGCGAATGATCTCGTCCGTCGCCAGAAACGCTTCACTCAGCGCGACCCGCCGGTTGGCCGAGTCGTCCAGCGTGCGTTCGAGCAGCGAATGCGCGGCGTTGTCCCACAGCACGCGCGGCAGCGTGGCGATATAACGCGCCAGCGAATCGATCTTCTCCGCATTGATCGGGTTGCGCTTGAAGGGCATGGCTGACGAACCGACCTGCTTCGCCCCAAACGGCTCGGCCCACTCGCCGATGGGTGGTGATTGCAGCACGCGCAGGTCAAAGGCAAATTTGTAGAGCGATTGCGCCAGGCCGGCCAGGCCGTTCACCACCAGCCAGTCTTGCTTGCGCGGGTAGGTTTGTGTGGCGACCGGAAAAGCCAACAGGCCGAGTTTGCTCAGGGCGCGCTGTTCAAGCACGTGAGCGTCTGTGTCACCCGGCTGCTCTGGCTGTGGGCCGATCAACTCCAGATAAGACGCGCTCGTGCCCACCGCGCCTTTGAAGCCTTTGCCCCGGATGCCGGCCCGAATCTGGCGCATTTGCTCCAGGTCAATCAAAAGGTCTTGCAGGTATTGCGCCAGACGATAGCCGATGGTGGTTGGCTCGGCCGGTTGCAGGTGGGTGAATGCCATGCCCGGCGTGTCTGCGTAGTGCTCCACCTTATCCGCGAACGCGGTGATCAGCCGGCTCAGGCCGGCTATCACTTCATCCAGCGCCTCGCGCAGGCGCAGGGCGTCGGCGTTGTCCTCGATGTCCATCGACGTGGCGCCGAGGTGAATGATGCCGCCCCCAACGGCGCATTGTTCGGCAAATGCGCGCACCTCGGCCATCAGGTCGTGATGAATCTCGTGTTCGATCTCCAGCGCGCGCGCAATGCTGGCTTCGTTCACATCGTCGGCGTGGGCGCGCAAATCGGCCACCTGTTCGGCGCTGACGATGCCCAGCTCGTGCTGTGCCTCGGCCAGCGCCACCCACACGCGCCGCCACAGCAGCCGTTTGTGACGCTCGCTCCAGATGGCGCGCATGGCCGGTCCGGCATAGCGCGTGGTGAAAGGGGATTGATAGATGTCGATGGAGAACGGGGCACGCTCGATTTGGGATTTTGGATTTGGGATTTTGGATTGCATCACATCACCCGCTTTGCGCCGGCTGCGAGCAAATGCTCGCGCAACAGGGCGGCGTGTTGCGCGTCGCGCGCCAGCGCGATCATGTTGCCGCCGCGCCCGCCGCCCGACAGTTTTGCGCCCAGCGCGCCGGCCCGGCGCGCCGCTTCGCACAGCGCGTCCAGTTCCGCGCACGACACGCCCAGCTCAGATAGCAGGGCATGATTCTCATCCATCAGCCGGCCCAGGCGCTCCCAGTCGCCGACAAGCAGGGCCTGCCGCGCTGCGCTGACCACGTCGGCGATACGGTCGAACAGCCGCTCGTAAGCGGCCGGATTCGATTCCCAGCCCCGGCGCACGTCGCCCACCGGGATGCGCGTGGGCGTCGAAAGGCCGGTGTCGGCGATGACCAGATGCGGCAGCGCGGCGATGGCGATCGGCTCGATCTCAGGCGAGCCGGCCTCGCCTGCCCCCGACGCGCGCGCAAACCACACCGGCTGCTCGTAGGCCACCACCGTGTTGTCGATGCCGCTGGGTGTGCCATGGTGCATCTTCTCCGCCTCGAACGCCAGCGCGCTGGCCTCGGCGGAGGTCAATTCATGGCCGGCATAGGCAGCCACTGCGCGTGCCACTGCCACCGACACCGCCGCGCTGCTGCCCAGATGCGCCGCAGCGGGAATGTCGGATGTAAGCGTCAGTTGGGCGCGCAGGGTTGCAAGCTGCGCGCCGGTCGGTCGCGCAAAGTTCATCGCGGCAGCCGCCAGCCGTATCAGTGAGCGATCTGCGTCATCCTCAGCCGTGTAGAGGCGATTCAGATCGGCCGCCAGGATGCGAAATGACTGCTCGGACGGCTCGATGCGGGCGCGCGCGCGCAAATGAGACAGCGGAAAGGCAATGGCCGGCCGGCCATATACCACGGCATGTTCGCCGCACAAGATGACCTTGGCGCACGCAGAGCGTTCCACAGGCTGATGCATGTTCTCAATCACCAATGCTTTCTTGCTCTCGTCCTTGCTCCTGCTCTCACCCTGCCGGCAACACGTACAACGCCAGCACCACCGAGAGCGCCCACAACCCCAGCGCAACTTGCATCGGCCGGTCAGTCAGCACCAGTTCGTCCGGCGCGCCCCCCTCGCCCTTCACATGCACCAGATACAGGTAGCGGAACAGGCCATACACCACGAAAGGAATGGTCAACATCATGGTGTGGTTCTTTGGCAACTGCGGCGCGGAGAACGTGTACAGGGCATAGGACACGATGGTGGCGCCGGTGATGATGCCGATGATCTGATCGAGCAGGGCTTGATTGTACTCGTTGAGAATGGCGCGCGTGCTGTTGTTGCCGTTCAATTCCACAATCTCCTGTCGGCGCTTGCCGAAGCCCAGCAGCAGCGCCAGCAGCATCATGCACACATACATCCACGGCGAGAAGCGGATGGCGTCGGCCAGCGCCGCGCCGGCCCCCACGCGCAGCACAAACCCCGACGCGATCACCAACACATCCAGAATGACGACGTGCTTCAGCCGGAACGTGTATAGCGTCATCAGCGCGAAGTAGCCCAGGCTGATCACGCCAAAGACGGTGTCCAGCGCGAAGGCGACGCCCAGCGAGATGATGCACAGCGCGCCGGCCCATGCCAGCGCCAGCCCTGGCGACACATCGCCGCGCGCGATGGGCCGGTTGCGCTTGGTCGGGTGCAGCCGGTCGGCCGGCGCATCGGCCACATCGTTGATCAGATAGACCGCGCTTGACAACAGGCACAACACCACGAATCCGATCACGGTGTCGCGCAGGTAAGGAAAGATGAACAGCTTGCCGTCGAACACCAGGGCGGCAAAGATAAACACATTCTTGGTCCATTGCCGGGGACGCATCGCGCGAAACAAGCCGCGCGTCGTCTGCTTGAGCTTCATAGGCGGTCATCATAAGCGATTTGCGGCAGACGAGGGAGAACAGACAACAGACGACAGATCGCAGATGACAGATCACAGTAGCGCGCCGCCTCCATGCCGCCCCTTCGCGTGTTGCGCGCAGTGAGCATGCCTGTAGGGCAAGCCGCCGGGCTTGCCCTGCTTTGTATGCCCATTGCCCTCACAGGAAAACGCGCCCCACCGGCCGGGACAGGTACAATCGCCACATCCAACATCGGACACTTCAGCCATGTATCGATTCGAGGACCTGGCCCAAAGACTGATCGAGGGGTCGCTGGCGCGCCTGTTGGGTGAGCGCCTGCAACCGCAGACTGTGCTGCGTGCGCTCGTGCAGGCGATCGAGGATGCTCAGGCGCCGGGCGCGCAGGGTGAACTTGTTGCGCCGAACCATTTCTGGGTCAATCTCAGCGAGCAGGACCTGGCGCCTCTGGAATACTTTCATCCTAATCTGGCCGATGAACTGTCTGAAAACGCGCGCCAGATCATGGTGCAAATGGGTCTGCGGTTGGATATGCCGCCGCGTGTCTTTCTGCGCGGCGTGCAAGAGCTGCCTCCCCGGCAAATCAGCGTCATCGCGCGCTGGATTCCACCGGATCTGCCAATGTCATCCACCACAGCCCAGGCAGCCCAGCCCGTGGCGTTGCCGCGCCACCCTTTTGT
>DAOUDB010000288.1:0-2981 GCA_034431495.1 Thermoflexales bacterium
CGTGGCCGGCAACACCACAGCCGGCCACGCCTGTGTTTATCATGGGCGAAGCTGCTCTCAGGCAGCCATAGAGAGGTCGTCGTTGCGGCGCGCACGGTCGGTGCTGGCCAGCAACTTGAGCATTTCCTCTGGGTCGACGCTCTTTACAAAATAGGCCGTGGCGCCCTCCCGAAGCATCTCGCGGCGTTCCTCCGGATTGTTGGTCATGGTCATGAGGATCACCTGGATGTTGGGCATTTCGGACTTGAGTTGGCGCATGGCTTCCTTGCCGGTGCAGCGGGGCATCTGCATATCCATCAGGATGACGTCCGGGCGCAACGCGCGCGCCTGCGCAATCGCCTCATAGCCGTCGTGCGCCGTGCCAACAATATTGAAGCCTCGCAACGTCAGGAAGGTGTGGAGTCCCTCAAGAAATAGCTCGTGGTCATCGACAAGCAGGACTTTCATGCTCTCCTCCCCACGCTCAGGCCGTGATATGCGCAGCTCTGGATCGACGGGAGACTTTGATGTGCGTTCATTAAGCTGCGTGATACCCTTGATGATATTCCTGTTCGGCCTCAATGCCGGCAAGCTGCGCTGTCAGGTCGTTCAGCATGCGCTGAAACGCTGGCGCGTTTGCACTGGTTGAGTCGGGGAGTGCCTGGCTTCGGAAGCTTCGGGTGTCGACCTCGCCGTTCACAGTCAGCCAGACAGGGCACTTGTCCGTTCCGGAATTGGTTTTGGCGCAGATGTCGGACGCCAGATCCGCGAGAGTGCGCGCCTGGCTGTTCATGAGAAGCGCATGCTCATGATGCGACAGCTCGAAGCCCCTGAGTGCTTCTGCGCGTTTCTCGCTGAAGATCTGCGCTTGCAGCCGAGGATCAAGCAGTGCCAGGCCGAGTAGGCGGTTCATCTCAACGCTGAGTGCAACCATGTTTGCCTCCACTCGTTGGCGTGCAATGGAGTTATTCACCGCCACCTGATCCGCCCAGGATGATGACCGGGCCACCACAGCTTGGGCAGGCCATCGCCGGCTGTGCGGGAACAAACATAACTGTCGAAAGCGCAATTGCGGCAATCACAACGATGATCTTGCGGATGGTTTTCATGGGTTACCTCTCTAGGGTTCTTTACTGTGTTTACGAATAGATTGGTACCCAGTGTAGAGGGTGGGTATGTGGGAAACTATGTGGGCGGATGGATGCTGGAGTCTATGTGGACTCTGTGGGTTGTTTCGTGGTGTGATCGCTGTGTTCGGGCTTGCAGGCAGGTTGATCGGATTGTGTGTTATGTCTGGACGTAATGCGATCCCGGTAGTGGGAATCAGCCGCTCACCACCGCGCGAAATGCGGCTTCAGTAGCGGGTTCGGGCGCTGCTCCCAGTTCTTTTTCGAGCGTCTCGCCGAGGCGCTGATAGACCGTGATTGCCGCGTTCCGGTTGCCAAGCCGGCCATTCAATGAGATGACCAGCCGGGCAATATCTTCGCGTAGAGGGTCGAGAGTGAGGGCGTGCTCCATCGCGTTCAGCGCAGGAACCAGATTGTGGTCCACAGGGTTAAGTTGTAGCGCGCATTTTCCCAGGTTGACGCAACACACCATAAATTGTTCGCGCAATTGTCGGCGGATGGTTGCTGCCCAGTCATATCCAGAGTCTGTCAGAAAATCATCGCGATAGAGATTTGCCGCATTCGCCAGATGTGACAATGCCAGTGCTGGATTGCTCAAATCGGCTGTCGCAATCCACCGGCGAAATTCGTCCACATCATAGATGTAGTCGAGTTCGGGGTTGACCAGGTAAGTGCCGTCTTTGTAGACGATGCCGGGCTTGCCCAGCGCCTTGCGGATGGCAAATTTGGCGCTGTGGAAGCTGTTTTGCAGGGTGGTTGTAGACGAATCCGGCCAGAAATCCAGCCCGATTTGGTCGCGAGATGCTTGCTGGATCGTCAGCATGTAAAAGAAAATCTCGCGTGGGATATTCCACTGCCAATCGGACTGGTTCATCAGATCCTTGCCCCGCCAGATCTGCCCGGGGCCGAAGGCGCGGACGCAGAACTCGTGCTCGACTACGGTGATCTGCGGCTTCGCGATGTGGTTGCGCGAAGCGGCTTCAGACTGCCAGGTCTGCGCGAATTCAGCTAGCTGGCGTGTTTGTCCGGTTCTCCGCCGATACGCTGCTACTGCCCGATTGCCCTCGGCGTTGATGAAGTAGGTTTGGCCGCGCACCCTGGCATCTGTGTTGACCAACTCATAGGCGCGCTTCACCTTTGCCGTTTCCCGCCGATCTATCATCTCTGTGGCAATGGCCTGCCACAGGTGAATGGCTCCAACATAGTTGTCGCTGATCTCGGCGCGCAGCGACTCTGCATGCTGCAGGGTTGCCAGGGCGAGTTTCGGCTCTCCTTGCAGCGCTTGGAGCGCCCCAATGCGGGCATATGCCTGCACACGCCGGCGGACAGATTGAGTCTCTTCTGCCAGCGCCGCGGCCTCGCGCGCCATAGCTAGCGCGTCGGCCAGCGGGGCGTCCTGCGCTTCGGGGGTCTGCTGGGTCTCATCCTGCGACAACAGGGCGAGCAGCCGGCAGTGCTCCAGCAATAACGTAAACATCGAGTCCTGCGCGCCGGACTCCTGTTGGGCCTGCTGGCGGGTGATCTGCAGCGCTGCGTTGCTCATGTCGATGGCTTTCCGCAAGTCGCCCTGCGCGCTGAACACTATTGCCAGGCTGCCCAGGCTTTCTGCGCGCGCCACCGCATTGGCTGTCCCCTCCGCCAGTTCAAGCGCCGTAGAGGCGGTGTATAGCGCCTTGTCCACCTGGCCGTCGAAGAGCAGCAAGCAAGCCAGCCGGCTGGTGACCAGCGCCAATTGCGCCGGATCATTGAGTTCGCGGGCCAACCTGGTCGCTTCCACGGCTGCCAACAGCGCCTGTGGACAGGCGCCGGCAGCGTCGAGCACGAATGACTTGACGTGCTTGACCAGCACCAACTGGCGCCAGCCGGCGCGGCCCA
>DAOUDB010000289.1:0-10501 GCA_034431495.1 Thermoflexales bacterium
GGCTGTGCCGGCAAACGGTTCCACCAGGCGCGGTGTGTGATCCGGCAGGAAGCGCAGGATCATTGGCGCAAGCAGGCGCTTGCTGCCCTGATACTGAATGGGATGCGGCACAGTCAACGCAGGCATCACTGTATTCTAGGACACGGGTCTGCGCCGGCCATTCCTCATCGCGCGGCAGCGGCGGCCTGCTGTTGCGTGTACACATCATCGGGCACGCGCACATCCTCCCACGAGCAACTATGCTCAGGCTGCCCCGGCCCGGCCAGCTTCGGATCGCAGCACCAATGGTCGTTGCGATACTGCTCGCGCAGATTCTTGTCTCGCAAATCCGGCACGGTCAGCGACGCGTTGCCCTCCCAGATGGAGCGATAGCCCAGCGTGCCGGGCAGGGTCATGTCGAGCGCCTGATACACGTCGATGATGTTGGCGCCGCCGGGCCGGCCCAAAATCGCTTCGAGGAAGAAGTGCATCGTAAAGAAGTCCGAGCCGCCGTGCCCGCCGATGCGCCGCGACAGCTCGGTCTCCAGATGAGGCCGGGCGGTGTAACTGGTATTCGTGGCGGCATGTTCGTCGCCCTCCACATACACGTTAACGCGGTTGAATATCTCGCCCCAGCGATCAGTCTCCATCATGCCTTTCGTGCCGTACACGGCGTACCAGATCGCCTCGGGCAGGCGCTTGAAGTTGGCCCACGGCAGGAACTTAGCCGTCGCGCCGTTGCTCATCTGGCACACCATCACGGCGCCATCACCGCTGCGGCAGCCAAAGCGGCGCTTGTTGAGGTTAGGCGTCTCGAACGCCACAACCTTCGTCGGGCGCGTGCCGGTGATCGTGACGATCGGGCCGATCGCATGCGTGCAATAAAAGGTGGACGGAACCCAGTTGCGCCAGTGATCCTTTTCGCCGCGCGTGATATCGACCCAGATGCTCTCGCAATCATGGACATATTCGCCTTCGCCGTGCAGGAACTCGCCGATCACGCCGGCGCGGTACAGGCGCTGCATCTCCATCGTGCCGCGAAAGTAACAGTAGTTCTCCGCGTAGGCGTATACCTGTTTTGGATTGCGCTCCACGGCTTCGACCAGCGCCACCGCCTCGGCCATGGTCTGCACGGCCAACACTTCGCTGGTGACATGCCGGCCCGAATCGAGTAGCCGCACTGCATACGGCGCATGCTCGGTGGCGTAGTTGGCCAGCACCACCGCGTCCATGTCGTGGTTCATAAACTGCTCGAAATCAGCGTAGCAGGTGATGTTGACGCCGTACTCGCTGGCCAGCTTCTGAATGTGCGCCTGCACGCGCGGGTCGTAGTCACACACGGCCACCAGCTCCGCGTCGGGATGGCGCGCCATCACACCGATCATGGTCGTGCCGCGCCGGGCGCCGAAGACGCCCACTTTGATTTTCTGGGTCATGGTTGCGCTCCTGGCAGGTGTTGGGTGTTGGGTGTTGGGTGTCAGATGTCAGATCACAGATAACAGACAACAGATGACGGCTGACGGATGCAGATGACCGGTGGCTATTCGGGGTTGCGATGGCGCCAGTATTCTTCGACGAAGCGGGCCAGGTGTTGAACCGCGGCTTCGACCAGCACTTTGCCCAGCGCCGGCGTGGAAGGCGTGGGGTCGCCCAACAGGCCGGTCTTGCTGGGGTTGTATTCCCAGGTGGACCAGAACACTTTGGTCGAGCCGAGGTAGTTGTCGCCGGCCATGAAATCGGTGTGGTAATGCACATGATCGACGGTGGTGTACTTCGACTGATCTACCGGGTAGCCGTAGTGCAGCATGACCGAGGTCTCATCCTCGCCGCCATGGATGCTGGTGCCGGCCGGGCCGGTGCGCGCGGCGTTGTACTCCTTTGCGCCCAGACTCAGGAAGTTGACCACCGCCGGAAACACGCCGTGGTCGTCGGCCACTTCGCGCGCCACCACGCGCAACAACTCCGTGTGATGGCCGTGACCGTTGAGAATGAGAAACTTGTCGAAGCCCATCTCGCACAACGAGCCGATGATCTGGCGCATCATGTCCATCACTGTGCGCGTCGCCATGCGGATGGTGCCCGGCCAGGCCTGCATCAGGCTGGCCGAATAGCCGGTCCAAATGGCCGGCAATGTCAGGAACGGCACCTGGCTGTGCGCATGCAGGTACGCCGCCAGATCGTCCGTGAAGCGCTGAGTAATGAACCAGTCGGTGCCGGTGGGCAAGTGCGCCCCATGTTCTTCGATGGTGCCAATGCCCATGATGATGAGCGCCTTGCGCTCGATAAATGGTTTCAATTCTTCCGAGGTCAGGTATTCAAATCGATGTTCCATGCTCGCTTCTCATTTGCGCACTACGCGCGCGCAGTGCGTCCAACACCACCGGCACGGCGCGCTGCCAGTCCGGCGGCACTTCCTCACTGATCATCAGACAGAAGCGGCGCGGGCCGGCATCGGCGATCATGCGCTCAATCCGTCCGATCATCTCGCGCTCGGGCAGGCTGTACCAGCCCAGGTTGGGGTGCAACCACAGGAACTTGTCCGGCCAGAGCGCGCGCGCCTCGGCCACTGTCATGTCTCCCTCCGGTGCTTCGGTGAACGAGTCGATGCCATCGAAGTCAAGCGCTGCGATCTCGCCGGCGATGCAGCGCAGCTTGCCATCATAGTGGGTCAGCAAGCGCTTGCCCGAAGCCGACAGGATATCCAGGATGCGTTGGTAGATCGGAACCAGGTGGCGCCGGTATTGCGCCGGCCCCATCGTTTCGATGCTGAGGTTTTCCCAGAGCTTGATGTAGCGCGCCGGCCCCTGCGCTGCCAGTTTGAATTCTTCCAGCTTGTGCGCCGTCATCAACTCCAACAATTCGAACAACTCGGCGCGCCGGTCGGCCAGGTCAATGGAGAACCGCTCCAGGCCGGCCATGTCAATCTGAACTTCCTGGAACGGCGTGCGGCCCAGTTGACCCAGCGTGATGCCGCGCGCGCCGACCCATCGCTCCATCTGTTCGTAGATCTCCGGCGCAAGCCGGACGCGGCGTCCCTCCAGCGCACGCCACATGATGCGATAGTCCGACGGCTGCTTGATCAAATATTCCTGCCGCCACTCGCCCAGATACCACTCATGCAACTCGCCGGCATCGGTGATCCAGCGCACATCGCGCCGCCGGCCCTGCAGGGTCTCGGTAATCGTCTCCTCAATCCGGACATTGGGCCGCTCGACTACCACCAGATCGGCATGCGCGATGATGCCCAATCCTTGCGCGAACAAGGACGGCCAGTCGATCGGACGATTGCGCACGAACCAGTCATAGACGGCATAGATCGGTTGGCCGATGTCCTCGCCGGCCAGCGCCTCCTCGAAGCGTTGACGCACGGTGCATGATGTCATGGCGCTCCCGTCTGCCACGCTTGTTGAATGATGCGGGCAATGCCGACCGGCCCCGGCTGGTGCACAGTCGAGCGCTGCAAGGCGATCCCCAAACGGTCGTTCAACAGGCGCAGCCAGGTATCACTGCGTGACAAACCGCCGGCTGCCCACAAGCGTTGCGTTGTCACGCTACCGGCAACGCCATTCAACAGCGCGCCGAACGTGTCGGCGTAAAACTCAAGCAATGCGCGCGCAATGTGCCGGCCTGAATGGCCGACCGTCAGGCCGCGCAACTCGATCCGGCCTCCGCCGGGCAAGGCAACCTGCGGCAGGCTGTCTTTTGCCGCGTCGAGCGTGAGCGCATCTGTCAGCATGTCTTCGAAGGCGCGGCCGGCATAGAACACGCGATGCGCCCAATCCAACACATTGCCGCACTCCGATTCGACCCCCAGCAGAAAATAGCGCCCGGTGAGCGGGCTGATGCCGGCAATCTGTTTATCGAGCAGTTGGGCCGGCAGTTCATCCTTCAGCGCATAGACAACCATCGCCGTGCCGAAGTTGCACACCACGCCGCCTTCACCAGACAGGCCGGCGCCGGCTGCCGCGCTGCTCTGATCGTTGCCGCACGAATACACGGGCACAGGGTCGATCCCCAGACGATCAGACCATTGTCCTTGCAGGGGCCGGCTGAGCGACGCCGCCGGCCCGGTTTCGGCCAACTGATCGGCGCGGATGCCGGCGTAGTCCAGTGCCACGCGCGACCAGCGCCGGTCAGCAATGTGATAGAAGCCGCTCATGCCCTGGTTGGTGGTGTCGCCATACATCGCGCCGGTGAGGCGATGGATGATGAACTCGTTGAGCAGCGCGAACTTCCACACCTGTTGCAATGCGACGCCGGCGTGTCGGGCGAAGTGGCGCACTTTGGGCAGAAACAATTCGGGCAACGGCGCGCGAAAGCCGGAATGCCGGGCAAAGTCGGGGATCAGCCGGCCAACCTCCTGCGCCTCGTCCACAGCGCGGCCATCCGTCCAGACAATGGCTTTCTGCAGGGGCCTGCCATCGTGATCGAACGGGATGTACGTTTGCGCCTGCGACGAGATGCCGATGGCCTGCACGGTGAAGCCGGCGCGATGCGCCGATTGCGCCGCTTCGACCAGCGCCTGCTCTGCCGCGCGTACGTAGGTCTCCGGCTCGCACGTCACTGCGCCAGCGTCGTAGTCGAGCGCATAGCCAACCGTGACCGGCTCGGCCAACAACCCGTCTGCATTGGCCGGCGCGCACTTGAAGGCGGTGGTGCCCAGGTCAAGGGCGAGGACGCAGTTCATGGTAAGTGCTGAGTGCTGAGTGGCGAGTGCCGGGGCAAGGGCTAATCGATGGTGACGGTGGAATGGGCCTGGGCGGAATGGGCGATGGCGGCCAGCCACTTTTCCAACTCGATGCCGCGCGCCAGCGAGGGGTCGAAAGGCCGGCCAGTGTGAACGGCGTCGATGAACGAGTACAGGCAGTGCACATGCCCGCGCAGCCAGCCGATCGTGCCTTTGGGCGCAGGGAAGCCGGCCGGCGGGTCGTAGCGTTGCACACAGTGAATACGCTTGAACCCCGATGTGCCGCCCAGCGGCGTTTCAGGGTCGGCCATGTCGAAGTAGTCCAGATAGTTGGCCTGCATCAGGTTGAAGCGCAATGCGCCGCGCGTGCCGTGAATCTCGAAGCGCAATTCGTCCTGCGCGCCGGTGGCGATCTTAGACGCCTCGATGCTGCCGATTGCGCCATTGGTTAGCGTGGCATTGATGAGGGTCATGTCATCGGAATCCTGCTCAACCAGCACGGCTGGGTTGCTGTATGAAGGCCGGCGGCGGTGCAGCGTCTTCTGCTGCGCATACACCTCGCGCAGGCCGGCCCCGCACAGCCAGGTGAGCAGGTCGATGGCGTGCGAGCCGAGGTCGTACAACACGCCGGCCCCGTAGGCGCGCAAATCCTTCCAGGCCAGGCGCTTGCCCGGCGCGACGTTGCCCGAATGCAGATAGGCCACGCGGAAGCAAATGATGTCGCCGATCGCGCCGGCCTCGATCATCTGCCGGGCGCGCAGGGTGGCCGGATAGAAGCGATATTGCAGCGTCATCTGGCCGGCGCGCGCCGGATTGCTCACCTGGCGCTCAATCTCCAGCGCATCATCCAGATTGCCGGTGAGGGGCTTGTCGCAGTAGATGGGCTTGCCGGCCTGCGCTGCCGCCAGAATCGCCTGCTTGTGGAACGTGTTGGGCGAGGCGATGTCAATCACGTCGATTTGCGGGTCGGCGATCATGCTCGTGGCATCTGGATAGGCGCGCTCGAAGCCCAGTTCCTGGCGGGCCGCCTCGGCTGTTTCCGGCCTGGATGTGCAGACGCCCTTCAAGACACAGCGATAGCCGAGCTTGTTGTAGAAGAATGGCAGAACGGTCCAGCCGTAGGCATGGGTGCGCCCCATGAAGCCGGCCCCGATCACGCCGATGGTGTAGGTTTTCATGTGTTCACATCCCTAGATCACGCCGTTATTGCCGATGCGCGAGTCGGCAAAGAAGTTGTCGTGTTCGATGGACGGCAGCGACACTTCCAGCACCAGCGCCGGCCCGTCCACGGCAGCAAAGGTGTGCGCCACGCCCGGCGCCATTTTGAACACCTCGCCCGGCTGCATCACCCAGGTTTTGTCGCCGGCTGTCATACTCACCCGCCCCCGCACGATGTAGAACGTCTCGTCCTTCATCGTGTGATGATGCAACGGGCAACGCTGACCGTCGAACAGAAAGAGAAACTTGCCGCAATAGTTGTTGACGCGGTCGTTGACAATCCAGTATTCGATCTCGCCGATGCGATAGAAGTCGCCCAGGCCAAAGTGGGGTGTGAGCGGTTCGCCGGCCGGCATCACCAGTCCCCACCCCTTGAGAATGGCGTCCGCCCGGGCCAGCGCCTCCTCACGCGCCGCGCCCTGCAATTCAAAGTCCAGCACCCACTGCGCTTGTTCTCTTGCCATGACTGACCTCGTGGCACGTATGGGGTATTGCGTGTTGCGTGTTGCGTACTGCGTGTTGTGTGTTGGGCTTGCCCGGAGCGCGACAGAATACGGAATACGCAATACGAAATACGAAATACACAACACGAAATGCGCCCCTTCACGCGTAGCCCAGTTCGCGCTCCGTCTCCCAGATCGCCTCGTCCACGATGTCCATGCCTTTGGCGGCGATTTCTTCGTCCATGATGATGGGCGGCGACAGGCGCAGGATGTGGCCGGCGGGTATCCAGGCCAGGCCCTTCTTGAACGCCTTCTGATAGACGCGCTTGCCGGCCTCATCGAACGGCTCCTTCGTCTCCAGATTCTTCACCAGCTCGATGCCCAGCAGACAGCCTTTGGCCCGCACATCGCCTACGATCTTGTGCTCGGCCTTCATGCGCGCCATGCGCTTGAGGAAGAAGCGTTCCAGCCGTTGCGCGTTTTCCAACAGGCCCTCTTCCTCGATCGCCTGGATCGAAGCCAGCGCGGCCGCGCAGGCCATCGGGTTGCCGCCGTAGCTGGTCGAGGCAGAGATCTTCTCGAACGACTCCTTGATTTCTTCCTTCGCCACCATCGCCGTCACCGGAAAGCCGTTGCCGAACCCTTTGCCCAGGGTGACGATATCAGGCGTGACGCCCCAATGCTCCATGCACAGATACTTGCCGGTGCGGCCCATGCCGGTCAGCACTTCGTCGGCGATCAACAGCATCTTGTGCCGCTCGCAAAATGCCTTAAGTTTGGGAATGAAATCATCTGGCGGGATGACGGACCCACCCCACCCCTGTATCGGCTCCAACACAACTGCGGCGATCTGTTTGGTTGTGGCATTGTCGATGAAATACTCGTAGAAGTCGAAGAATGCGTCGGTGTCGATTGTGCCATCGGCTTTCTTGAAGAGGGGGCGGTAAGGGTCCGGCTTGGGCAGCATGTAAAAGCCCTGCGCCCGGCCGGCGCCGTTGGTGTTGTTCATCTTGGCCAGGCTGACCGAGTGCCCGCTCTTGCCGTGGAAGTCCATCATGAAGCCCAGAAACTCGTGCTTGCCGGTGTAGGCACGCGCGGCGCGAATGGCAGCCTCGACCGCCGTCGTGCCCGAATCGTACAACTGCACGCCGTTCAATCCTGTGGGCAGCACTTCGACCATCTTCTCCAGCAGCGCGGTTTTCACCGGCGTGGTGAAGTCATGGCAGTTCATCAGCGTGCCGGCCATCTTCGCCACCGCCTGCGAGATCTTCGGGTGGCAGTGGCCCAGTGTGGTCACGTAGATGCCGGACGAAAAGTCGATATACACATTTCCGTCCACGTCTGTGAGCGTGACGCCGAAGCCTTCCTTGAAACACACCGGGTGCAGCTTGACCTGTGAAGACAGGCCTTTGATGATGCCGGCGGCCCGCGCGTGCATTTCGCGCGATTTCGGGCCGGGGCTGTCTGTGACCATGCGCGGGATTTGGCTAAAGTCAATGCCTTCCCGCCACCAGACCGATGAAGTTGTCATATCTGAACCTCCTCAAATAGCGCAGAGTTGGCGCCATTACTCCGGCCAGATTGGCCGATGGCGCGTTTCGCTCACGCGGCCTGAAGCACCTCAATGCCACGTTCGCGCAAGGCCGCCACAAAGCGGGCCGGCGCGTCGCAGTCGGTGACAAACGTGTTGACCTGGCGCAACGGCAACACGACTTGCAAATGATCCACGCCGATCTTGCTGGAATCGGCCACCACAATCACATGATCGGCGCGTTCGGCCATGATGCGAAACAGGCCGGCCTCCAGCACGTTGTCAGTGGTCAGGCCGCGCTCAATCGTCACACCATCCGTTCCAACGAACAGCCGATGCACATGCAGCTCTTTCAGAGCCGCTTCGACCGAAGCGCCCACAAATGTGTCGAACTCCGGTTGGTACACGCCGCCCAGCACGATCAGACGCGCATGGCGGCGATAGCGCAGCTCCGAAGCGATAGCAAGGGAGCGCGTGACGATCGTTAATCCGCCGTCCGGCAGCACGGCGCCCAACTGGCGGGCCACTGCCAGGGCCGTAGTGCCAGAGTCGATCAGCGCCACCTCACCCGGCCGCATCAACTCAGCCGCCCGTTTGCCGATGGCCTGTTTGACCTCGGCGCGTTGCAACAGGCGGGCATCGAACGGCGTCAGCCCTCGCGCGAGCAGGGGCAATGCCTCGGCCCCGCCGTGCGTGCGACGCAACAAGCCTTTGTCGTGCAAGTACTCCAGGTCGCGCCGAATCGACACCTCAGACACACCCAGCCGGCGGCTCAGATCGCCCACCGCCACGCGGCCGCGCTGCTGCGCCTCTTGCAGGATGGCCGCGCGCCGGCCGCCGGCGTTGCGCAGATGGACGGGCCGGCCGGCGCGGGCCGATTGGGCGATTCGCGTTTTCATGACCTCGTGTGCGATCGCATGTTTCGATACCAGGCTAAACAATCAGTGTCTTGTTTCGATTGAGTATATCTACGTTTTCGATCTGTGCCAGAGAAGGGATGCGCCAAGATTTCTTGCGCTGTCAGGCGCGCGTTGATTTGCGCGCGACCCTGCCGGCCCCCTTGCGCCGGCCACCGTGATACAGTTGCAGGCGCATCGCAGTGAGCAGATTCGGAGGCATGGCATGAAGATAGCCGCATTCCCCAAGTGCTATATCGACGACATCGCCGGCCGGCGCACCATGACTGTCTTTGAATGGATCGAGATGGCCCGCGCGCTGGACGCGGAAGGGCTGGAGATGTACGACGGCTTTTTCACCAGCCTCGACGACGACTACATCAACCGGGTGGGCGAAGCCATCCACACCGCCGGCTTCGAAATGCCCATGTTGTGCTGCTCGCCCGACTTCGCCAACCCCGATCCCGATGTGCGCCGGCGGGCCTGGGACCGTGAATGTGAGTTGATTCGCATCACGCGCCGACTGGCCGGCCCGCAGCAGCCGGGGCAGCCCCGCCCGGCCTGTCGCGTTCTCAGCGGCCAGCGTTTCCCCGAAGTGCCCATCGAGCAGGGCATCGCCTGGGTGGTCGATGCCATCACCCGCCTCATCCCGGTGGCCCGCGAATACGACGTGGTGCTGGCAATGGAGAACCACTACAAGGACGGCTTCTGGAAATACCCGGAGTTCGCGCAGAAGAAAGACGTGTTCCTGCGCATCGTCAACGCCATCCCAGAGCGCGTTTACTTTGGCGTGCAGTACGACCCCTCGAACGCCATCGTGGCCGGCGACGACCCCCTCGACCTGCTGCGCGCCGTGAAGGATCGCGTGGTGACCATGCACGCCAGCGACCGCTATCTGGCCGAAGGCGCGACGCTGGAAGAGCTGAAGCAGAGTGACGGCACGCTGGGCTACTCGCCCAACCTGCGGCACGGCGTGACCGGCAAGGGATTGAACGATTACGACGCCATCTTCACCATCCTGAGCGCGGCAGGCTATGCCGGCTGGGTCAGCATCGAGGATGGCATGAACGGCATGGACGAGATGCGCGAGTCCATCGCGTTCCTCAAGCGCATGCGCGAGAAATATTTCAACCCTCGCGGGGCATAGGCGATGCGCCCGGTGCGATGCGCCTCCGGCGACGCGCCTGCGCAGTTCAAGTCAATTGGACAGGAGATCTGCCATGCGCACAACAACCCCACTGGTTCAAGTTTCCATCGACGTGATCGATCTGGACGAAGCGATGCAACTGGCGCGCGCCGCCGTGCGCGCCGGCGTGGACTGGCTCGAAGCCGGCACCCCCCTCATCCTGGCAGAGGGCATGCGCGGCGTGCAAGCCTTTCGCCGCGAGTTTCCCGCCGTGCCTATCGTGGCCGACTTGAAAACGATGGACGGCGCCGGCCTGGAGGCCGAGGTGATGTTCAAGGCCGGCGCAAATATGGTCGTGGTCATGGGCCAGGCCGCCGACGCCAGCATCATCGAGCAGGTGAAGATGGCCAGACGCTACGGCGGCAAGGTCATGTGCGACGTGATGCTGTGCCCCGACAAGCCGGCCCGCGCGCGCCAGGCGCAGGAGATGGGCGTCGATTACATCATCGTTCACACCGGCTTCGACGAGCGCAACTACGCGCGCGAACAGATTGGTCGCATCCTCAGCCCGCTCGACGACCTGCCGGGAGTGCTACAGGCCGTCACCATCCCCGTGCAGGC
>DAOUDB010000290.1:0-8811 GCA_034431495.1 Thermoflexales bacterium
TGTTGCGTTCAGCCATTCACGCATCTTACTGGCAAAACCGGCTGGTGCAGCCCTTGACAACGGCTTTATTCCGTTAACTTGTGACTGATGCCGTAAGTCCATCGCATCTGAGGGCAAACTTTTCGATAAGATATGGAGCCATCCCCATGAACATTACCGGAGCGGACCACACCAGTTTCAGCGTCTCGAACCTCGAGCGATCGCTGGCTTTCTACGTCGATTTGTTGGGCTTCAAACTGCTCTGGCAGCGCGAGATCACCAACCAGTATTTCCGCGACATCGTGGGCTTCCCCGATTGCGTGGTCAAGGCCGCTCATCTGGCCATCCCCAACTCGACGCATAAGCTGGAGTTATTTGAATATGCCGTGCCGAGAGGCGAGCCGGCCGTGCCACGCACAAACCAGCCCGGCAGCGCCCATCTCTCGCTGTATGTGGACAATCTGCCGGCGGCTTACGAAGAACTGAAAGGCAAAGGCGTTCAGTTCCGCTCGCCGCCGATTGAGATCGATGCCGGGGCCAACAAAGGCGGCTGGGCCTTGTACATGCTCGACCCGGACGGCATCCCGGTCGAATTATTCCAGCCGCCTGTCCGCTCCTGAAGCGCGACGCTAGATGCCGTCCTTGGTCAACGAGGCGAGGAACTCGTCGTTGCTCTTGGTGCGGGCAAAGCGCTGCAGGAACGCTTCCATGGCATTGGTGAGGTCGTAGCCGGCACCCTGAGGCTGCGGCGTGGTGAGTTGGGAAAGCATGCGGCGCATGAGATACGTGCGCTGGCTGGTCTTCTCGCCCAGCAGCATTTCGTCGCGCCGCGTGCCGCTGCGCTCGATGTCGATGGCGGGGAAGATGCGCCGGTCGGCCAGCTTGCGAGACAGATGCAACTCCATGTTGCCGGTGCCTTTGAACTCCTCGTAGATCATGTCGTCCATGCGGCTGCCGGTGTCCACCAGCACGGTGGCAATGATGGTCAGGCTGCCCCCTTCTTCGATGTTGCGGGCCGCGCCGAAGAATGCCTTGGGCGGATAGAGGGCCGCCGGGTCCACGCCGCCGGACAGCGTGCGCCCGCTCGATGCCACGGTGAGGTTATAGGCGCGGCTCAGGCGGGTGAGTGAGTCGAGCAGGATGACGACATGCCTGCCGCACTCGACCAGACGCTTGGCGCGCGCCAGCACCATCTCTGCCACGCGCACGTGATTCTGCACCGGCTCGTCGAACGTGCTCGACACCACCTCGGCTTCCACTGAGCGATCCATGTCCGTAGCTTCTTCGGGGCGCTCGGCGATGAGGGCCACCATCAGATGCGTGTCGCGATAGCGCGCGCTGATCGCATTCGCGATGTCTTTAAGGAAAGTCGTTTTGCCGACCTTGGGCGGCGCTACGATCAAGCCGCGCTGCCCTTTCCCGATCGGCGCGACCAGATTCAGCAGGCGCATGCTGAGCTTGTTGGTGCCTTCCAGGTTGTAGATTTCGTCCGGGAAGATAGGTGTTAGTTTCTCAAAGATAGGCCGGTTCTTGGCCTGCTCAGGATCCTGCCCGTTGACAGCTTCGACACGCAGCAGGCTGAAATACTTCTCGCCTTCCTTGGGGGGGCGAACCTGGCCCACTACCATGTCGCCAGTGCGCAAACCGAAGCGTTTGATCTGGGAGGGCGACACGTAGATGTCGTCCTGGCCCGGCAGATAGTGCTCTGCGCGCAGGAAGCCGATATTGTCATCCACCACATCGAGCACGCCACCGCGCAGCTCAAAGCCCTGCCGCTCGGCCTGCGCCTGCAATAGGCGGATGATGAGGTCATCTTTCTTGAGCCGGCTGTAGCCCGACACGCCCATGTCGCGGGCGCGATCGCGCAAGTCGCCCAGCGTTTCTCGTTCGAGCTGCGCCATGTCGATCATGTTGCGACGAGGCCGCTGCCCATGCTGCTGCCCATGCTGTTGCGGCGGATGCGTCGGGGGTGCTTGTGCTGGCGGCGGAGGGCTGATATGGGTCGAACCAGCCTGCGCCAATGCAGTCGCCTGCGCAGGTGGGGGGGCTTGCGTTTCTGCGGTAACCTCCTTTGCCGGCTCGGTGTCAACCGGGACTCGCGCATCGGCGCCGCTTGCTGTGCCACTCGCCGCATCATGATTGGCAGCCCCATTCGAAGCGCCGTTGGGTGGCGTATCAGGAGCATGGGTGCCGTTTGCGGTTGCCTCAACGGCTTCGCGCGCGCTGTCCGAGTCAGCCGGCGTTTCTTCCGGGCGGGCAGCCGCGGTGGTTGAACTGGTTCGTCTCGGGCTCATATCTGGATATTGCTCTTCACTATATTTCGCTCTTGTATACTCCGCACCCCTCGCTGAATTGCCATTCAACTCTGTCAAGCATCAATCCGATTTGGAGTTTGGCGGGCGCATCGTCCGCCATGACGAGGTCTCGAGATACTCGAGTGTCACTGCGCGCGTCCGGCGATTCACAATCGCGTTCGCATCCCAATCGGCATCGCGAACGCTTGCATACCGTGCGGCATCCTGGAGTTCTTAAGCAGGTCAGCGCGGCGACTACAGTATAGACAGTTCACACAGGCGCGTCAAGTAAGATGCGAATGCGCCTGTCCAATCGGGGAACCGGGATTTGAACCCGGGACCTCACGGTCCCAAACCGTGCGCGCTACCAGACTGCGCCATTCCCCGGAAGAGGATAGATTATAGCATCGAGCCACATCACTATAATCCTCGCCATCGTGCGCCAAACCAAAGCGATTGCCCTCGTTGTTGCCTGCATTGCGGCCGCCGGCCTGCACGCCCCGTGGGCGCTGGCCAGCGCATCGCTGCCCCTCGCAGATCGCGCGGCGCCGGTCGAACGTGTCGATGCCGCAGTGCAGCAACGCGCGCCCATGCAGGCCGGCGGAGGCCAGCCGGTTGATGACGCGCTGGCGTCACTGGACGCCGTGTTGAGCGATCCCAGTCTGCAACGCCCGCTGGCGACGCCTGCGCCCCGCCCAACGCCATCACAGCCGCTGCCCGATCTGCAACTCCCGCGCATCGGCCTCGATGTGATCCGCCTGATGCTGATCATCGCCGGCGGCATCGGCGTGATCGCCCTGATCGTCGCGCTGGGGCCGACAGTGTTCCGGTTCTTTGCCGCGCGCCGGCGCGACGCTTCCCGCGACGCCGGGGCAGACGCCGAAGTGGCAACTTCTGTCGAAGCCGTCACGCGCGCGCAACAAGCCTCGGCCATTCAGGATTACCGGCTGGCAATGAGAATGTTGTACCTGGCCTGCCTGCTGAAACTGGACGAGAGCGGGGCGTTGCGCTACGACCGAACGCAAACGAATCGGGAATATGTGCGCCAGATAGCCGGCCAGCCGGCGCTTGCCGGCGCATTACAGTCCGTGGTCGAGGTGTTCGACGACGTGTGGTATGGCTTTCGCGTCATCACGCCGCAGGGATACGCGGCGTTCGAGTCGCGCGTGCGCGAGCTTTTCGATCTGGCCGTTGCCAGCCACAGGCCGGCAAACCCATGAGCAGTAGCCACATGTCGAAAATCGCTGCGCAACGCTCGAATCTCAAAGTGGCGCTGATTGCCGTGGCGGTGGTGCTGGCCGGCGCGATTGTGGCTGCCAGCCTGCAACTCGGCGCGCCAGACGGCCCGCCTCTGAGCGCGCGCGCCTACGGCGTAACAGGCAGCGTCGCGCTGGCGCGCTGGCACGAGGCGATGGGCTTTCGCGTCAGGCTGGTCGAGGGCCGGCCCTATCGCATCCCCGCTGACATCCGCCTGTTATACGTCTTGCAGCCCAACGCGCGATACGCCTTTGCGCGCGAGGAACTGGCGACACTGCGCCAATGGGTCGAAGCCGGCGGGCTGCTGGTGCTGGCCTTCGAGCGCGAGGTCTCGTATCCGATTTCCCGGCGCGGGCCTGCCCAATACGCTTTGCTGGATGAATCCCCGCTTGGCGCGTTTGGATTCGACACAGCCCTGCTCGAGACGCGCCAGATCACAACGACGCTGGCGCAGCCTTTGCTGGCAACGCTGCCGGTCGGCGAGTTTCAATGGCGACACGACAACCAGGACAACGCGCTGGCGCTCGATCCGCCCAATGACGCGGTGATCCATGCGCGGGTAGACGACGGTGTGCTCATCACTTCGCGCGGCGTGGGCGCCGGCCGCATCATCGTGCTCGCCGGCACATATCCTTTCACAAACGAAGGGCTACGCGATGAGGCCAATGCGCGGCTGATCCTGAATCTGGCCGGCCTCATCCCGGCGGGCAGTGTCGTCGCCTTCGATGAATTCCATCACGGCGCCCGGCAGACGCCTTCACTGTCGGGATGGTTGTTTGGCGCCCCGGCTGGCCTCGCGGTGTCGCTAGCCCTGGCGCTCATCGGCGCGTACATCGTGTGGTCGGGCCGACGTTTCGGCCGGCCATTTGTCATGCCGGAATTGCGCATCCGCCGCGAGCCGAGCGAGTATGTGCTGGCAATGGCGAACCTGTCGCGCGCGGCCGGCCAGCGCAACGCAGCCCTGTTACGCTATCACAGTTGGCTGAAACGCAGACTGGCGCGACCGTGGCGCCTGGATGTGTCGCTGCCGGATCACCGCTTTGTCGAGGAATTGCGGGCGGTTGGCGCGCCGGTGGACTACGAGCGGCTGGCGCGCCTGCTCAACGACTTGCAGCGCGGGGCAACTTCTCCTGCGCAGTTTGCGCGTCTTGCCCGCGAAGCGGCTGAATTCTGAAATCAGGCGTCGGGCTTCTGGGAGTAGTCCGACACATGACCCCAAACCACTTCGCGCACAAGGGCGGGCAGATTGGCATCCACAGCCGCCAGCCGGCTCTCCTGCTGCCCGCGCCGCTTCACTTCCACACCGCCCGCCTTGAGCGTGCGCTCGCCCACCGTCACGCGGGCCGGGAGACCGATCAAATCCGCGTCGTTGAACTTGACGCCGGGGCGCTCGTCGCGGTCGTCCCATAGCGTTTCGACGCCGGCTGCCCACAGCGCGTCATAGACTTGCGCAGCAATCTGTTCGGCGCGGCCGTCTGCGCTGCGCAGCGACACCAGATGAACATGATACGGCGCAACTGTGGCCGGCCACTTCAACCCATATTCGTCGTGATGTTCTTCGGCAATACATGCCAGCAGCCGGCCTACACCGATGCCATACGAACCCATGAACAGTGGCCTGGCTTTGCCATCCCTGTCAAGAAATGTGGCGTTCATGGCTTCGCTATAGCGCGTGCCCAGCTTGAAGATGTTGCCGACTTCAACGCCGCGTGAGGCGCGCAAAGCAGCGCCGCATTCCGGGCAGGCATCGCCCTCGCGCGCGGCGGCGATGTCACACACCAGCGCGGCCTGATAGTCGCGGCCACAGGTGACGTTGAGCAGGTGATAGCCGGCTTCATTTGCGCCGGCCACCAGGTTGGGCGAACCGGGAATGACATCGTCCACCACAACATACGCCCCGCGCACACCGACCGGCGACCCATAACCTGGCTCCGCGCCAATCGCGCGAATCTCATCCACCGTGGCAGGGCGCATCGCTTTGGCCTTCACCGCGTTAGCCAGTTTGGTCTCGTTCACCTCCATGTCGCCGCGCACCACAGCAAACACAAAGAACTCGCGCGCACCCAGCCTGATGGGTTGCGCGCCGGCGGGCAAAGGGCCGGCCGGCTCGGCCACCATGAACACCGCTTTGGCCGTCTTCGAAGTTGGAATGTTCAGGAATGCAGCCAATGCCTCGATGGTTGTCGCGCCGGGGGTTGCCACTTTCTGCATCGGCAGCGGGGGTTCTGTCGCAGTCGCAGCCGGCTTGCGAAAGCGCGCCACCTGCCGGTTCGCCTTGTAGCCGCAGGCGTCGCACAACAACAGCGTGTCCTCGCCGATCGGTGTCAGATACATGTATTCGTGGGCCATCGTCCCGCCCATCATGCCGGTGTCCGAACCGACGGCGATCACCGGCAAGCCGCACCGCTCGAAGATGCGGAAATAGGCGCGGTAGTGCGCCTCGTATTGCCGATCCAGCCCATCCCAGTCGGCATCGAACGAATAACTGTCCAGCATGGTGAATTCGCGCGCGCGAATCAGGCCGGCGCGCGGGCGCGGATCGTCGCGCCATTTGGTCTGGATGTGATACACCAGTTGCGGCAACTGGCGGTACGACCGAATTTCACGACGCGCCAGATCGGTCGCCACTTCTTCGTGCGTCATGGCCAGTGCCATGTCGTGGTCTGCCTTATCCTTGAAGCGGCCCATCTCCGAGCCGACGGCGTTCCAGCGCCCGGTCTCTTTCCATATCTCGGCGGGATGCACGACGGGCATGGTCATCTCTTGTCCGCCGATGGCCTCCATCTCCTCGCGCATGATGGACTCGATCTTGTTCATGGCGCGCCGGGCCAATGGCAGATAACTGAAGATGCCGGCGCCGAGCGGGCGAATATAGCCGGCGCGCAAGAGCAATTGATGGCTGGCCGTCTCCGCTTCGGCTGGCGCTTCTCGCAAGGTTTGACTGAAAAGTCGGGATAGTCGCATGGCAGGGAAAGGAAGAATACAGAGTGTGTAAGTCGTAGTCCAAAATCCAAAATCGATTCTTAGATGTCTTGCACCAGCCGATGAATGCAGTCTGGTTTGCCGACCACCGCAATGGCATCGCCCTGCGCAAGGCGTCGGCTGGGGGCAGGATGAAAATCCGACTCGTCGGCGCGCCGCCAGAACACCACGCTCAGGTCATACTGTTGCTCAACCTCAAGGATCGATTTGCCGGCCAGCGGTGACACCGCGCCCACGTTCATGCGGGCGAAGCTGAGCGCCTGCCCTTCGACAGTGATGGGGCGTGTCACATCCACGCCCACGGCTGCGGCGGCAAAAGCCGGCGCGGCCATGCTGGTCGCGCTGAGCGCCTTGAAGTTGAACTGGTTTTGCAGCGCTTCGGCAAAATCGTCATCGAAGATGCGCACAATCACCTGGATGTCCGGGTTGATGCTGCGCGCCTTCAGCGCAATTTGCAAATTCATCGCGTCGTTTTGCGAGCACAGCACGATTGTCCGGGCGCGCGCGATGCCGGCCGCCTGTAGCGCCGCCTCGCGTCGGGCATCGTCGTGCAACACCGTCACGCCCATGCCGCGCACAGTCGTCACCATGTCGGCATCGGGATCAAGCTCGATGACCACCACATCCTGATTCATGTCGCGCAATTGCTTCATCACGCGATATCCAAGGTGTCCCAGGCCCACCAACACCACATGCCGGCTGTATGTCGATGCGACCGCCATTTCCCACTCCTTGCTGCGCGTCCGCCGGTTGAACAACGACACGCCAAAATCCGCCAACCCCTGCGCCAGAACGCCCAGGCCCAGCACCGGCAGCGCGAAGTAAAACACCTGCAGATACCACACGTGCGGAAACTCGCCCGGCGATTGCAGAAAAACCAGCGACAGGGCAAGATAGATTGCTTCGACAGCTGAATCCACCGGCTCGCCGGCTTGAATCGACAGCGCATGATAGGCTAACCCACCCCCAACCACTACGAGAGCAAACGCGACCAGCGGCGCGCCAAATTGGCGCAGCAGCAATCCTGTGTCGCGCCAACTGGCCTGTCCCTGTCGCCATAGCGCGACAATTCGCCATCGCCCGCGCGCGCCAAATGCGCGGATGCGTGTAGCCCTGTCCATCAGACCTCTGAGTGTACGCCGATTGTGCCGCCAGCTTGCTCCAGCCAATGTCGTATAATTCGGTCCACAATCAAAGATGGGGAGTCTGCGGAAGCAGGCTGAGAGGGCGCTAGGTGGGATGGGTTTCCCGCGCCGCGCCGACCCTTGAACCTGATCTGGGTCATGCCAGCGTAGGGAACGCGCTATTGCCGCCATTTCAACCGCCTTACGCGGGCAACCCGCAGAAGGCGGTTTTTTATATGCGAACGGTCATCATTGCAAACGGCGATGCGCCCACAGCCGGCGATGTGCAGCGCTGGATGCGCCCCGGCGACCGACTCATTTGCGCCGATGGCGGCGCGCGCGCGGCGATGGCGCTGAGTCTCACCCCTCACGTCGTCATCGGCGACTTTGACTCGCTCACCGACGAAGACCTGCAACACCTCGCGCAACACGGTGCGGCGTTGCATCGCTACCCTACCCAAAAAGACGAAACAGACCTGGAACTGGCGCTGACCTATGCGATTGCTTCGCTGGCCGGCGTGGTTGCGCAGGATAACGAGCCGGCCGAGATCGTGATCCTGGGCGCTTTGGGCGGCCGGCTCGACCAGACCATCGCCAATGTGATGCTGCTGGCCATGCCGGTGCTGGCCGGCGCGCGCGCATGGATTGCCGCCGGCAACGAGCAGACTTTTCTCATCACCCCCGATCAGCCGGCCGATCTGCGCGGCGCACCCGGAGATATCGTGTCCCTGATTCCCTTCGGTGGCGACGTGCACGGCGTGCGCACCGAGGGGCTTGAATACCCACTGCGCGACGAGTCGCTTGTCTTTGGCCCGGCGCGCGGCGTAAGCAATGTCATGCTTGGCCATCGCGCCAGTGTGACGATTCGAGAGGGCCGACTGCTATGCGTGCACGCCACAACATCATAGCGAACTCTGTCGCCGCGAACCCTGTCGCCGCGAACCCTATCGCTGTTCGCCCTGATCCTGCGCGGCGCGTCCTGCCCACACTCACGCTGGCCGGCGTGATTCTTACCGCATGGGAAATCGGCGCGCGTGTGTCAGGGCTGCGCGAGATCCAGTTGCCATCCCCGTCACGCATTGTTCAGGTTGGGCTGGGCCAATTGCCCCTGATTGCCGACCACGCCGGCGCCACCCTGCAAGTCGCCCTGATCGGGCTGGCGCTGGCAGTCGCCG
>DAOUDB010000291.1:0-6662 GCA_034431495.1 Thermoflexales bacterium
CGCTGGCGCGCGCGCGATCTGGGTCTGCGCCCCGTACAGCGCATGCGCCTGTTAGCGCGCGCAGATGGCGAGCCGCTGCCCTGCGTGTACGGGTTCAGTTCTCATGTCGTTCCCCGCCCCCCAGACTGGCCGGCGGCGCACCAGTTGGCCGGCTACTGGTTCCACGATGCTGCACCACCCCGGCAGCCGCCGGACAGCCTGGCTCGCTTTGTGGAGGCAGGTGATCCGCCGGCCTATATCGGCTTCGGCAGTTATCCCTGGCCTCTGGCGCCGGTCACTGCGCAGGCCGTGGTGGAAGCGGTACAGATGGCCGGGATGCGCGCCGTCGTGCTGATGGACGCGCGCACGGCGCAATCCATGCGCCTGCCGGCCTCGATCTGCGCGGTCCCTCATGCGCCGCACGAATGGCTTTTCCCGCGCGTGTCGGTGGCAGCGCATCACGCCGGGGCCGGCACTGTGGCAGCGGCGCTCCGCGCTGGCGCGCCGATGGTGCTTGCGCCGATCGCAGTCGATCAGTTTTTCTGGAGCCGGCGGGTGGAGGCGTTGGGCGTGGGTCGCGCCCTGTATCGTCGCCCCATTTCAGCGCGCGCGCTGGCCCAGGTGTTGGTCGAGACAGCGCGCGACCAGGGGATGCGCCAGCGCGCCCGGCAGATGCAGCAGGTTCTGTCCGCCGAAGATGGATTGGGCCGGGCTGTTGAACTCATCCTTTCTTCACACAGGCTGCAAGACTAAGCAAGGGCCAGTGGGCGCGTTCTCCTGTAGACTGTGCCGGAAGGAGGCAGGGATGAACGAACAACACCCCATGATCGAACGTGTCACGCCGACTGTTTTTCTCGCCGGCGAGCCGGGCGCATTGCGCCAGCTTGCGCGGGTCAGCATTCTCAATCCGGGCGATCCGCTGACCGCCAGCCTGGTGGCTGTTGCGCCGGATGGCGAGGCCCTCGAAACACCTTTGCCAACTGTGTCGTCTGGCGCATCCACCCACGACATCTATCTTGGCGCGATCTCGCAGCCGGCCGATGTGACATTTGCCCTCAAGGTGAACGGCGCGGTCGTCGATCAGCGCGCGCTGCCCTGGCATCCGCCCAAACGATGGGTGGTGCACGTGGTGCAGAACTCGCACCACGACCTGGGCTACACCGACCTGGCCTCGAATGTGCTGCGCGCTCATGACCGCTGGCTCGACGAAGCCATCGACCTGGCAGATGCGACGCGCGATTTTCCCCATGATGCGCAGTTCCGTATCGTGATCGAGCAGGGCTGGTCGTTGCAGCATTTTCTGCGCGCAGCGCCGGCCTCGCGCGCGGCGCGCATGATCGATCTGCTGCGCGCCGGCCAGTTCGAGTTGAACGCGCTGTGGGGCAACATGACCACCGAAATCTGCGGGCACGAATCGCTCATCCGCGCGCTGTACTTCGCGCAGTCGTTGCGGCGCGAACACGGCATTCCGCTCACGTCTGCCGAGCACAACGACATCCCCGGCATCAGTTGGGGCGTGTGCCAGGCCCTGACCGGCGCCGGCATCGACTTTTTCTGCCCCGGACTGCCGCTGTACTACGACTGGGGTAATCTCGGTCTGGAGTCATTCTGGGACGAGCGGGCCGTCTTTGGACCGCTTTTCCAAAAAGGCTCTCCCGGCGCGTTCTGGTGGGAAGCGCCCACGGGCCGGCGACTGTTGTTCTGGTGCAACAACTCGGGTTGCGGCGGAGACAGCCGCGCCACCCTGCCGGAGCTTGAAGCGAAGTTGCAACAGCTCACAGAGGCCGGCTATCCCTTCGATGTGTTGCGTTGGCCGGTCCTCGGCGGCGCGCGCGACAACTCGCCCTACATCGACGGCTACGCGCGAACCATCCGCGACTGGAATGAAAAGTGGGCGTATCCACATCTGGTGTGCAGCACGAACGCCATGTTCCACGCGGATCTGCGCGCGCGTCACCTCAGCGGCGCGAATCCGGTGACCCTGCCAGTTCATCGCGGCGAGTTGCCCGGCCAGGACTACCCCGTCGGCGCGACATCCACCGCCGCGCCGACCGCCATCAACCGCAACAACCATGCCACGCTGGCGACCGCCGAAAAACTCGCCACCCTCGCCAGCGCGCTCACCGATTTTGTCTACCCGGGCGCGCAACTGGCGGAGGCGTATGACGATGCGCTGGCCTTCGATGAGCACACGTGGGGTCACCATTTTCCGGCCGGCCCCAGCGCGCAGGCATCGCAAGTGGAGAAAGCCGTTCACGCGCATCGGGCGGCGGCGCTGGGCCACGATGTCATTGCCCGCGCGCTGGCGCGCATCGCCGATCATGTGAATGCCGGCCAAGATGCAGACTCCTATCTGCTGGTGGTGTTCAACCCGACAGACACGCCGCGCACCGGGTTGGTGCGCGCGCCGCTGCGCGAGATCGACAACTGCGGCAGTGAGATGATCGCCGTGCCGGCGCATGACGACCCGACCGGCGCAGGCTACCTGCGCGGCGTACTGCTCACCGACCGCTGGCATCTGAACCTGCCCCCGGAGATGCTGGCCGGCAAATTTGACCTCATCGACGCGACCAGCAATGCCCGCGCGCCATTCCAAGTGATCGACATCGAGACGGGGCGCGAGCCTGTGCCCTACGCCGCCGAGCGCGCCGGCCTCGGCGCGGGCAGCAAACGCTACGGCATGTTCGAGATGCCGGTGGGCATCAAGCGAGACCTGTGTTTTGTGGCGACCGATGTGCCGGCGCTGGGCTACAAAACCTATCGTCTCGTTCCGCGCGCAACACGCCCCCGCTTCAACAACCCGCTGCGCGCCACGCGCCACACCCTCGAAAATGAGTTCTATCGCGTGACGGTCAATCCTGCGGAGGGCGGCATCGTCAGCATCTACGACACAGAGGCCGGGCGTGAACTCGTCGATCCCGGCCGGCAACATCCCTTTGGCGGGCTGATCGTACGCGACCCGCGCGGCGCAGAGTGGCGCATGGGACAGGTCAGGATGCGCAAGACGGCGGCCGGGCCGGTGTGCGCCACCATCGAGATGGCCGGGGCGGTTCACGGGCATCCGATGGTCAATCAAACGATCACGCTGTGCGCCGGCCTGCGCGAAATCGGCTTTGCAACCCGCATCCTGAAAGACGCCACGCCGCTGCTCGACGCGCACATTGCCTTTCCGTTTCTGGCCGATGCACCCAGGTTCCGCTATGAGGGCGCGCTGGCGGCCCTGTCGCCGATTGCCGACTATCTGCCTGGGGCGCAATCCGACCGCGTCGCCGTGCAAAACTGGGTCAAGGTGACTGACGGCGCATTCAACATCCTGTGGTCATCGCTGGATGCGCCGGTGGCGAGTTTCGGCGGCCTGTGGCCGGGCTATGTGTCGCCGGCGCATCGTTGCCTGGTGAGCGAGGACGCAGTCAAGACGCATCGCCGGCTGACCGAGGCAGACTTGAGCCGGGGCTGGCTGTTCTCGAATATCTGCTACAACAACCTGGGCACGAATTTCGCTGTGTCTCAGAGCGGCGATCTACTGTTTCGCTATGTGATCACGACGCGCTCCGGCGACGTGACCGACCGTGAGGCAGCCGCATTTGGCTGGCAGGCTGTCACACCGTTCGAGACGATGCTGTCGCAGGGCGCAGCCGACGGCTTGCCCGCTCAAAGCAGCTTCCTGTCGGTTGACGACCCGCGCGTGGTCGCGCTGAGCGTCAAGCAGGCCGAAGACGGGCGCGGCTTGATCGTTCGGTTGTGGAACATGAGCGACGCAACCGCGACGCCGACGGTGTTAGCGCATGGCCGGCCAATCGCGCGCGCCTGTCGCACAAACATCATCGAAGTCGATGGAGACGACCTGCCCGGCGATGCCGGCGCGCGGCGGGTCGAGATCGGCCCGCGCGACATCGCGACGATTCGAATCATCCTGCATTGAAGACGAGGTCATCACCATGAACGGACGTGAGCGCGTGCAACGCGCGATTCATTTTCAAGGGCCAGACCGGTTGCCGCAATTCCTGCCCGATGGACTGGACAATGACTTGATCTGGCTATGGCCGAAACGCGACGAAGAGATGCGCTGGGCGCCCTGCCCCGATGGGCGCTGGCGGCGCGTGGACGCCTGGGGCACTGTGTGGAGCCGGTTCGGGCCGGAGGGTAATGGCGAAGTGGAAACGCCGGCGCTGCCCGAATGGGACACGCTGGATCGCCTGTCGATGCCGGACTGGAACGCGCCGCATCTGTACGCAGATCACCGCCGGACGATCGAAGCCGCGCGCGGCGAGACGTATGCGCTGGGTGTGCTGCCGTTTGCCAGCCTGTTCGAGGGCGCAGCCAATCTGCGCCGCATGGACAACTTCATGCTCGACTTTTACGCCCACCCGTCCGAGTTGCAGCGACTGCTGACCCGGCTGGCCGACGCGCAGATCGAGTCCATCGAGCGTTGGCGCGAGGCCGGCGCCGACGGCATCATGGGCTATGACGATCTGGGGTTACAGGATCGCCCGATGATCAGCCCGGCGCTCTTCCGCAACGCGCTGCTGCCCCATTACCGACGCGTATGGCAACACGCGCATCAACTCGGGCTGGACGTGTGGCTGCATTCGTGCGGCTACATCATCCCCCTGCTCGATGACATGATCGACGCCGGCCTCAATGTCATCCAGATGGATCAGCAGGAAAACATGGGCTTGCAGGAACTGGGCCGGCGTTTTGGGGGCCGGCTGGCGTTCTGGTGCCCGGTCGATATTCAAAAGACGATGGTCTACGGCAGCCCGGCTGATGTCGAAGCCTATGTGCAGGAGATGATCCGCTGCCTGGGTAGCTACAACGGCGGGCTGGTGTCGAAGTATTATCCGCAGCCCGATGTGGTGAACCACGCGCCGGAGAACACCGCTGCCATGTGCCACGCCTTCCGACAGTGCGGCTTGCCAGCACAGATTCGCGGATAATGGACCAACTCACATGAAAACAAGCGAACGAGGAACACCATGATATTTGAAGCACTGCCGATGGCGCCGGCAGACCCCATTCTGGGCCTGACCGAGGCGTTCAACAAAGACCCCAATCCCAACAAGATCAATCTCAGCGTCGGCGTGTACAAGGACGCCGAGGGCAAGACGCCCGTCTTTCGCTCGGTGAAGCGCGCCGAGGAGCGCATCTTGCAGCGCGAGACCAGCAAAGATTACATGCCCATTCAGGGGGCGCCCGACTACGCCAGGGCTGTGCAGGCGTTGGTGTTGGGGGCCGATCATCCGGCGGTGAGCGAGAAGCGCGTGGCTACCGCCCACACGCCGGGCGGCACCGGCGCATTGCGCGTGGCCGGCGATTTCATCAAGCAAATGTTGCCGGGGCGCACGGTATGGCTAAGCAACCCCACCTGGCCCAATCATCCAAATGTGTTCAAGGCGGCCGGCCTGCCCATCGACACTTACCCCTACTTTGACGCCGCCGCCAACGCGCTGGACTTCGACGCGATGACTGCCAAACTCAAGACGATCCCAGAAGGCGATGTGGTGGTGCTGCATGGCTGCTGTCACAATCCCACCGGCATCGATCCTACTCCCGAGCAGTGGCAGATCATTGGCGACATCCTCGACGCGCGCAAGCTGCTGCCGCTGATCGACTTTGCATATCAGGGGCTGGGCGATGGGCTGGAAGAGGATGCCGCCGGCGTGCGCGCGTTGTGCCGGCCGGGGCGCGAGATGTTCATCTGCAGTTCTTTCTCCAAGAACTTCGGCCTGTACAACGAGCGCGTGGGCGCGCTGACCGTGGTGGCTGCCAACGAACAAGGCGCGCAGATCGCGCTGAGCCAGTTGAAGGCGTGCATTCGCGCCAACTATTCGAACCCGCCGGCGCACGGTGCGGCGATCATCACCACCGTGCTGAATGACGCCGATCTGCGCGCAGAATGGGAAGCCGAGGTCACTGCCATGCGCGACCGCATCAACGGCATGCGCGCGCTGTTTGTGGACACGCTGAAAGCCAAAGGCGTGCAGCGCGACTTCTCGTTTCTCAAGCAGCAACGCGGCATGTTCTCCTTCTCCGGCCTGACCAAAGAGCAGGTCGAGACGCTGCGCCAGAAGTACGCGATCTACATTCTGGGGTCGGGCCGCATCAACGTGGCCGGCATGACCCAGAGCAACATGGGGCCGCTGTGCGACGCCATCGCGGACGTGCTGCGCTAAGGCAAGGCTTGTAGGGCAAGTCTGGCGACTTGCCCTACAGACTACCGGCAACCTGCCCCTCCCAACGGCAGACGCCTTTCTCCGGCTGGCGGCTGAGTTTCGCGCGCGCGCCCATGACCTACACTGGCAAGTCCATCACCTCACTAACCAAACGGAGGAACACCGCCATGGCATCGTCTCTGGATCGCATCCTGTCGTACTACGCCCAGCCGGGTCTGATGACCGACCCGCGCGAGCACGCCAATCTGTTTGACGGGCTGCCGGCCGAGGTGTCTGCGCTGCGCGATGTGGCGCAGGGTCTGCTGGTGCACGTCTTCTGGGCCGAGCGCTATGGGTTGAACTTGAGCGACGCGCGCAAGCAGGAAGCCAACCTGCGCCTGGTGTCGCGGCAACTGGCGCGCATTCAGGCGCTCGACCCACGCCCGCTCACCGAGCCGCGCCCACTGGAGCAGAAGCTGGTCGGCAATTGCCGCGACTTCTCCGTGGTGTTGTGCGCCATGTTGCAGCACG
>DAOUDB010000292.1:0-18493 GCA_034431495.1 Thermoflexales bacterium
GCAAAGTGCTCGTATTGCGGCTCGAAATCCTGCACCAGCAAATCGCCGGTGCTGCTGCCCATGTAAATCTTTAACCCGCACTCGCCCAGATGCGGCGTCTGCTCAATCAGGCCGGCGTTGTCGTTGGTCGCGCCCAGGTACAGCCCGAAATCGCACACGGCTTTGCGCTGCGCCAGCGCAAGCGCATGGGCAAATGAGGGCGCGTCGGTCACAGCAGGCGATGTGTTGGGCATGGCCAGCACGGTGGTCACCCCGCCGGCCACTGCCGCGCACGTTGCGCTGTGCCAGTCTTCCTTGTGTTCTGCGCCCGGCTCGCGCGTGTGCACGTGCGCGTCGATCAGGCCGGGGAAGATCAACAGGCCGGCGGCGTCGAGGGTCTGGAGTGTTTCATCCCGCCAGCCTTGATTGGCGCGCAAGGTTGCCACATCTTCGTCGCGGATCGACGCTGAGACAACCGCAATCTGTTCGCCGGCAATCAGAACATCCGCCTGGCGCACACCGCCGACGCTAACGAGTGTGCCGTGCCGAATCAGAATCATCAGGCCATGCTCCTGAGACGCAGGTCAAATTTCCATGCGCCGGCCTGTTGGCCCGCGATGCCAGTGACCAAAGTCCTTCTTGCCATCCAGTTGATCGAGCGTCAGCACCGGCCCATCCACGCACACCAGGATATCGTCCAGCGCGCACTGACCGCATACGCCAAACCCGCATTTCATATACCGCTCCACGCTGAGCTGGCCGTTCCAGCCCTGTTGCCGGCACAGCGCGCGCAGCGCAACCAACATGCGCTCTGGGCCGCAGGCATAGACGGTGACATTTTGGATTTGGGATTTTGGATTTGCGATGTTGGATTGCGGCATTGAGGATTCGGAGATTGATGATTCAGAGATTGACGATTGAAGATTGGCGGTTGGGGAGAGGAAATGTTGGCGGATGGCATCGGTGACAAAGCCCTTGACGCCGCGCGAGCCATCGTTGGTGCTTAGAAGAAGCGGCACGCCCAGCGCCGCAAACTTGTCGGCGTACAGCAACTCATCGGCGACGCGCGCGCCGATGGCGACCGTGACATCCATGCCGTGCGCCAGAGCTTGCCGGGCCAGCGCGTACAGCGGCGCGCTGCCATAGCCGCCAGCCACCAGCAAGGCGCGCCGGTCGCGCTCTAGCCGGAACGGCTTGCCGAACGGACCGCGCCAGCCCAGCGTGTCGCCCACGCCCAGCGCATGCAGCGCCATGGTAAACGGGCCGACTCGGGCCACGCTGATCGTAAGCGGCGCCATGCCGGCGATGCTCATCGGCTTCTCATCCACTCCCGGCAGCCACAACAAAATGAACTGCCCAGGCTCGGCGTCGATGTCGCAATCCAGCACAAAGGTTTTCACCAGCGGCGTCTCGCGCCGGATCTCGACGATGCGGGACATGCGGGGCAATTCGAGGGCCGACTTCCCCGGCGTCTGCGAGGTTGCGAGGAGGTCAGAAGAAAGCGCGGACGACATGCGATGATTCTAGCAGACCGAATTAGAATCTGGGGGGTATGACCCAGTTGACCTCCAGCATGATCGACCAGCTCAGGACCCGTATCGACGCCCACCACGACGATATCGTGCGCTTCATGCGCGAGATTTGCGCCATTCCCAGCATGGACTCGCAGATCGGGCCGGTCGGCGAGCGCATCGCGCAGGAGATGCGCCGGCTTGGCTTCGACGAAGTCCGCTTCGACGTGATGGGCAACATCCTCGGGCGCATTGGCAGCGGGCCGCGCGTGATCGTCTTCGACTCGCACATCGACACCGTCGGCGTCGGCGACCGCTCGCAGTGGCAATGGGATCCGTTCGAGGGCAAAGTGGCAGATGGCATTCTGTACGCGCGCGGCGCGTGCGATGAGAAAGGCAGCACGCCCGGCATGATCTATGGCATGGCGCTGGCGCGCGATCTCGGCCTGCTGGACGGCTGGACAGCCTGGTACACCGGCAACATGGAAGAATGGATGGACGGCATCGCCGGCCTGTGCTTCGTCGATCACGACCCCAAAGTGCGCCCCGACGTTGTGGTGATCGGCGAGCCGACCAAAATGCAGGTCTATCGCGGCCACAAAGGGCGCATCGAGATGAAAGTAGTCGCCAAAGGCCGCAGCGCGCACGCCGCCAGCAATTTCCTGGGCGACAATGCCCTCTATAAATTGTTGCCGGTGATCGCCGGCGTGCGCGATCTCGATGCGCGCCTGCGCACGCACGAGTTCCTCGGCAAGGGCACGATCACCGCCACCGATCTGCGCGTCAGCACGGCCAGCATCAACGCGGTGCCGGATGAGGCCACGCTCTTCATCGACCGGCGCCTGACTTTTGGCGACACGCGCGAGAGCGCGCTGGCCGAGGTGCAGGCCATCATCGACCGGGCCGGCGCCGGCGACATGCGGCTGGAGATGCTCACCTGGGACGAGCCGAGCTACACCGGCTTCCGGCTGGCGCTCGACAAGTATTTCCCGGCCTGGGCGCTCGACGAATCGCATCCGCTGGTGCAGGCCGCGCTGAACACCACCGAACTGGTGTACGGCCAACGCGCGCGCACGGGCAAGTGGGACTTCAGCACCAACGGCACCTACTGGGCCGGCCAGGCCGGCATTCCGTCCATCGGCTTCGGGCCGGGCGACGAAATCTACGCCCACACCACGCTCGATCAGGTGAGGCTGGAGGATGTGGTCAACGCGACGGCCTTCTATGCTGCGTTGCCGGCGATGATTGCGGAGTGAGACAAGATATGCTGGACAGCTTGTTGAGCTACACCGATTGGCTAATGAATCGTGTGACAGACGCCTGCCGCGCGCTGCCGGCCGGCCTGTTCACCGCGCCAACGATCTTTCCGAACGGCCGCGCTCTGGGTAATGGCAGCCTGCGCGACACCTTCCTGCACATGGCCATGATCGAGCACCGCTGGGTGGGCATACGCCTGCTCGGCCAGCCCTATCGCCCAACCGGCGAGCAGTTCCCGCCCCACGCCTACCCTGACCCGGATCGCGTGATGGACGTATGGCGATCGGGCCGCGCCCTGACCCAGCAATGGCTGTCAGCGCGCGCCGCCGAACTGGACACCCCGCAAGAAATGCAGGGCATTTTCGGACAGGCCAGCTTTCGCGCCACACCGCGCGATCTGCTGACGCATGCGCTGACCCACACCATCAGTCATCGGGGCGACATCACCTCGCAACTGTCTTTCCTGGGGGTGGAGCCGCCGATCCTCGACTACGTGATCTACGCGCAATCCAAAAATACCTGACTATTCGACACTGGAGACAAAGCAAACCATGCCTCGCACAAAACCCGTCACACTGGCCGGCCGCGATTTCATCAGCGACCTGGACTTCTCGATCCCAGAGACCGAAGCGGTGCTGGAACTGGCAAGCCGGCTGAAGAAAGAATATCGCGCTGGCAAGCCGCACCCCCTGTTGCGCGACAAGACGCTGGCGATGCTCTTCTTCTTCACCAGCACTCGCACGCGCGGCTCGTTCGAGGCCGGCATGGCCCAGCTCGGCGGCCACGCCGCCTTCATCGACAGCAACACCACCCAGATCTCGCACGGCGACACCGCCAAAGAGATCGGCCAGATTTTCGGTCGCTACTTCAGCGGCATCGCCATCCGCCAGTGCGACTGGGCATTTGGCAACCGCTACATCAACGAGGTGGCGCAACACAGCCCGGCGCCGGTGCTGAACATGCAATGCGACGTGTACCACCCCTTCCAGATTCTGGCCGACCTGCTCACCATCCGCGAATACAAAGGCAAGAACCTGAAAGGCCGCAAGATTGCCGTGAGCTGGGCCTATGCCGCCAGTTACCAGAAGCCGATCAGCGTGCCGCAATCGCTCATCATTCAGCTGGCGCGCTTCGGCATGGATGTGGTGCTGGCGCATCCGCCGGAGTACAAACTGATGCCCGACATCCTGCAACAGGCCGAGCAGGGCGCGCGGGAAAGCGGCGGCTCGTTCCGCATCACGCACGAAATGGACGACGCCTTCGAGAACGCCGATGTGGTCTACCCCAAGTCATGGGGCTGCCTGTTGACGACCAGCGACCTGAAGGAGAGCGCCGAGATCGGCAAGCAGTACACCGGCTGGATCTGCGACGAGCGGCGCATGGCGCTGGCAAAGCAGGACGCCATCTACATGCACTGCCTGCCGGCCGATCGCGGCCTGGAAGTGACCGACGCCGTGATCGACGGCCCGCAATCGGTGGTGTACGAAGAAGCCGAAAACCGCCTGCACGTGCAGAAGGCGGTCATGGCGATGACGATGGGTGACAAAGCGGCGCAGGCGAAAATTCAGCCAAAGCCGCGAAGCAAGACCCGGCGATAACGATATGCCGGCCACACCATCTGCGTGATTGAGCCAAGAGGGGCGCCGTTCAGAAAGTATGAGGCTGCGCCCCTGGCCGATGCTGGACAGCGGCGCGGCGGGCTGCCTGGCCGGCCGCAATTCGTGGGCACGCCTCACGGTTTGCGCGCCACAGGCAAGAACGCCCGCGCCGCCGGCGTCCACGCCTCGATATCCAGGTAGTTGATCATCGAGATCTCGTTGTACTTGCCCATCTCCAGCAACAGGCGTCGGGTCGTCACTGCAACCACGCGCGTGGTAGTCATCCAGCTCCTCACGGTCGCCTCGCCGTTGAAGAACGGCACGCCGTTGATGGTGACGTAGTGCCGGTAGGCGCCCCCACGCCACCCGACGCCGGCTGTCACACGATACGTGCCGTTGGGCAGGTCGAACTCGAACACATCGTTGCGACCCCAATCGTTCAACACCGCGCTGCCATTCAGCTTTTTCGGCTCAGGGTCCACCCACTGATCCCAGGCGTTGTAGAAACTCGACTGGGGCACCTCAGACGCCCGCTGCCAGCCATAGCCGTTCGCCGCGCTGTACAGATCATTGCCGATCTTCATGTAGGTATGGCCGTTATAGATGATCGCGCCGACAGGCTCGCCGGCGGGGTTCTGAAAATTGATATAGTAGTTGCCCGGCGCCCCCGAGGCGCGCGGGTGACGAGGCGCTGGCGCGACATCGGGGATGCTCGCAATCTCGCCGCCCAGCTTCAGGCCAATCAGCCGGCGCAGTTGCTGCATGAACTCGCCGTCGCGCGTGTAGGCCACCTGGCTTTGAATGACACGATCGACCAACGCATCAGCAGGATTGGTCTGATAGGGTTGCGGCTGGGCGCCTCCGCTCAGCAGGTAAAAGTATTCGTAATCCTCCAGGCTGTCGCGGATCAACTCAAACCGGATCGAGGGAACAAAGCGGTTGCCATTTGCGCCATAGCTGGGCAGGGGGCTGTTGTCCATGGTGGGCGGATAGAGCAGCCCCCAGTTGCCGTTTTGGTTGTAGTCTCGCGGCGTTGTCCATGGATTGGCGCCCCACTCGTTGAAACGCCAGTACTCAAAACCGCGCACGCGATACTTCCACAGAAACCAGCCCAATAAGCGGGCGTCGTAGCCGGGATGATCGATCGTGATCGGATTGAAACGCGGCAGGTACGTGTTGTGCAAAAAGTAGATCCACGTCTCTTCATTGTGCCCGGCCAGGCGTTGCAGAGAGCTGATCGGGTTGAAGTTGGCCGTCCCGAAATGGGCGTCCCAGATATCCACCTTCGCGCCGGCGTAGGTGGGATTGGCGTAGATCTCCGGGCGTGGCTCTTCCGCCACCATCAGCTTCAAATCCGGCGCGACACGCTTCAGTTCCTGGGTGTACCAGGCGATGGCGTTATAGTCAGACGTGTTCTGCGGCTCCTCCTGGGTGCAGTAATACGCCTTATCCAGCAGGCCCATGCTGTTCAGATAGTTGCGCAGGGCGGGGATGTATTCGTTGAACCATTTGTGGTTGAACGTCCCCGGCGTGAATGGGTAGGCGCTCATCCAGCCGGCCGGCGACAATCCGCACAACGCCCCGCGCTGCTCGGCAGAAGCCGTGGACGTTTTGTACCAGGCCGCGCCCCAGGCCGGCAAACCTGTTCCTTCGTTGAACCCGATGCCCTTCAAATACTTGTTGGCTGACTGCACAAATCCATCCACGCCCAGCGTGTCTGAAAACGTATTGGTCGCGCAGTCATAGCTGATGTAGGGCACTGCGCCGCTGCTGGTCAACCCGCCCGGCCACATCGGTTGCCGCAGCGACACGCGGTGGTCGATCATATACTGATTGATCTTGTCACGAAACGCGGGGCGCTGGTCGCTTGGCACTGCATATTTCGTGTGTATCGCCGAGATGCTGCCGTCTACGTATGAATCCACATGCAGCTCATCCGGCAGCGTGAAGTTGAAGACGTGCAGCCGCACCGGGATGTTCACACCACCGATCGTCACCTGGGTTGTATAGTCGCCGGCCGCAACCGTCCGGGATACGAACACGCTGAACCAGAACGCTGTGTTCTGGTTTGCGGCCACACTGACGGTGGCATTGTTTTGCAGAGGCCACAACGGGTCGGGGTTTGCCCCTGCACGCCCCAGATAGTCGGTGACGGTGACAATCGTCACGTACTTCACTTCATAGAGTTCGACCGAGATGCCCGGCCCAAAGCTGCCCACGCTGACCGCGACGTTGCCCGACGCTGCTGGTCGGACCACCACCTGAAACGGCTCGAACTCATTCTTCGCCGCGTACACCAGCACTTCCGATCCGCTTACCGAGGGGGCCGGCGTATCTCTGAAGACTTTCTCGGTTGGCGGCGTGGTCCAGAACTGATAATCGCCTGTCGACTGGGTCAGTCTGTAGGTGAGCGGGATGGCCTGCGCCGGCTCATGGATCGACGCAAACAGCGGCGCCGGCTGTGCAACCGGATGCGCTCTCTGCGCGACACGGGCTACTGCCGCAGGTGCGCCGCTTGACGCAAGGGCCACTGCCGCAACGATCGACAACCCGACGTGGGATAAGCGCGCGTACATGTTCAACAAGCGCATATCGACATCTCCTGTAGGGAACAGATCGGCCTTACCCTGTTGCAGGCTTCGATCTTGCACGAAAGCCGGCGCACTTTCCACCCCTACGGCTTCATGCCGCGGAGCAGACTTTTCGTCGCCAGTCGCGCAACTCTGTCGGAGCCACAGGTGTCTTGGTGAGGCGATCGGCCGGTCGCTCCACGGCCCGTATCCACAACGGCCCCCTCTCGACCGAAAGCAGGGCGCACAACTCAGCCTCTGGCTGGGTCTCAACCCGTGCCCAACCACTTACCCTTGCCAGAGCGTCATGATCGCAACTCAGGAGGTTCCGCAATGGCCGAACAACTGGTGCTGTTCGTAGTGCTCATGGCCGGCTTGATCGGGCTTTTCCTGGTCGACCGCAGAAAACCACAAACTATAGAACCGGCGGGTGATGACAGACATCGCCACCGATAGCCGGCCGGCCCGGGGCGCGGGTGGCTCGCAATGCCGGCGCTCATCGCTGCGCAATCCATTCACGGGTCCACTCGACCGTGTCCAGCCCCAGATCGCAGATCGGGCTGGCCAAGAAGATCAAGCCATCGACCCGGCCCTGTTGCAGCCACGCCAAACCCACTTCACACTGCCGCTGGTGCAGGTCCAGCGGCATCGGCCTGGCGTTGCCGAAATCCCACAGGTAACAGCCCAGCAGCTTGCGCGTGTTTGGCGCCAGCGCCTCCAGACGCGCAAAGTTGGCCTCCAGTTCGGCCAGCTTCTCGGCCGTCCACGTCCAGAACGTGATGACATCGCATGGCGCCAGATAGGGCTGGATGGGCAGGCCGAGATCGTGCGCGTACACGACAACGTACAGGTCCAGCGGGCGCGCGGCCGACTTGAGCCGGGCCTGGAACTGCTCGAGTTCGGTCACGCTGACCCGGCTGATCGCGCCGGCTGCATCGGGTTGATGGAAGAAGTCATCCATGATCGCGCCCGACAGGTTGGGATACTGCGCCGCCAGCCGCAGCACTTCGTCCAGGTCTGTGCGCGAAGATGAGCTGTCGCCCACAATCGACCAGACCACGCGGTCGAGCGAGCTGAGCACCAGCAGGTGCTGATCGAAAGGCGGTTCCGGCTTGTTGCCATAGGTGATGAACAACACGTTGCGCACACCCAGGTGATGGGCGGCCTCGGCCGGCGTAATGCGCGACACGCCCGGCAGGTTGTATTGCCCGGCGTAGGCGCCGGCCTCGTGGCACCACAACCACAGCTTGTCTCTCATGTTCCCCATGGATTTGCCTCGCTCCTGCGCGCCGGCTGGACTCAAGCCGGTTCCGGCATCAGTCGCATCGGATAGTCGGACAGCAGCTCGGCGCCGGCTTCTGTGATGAGATACATGGTCTCCAGCCGCGCGCCGGCGCGCAGTTCGTCCAGGTAAGCGCCCGGCTCGACCGACACCACATTGCCGGGTTCAAGAATACCCTCGCGCTCGCGGTTGAGATCGGGCGCCTCATGCGGACGCAGGCCGACGCCGTGCCCGGCATGATGAACGAGACCGGTCGCCGCCAGCGCCGGATGCTCGCGCAGGTGCGCGTCGATCGCCCGCCACAATTCAGTGCCCCTGACCCCTGGCTTCAACATCGCTGCCGCAGTGCGTTGCGCGGCGGCCACATGCTCGAACACCGACTGCTGCAAGTCTGTGGGCCGGCCCACCGCAAACGCGCGGCACAGGTCGCTCCAATAGCCGCGATAGATCGTCCAGGCGTCGATGATGTACAACTCGCCGGCCTCGATGCGCCGGTCGCGCGCAAAGCCGCCCGGCGCGCCGCTGCGGTAATCGCCGGTGTGCGCGACGATCTCGCCGGCGGCCAGCATGGCGGCGCGCTGCCCGGCTGCCAGCACCTCCAGCTCATTAGCGCCGGCGCAAATGGCCGCCTGCGCCGCATCGTAGGCCGCCAGATCGGCGCGGATGCTCCAGCGCATCATCTCGATCTCGTCCGGGTCTTTGACGCGCTCCAACTCGGCCAGCGCATCGTCGATGGCAAACCACGCCGCCGATTCCCACACCTGGTTGATCGCCGCAGAAAGCGCGCGCGGCATCGACTCGGCCTGCCACCCAATGCGCCGGCAGGCGCGCTGCCCCTTCAGATGCCGCGCTGCCGCAGCCACCATCTGACGCATCAGATCGGGATTGGTGGTGCCAAGCTGGCTCGGCTCGTAGGTCAGGCGCTGCTCGACGGCCGCCTCGCCCTGCTCGGTGTGCGCCACCAGCCAGGCATCCCCTTCGGCTTTGAGCACCAGACAGGCCGGAAAGCGATCGAGCAACAGGCCGGTGAAGTAATAGATCTCGCGGTAATCGGTCAATACTGCGGCGTCCAGCGAGCGAGCCGCCAGAAGCTGGCGCAGCCGGTGCTGGCGCTGCTGACATCCCGACAGCGTCAGCGCAGGTCGTGAATGAGCATCCATCGTCATCCTCTCTCCTCCTTGCGCGATGACTCAACTGGTGAAACAAATTCTCCCGCAGGGCGCGCGTCAGCGGGCGTCCAGACGCATCAGGTTTCGCTGTGAGCGAAAGTCTATCCCATCCTTCACAAGCCGGCTTGCAGCGCGCCAGCGCTCGATCTGGTATCCTCCCGCCCGTCTATGCGCCAACTTCTCTCACGGGCGTTGCCGGGTCTGGCGAGTCTCGGCGCATATCGCCGGGCCTGGCTGCGCAGCGACATCGTCGCCGGCATGACGGTGTTCGCCGTGTCCGTGCCGTCCGTGATTGCCTACGCGCAACTGGCCGGCGTGCCGGCAGTGACTGGCCTGTACGCCGCTCTGGTCGCCATGCTCTGTTACGCGCTACTTGGGACTTCGCGCCAGCTCATCATGGGGCCAGAGGCGACGAGCGCGATCATCGTGGCCAGCGTATTGGCGCCGCTCACCAACCACGGCGACCCGGCGCGCCAGGTTGCGCTGGCATCCATGCTTGCGCTGATGGTCGGCCTGATCGCCATCGGCGCCGGCCTGCTGAAGGTGGGCTTTCTGGCCGACTTCTTCTCCAAACCTTTGCTCACCGGCTATACGCTCGGCACCGGGCTGATCATCCTCGCCAGCCAGTTGGGCCGGCTGCTGGGCGTGCGCCTGGAAAACGACGACTTCTTCCCCAGACTGCTGGAGATGGCGTCCAAACTCGATCAGATTCACCCGCTAACGCTGGCGCTGGGCGGCGCCGGGATTGCCTTCATACTGGTCCTGCGGCGATTCGCGCGCAAAGCGCCGGGGTCGCTTGCGCTGGTCGCCCTGATGACGGGCGCCTCCGCGCTGCTCGATCTCAAGCAGCACGGGCTGGCTGTGGTTGGTCTGGTTCCGACCGGCCTGCCGGTGGTGGCGTTGCCGGCCATCTCGCTGGCCGATGTGCGCGATCTGTTGCTGCCGGCGCTCAGCCTGTCGCTGATCGTGTTTGCCGATGTGGTGCTCACGGCGCGCCTGTACGCCCGGCGCAACGGATACGAGATCGATGCGAGTCAGGAGCTGGTCGCGCTCGGCGCGTGCAATCTGGCAGCCGGCCTCACCGGCGGCTTCACCGTCGCCGCCAGCGGCTCGCGCACGGTCGTCAACGACGATCTGGGCAATAAGTCGCAGATGTCCGGCATCGTTGCGGCGGCGCTCATTGTGCCGTTTCTGCTGTTTTTTACGCCCCTGCTCAGCGAGCTGCCGACTGTGGCGCTGGCCAGCATCATCTTTGTGGCGGCCTTCCGGCTGATTGACGTGCGGGGTATGCTGGAGCTGGCGCGCATGCGCCGGTCGGAATTCGGGCTGGCACTGGTGACGATCCTGGGTGTGCTCACGGTGGGCATTCTGCAGGGCATTCTGTTCACTGTAGCTCTGTCGATGATGGTGATGGTTGCTCGCACCGCCCGGCCCTACGATGCAGTGCTGGTCAGCGTGGAAGGCATCGATCGCTTTCATGCCGTCGATCGGGTCGACAGCGTTGAGCTGATGCCCGGCCTGATCGTGTATCGTTTCCATGCCCCGCTATTCTTCGCCAATGCCCAGCGTTTTCAGACGCGTGTCAAGCAGTTGATTGCGCGCGCCAGGCAGCCGGTGCGCTGGGTCCTCATCAGCGCCGAGCCGATTATCGACATCGACTCGAGCGCCGCAGAGATCATCCATCAACTGGATGTCGAGCTAGACGCGCGCGGGATCGAGTTGCACTTCGCCGGCGCCAGCCCGCCGCTGAAATGGATGCTGGGCCAGACCGGCCTGACCGACAAAGTGGGCGAACATGCCTTCTATTCCAGCGTGAATATCGGGGTGAAGGCATACCTCCATCACCTGAATCAAAACGGCCCGCAGGGCGGTTAACGCCTTGCGGGTCGCTGTGTGTGTCTATGTCGGGATATGGCCGGGCTTAACCGAACGTCTGGCGCATCCTGTCGCAGTAATACTGCACGTTTTCCCATTTTGCGTCGCCGGCGATGCGGTGATCCATGCATGGCAGATACCCGCCCAGATCGACCAGCCGCTTCAGCCGTTCGATTTCGGCATCCACCGCCGCGTAGTCATACTTGAACACGCGCTTGTCCATGCCGCCCACGCCGCGAATGGCCCGGCCGTATTTCTCGCGCCACGGCGCCAGGCTGGCGTGCCACGTGCCCACCTCGATCGGGAACATCACGTTGACGCCGTTCTCGATCCACGTCGGGATCAGGTGATCGATCATGCCATCGCAGTCGAGCGAGACAAGGTCAATGCCATGCCGATGCAGCAGGTCGGTGATGCGCTTGTAGTGCGGGCCGACCTTTTTGTGGAACACTTTAGGGCTGACCAGCGGGCCGTTCTTGTAGCAAATATCCTCCCAGAAATGCCCGATGTCGAACCTGGCCCCGCTGGCGAGCGCCGCTTCTGTGTTGCGATAGCACAGCTCGGCGTTGGTGTCGATCATCTCGTCGAACAGGTCTTCGTCATCGGCAGACAGATACGAGAGATTAACCACGCCGACCACGTCGCGCAGCGCGCCGTACAAACTGCCGCAGTGCAGCAGGATATGCGTCTCACGGTTCGGGTCCATCAGGAATTCCTTGCCGCCCTGGTCGAAACGCTTGAGCGCGCCGTCACAGTTGACCCACGCTCTGGTCACGCGCTCGGGGAAGAACCGGTAGCGATCTTTGTAGATCTCATCCCATTCCTTGCGGCCCTTGAGGGTGTGGTCGATCTCGGCAGGGATGCCGTCCACATCGTCGCCCTGAAGCACTACCACGCCTTCGCTGTTCAGGAACTTGCGCATGCCGTCGGGCATGACTTCGATCACCTTTGGCTCGAACATCGGCCAGATGCGCGCGTGCGGCGCGAAGATGCGGTGATAGTTGCCGTCGAAGCCCAGCTTGCGCGAGAGGGCGTCTTCATCAGGGCTGCCGTCGGAGATGTTGGGATACTCGGCCGGGTCGAAGTGGCCTTCGGCGGCCCACTTCTTGAGCGTCGCCTCCAGAAAACCGAAATGGACGATGGGCAGGCGATCGTAGTTCTCGTAATTCAGCACGGCCAGAATGCGTTGCCGGGTGTTCATGCGCTCTCCTGTGGGGTGGTCTTGAGTTGTCGGCAAGTATGCGCGATTTTGTTTGCGACGCAAGCGCCCGGCGCGCTACCACACCCAGACCCAGGTGCCGGGGTTATTGGGGCCGGCCTTGGCGTATCCCCACTGACTGGCGGGCGGCTCTGTCCAGTCGAACAACCAGCGCGCGTCGCGGATGGACAGATTGACGCAGCCCCGGCTCTTCTTGAATCCGAAGCCATCGTGCCAGTAGGCGCCGTGCAACGCATAATCGCCGGAGAAGAACATGTTGAACGGAACCTCTTCCAGGTAATACTCGCCCAGTTCAGGGTCTCCTGCGCCGTTATACATCGGCTGCAAGCGATTCTTGTACTGAATCTGGAACACCCCTTTGATCGTTTCCCACTTAGGCAGCCCGCTCGACACCAGCGACGCAAAGATCAGGCGCTCGCCCTCGTAAGCGGCCAGCGTCTGCTCATAGATGTTGACAAAAATCCATTTGCCATGCAGCCGCTCGCGCGTGTTCTTGACCTGCGGGGGCGCCTGGCGCGGTGTCACAATGCCCAGCCGCTGCTGGCGCGTCCACTGTTGTTCGCCGATGCGGTACCAGATCGTTGCGCCGGCAACGGCCTTCTCATAGATTTGCACCACATCATAGCGGCGATACACCGGCGCGGCAGTGTTCGCAGCCCCGTCCGGCTCCACCGTCGGCTGAAACTCGCTCAACACCCAGGCAAACGGGCGATCCGGAGTCTCGTCGAAGAACCGGCCCTGGAAACGCGACGGCCGGGTGAACGTCAGCTTGTCCGCCAGGATCCATTCCTCCGCGTTGATCTGGCTGACGCGCACGCCTTCGATCTCGACCGTGTTCAGGACGGTGACCCACTCATAGCCGTTCAACTCCCTGACCGGCGAGAGATTGGCAATCGCGTCTTCAGGCGTGCGAAACACCGGCACTTTGCCGCCGGCCGTGTTGACATGCGCGTAAAGCTTGTTGAACAACGGATCGTCTTCCGTCTGTTCACCGGTTGGCGCCGTCTGCGCAATCGGCGCCGCATGGGCCGGCCCCGCAACCAGGCACAATGTCGCCAACGCAATCGCCGCAGCAATGAGCATTTTGACGGATTGCCGGGCCACGAGGCTGCCGGCGATGAATGCCGACCTGATCTGCACTTCCATACCCAATCTCAACCTCAACCTCAACCTGAATCGGTCCAATCATCAATCATAAACACCTGGCGCGCGCCTTCGTGACGCGCCACGCACGCCGGGCGCGCGATTCGCCAATAAGACAACGCCGGGGATCGCGACGCGCACGATCCCCGGCATAACAACAACGTGATCTGACGCCTGCGCAGCTAACCCAGCGGGCCGAGCTTGTCTGCCACGAACCAGACCAGAAAAGTGATCACGCCCAACAACAATACCGGCTGATGCATCGACTCGCGGTCTTCGATCATGTGGACCCGGCCGCGAATTAAATCCCACAGCCTGTCTGCAAAAAGCATGGGGCCAACCACCACCGGCACGATCAACAACCACAACGGGATCACCTGCATAGCAATGAAAGCAACCATGACCACAATGGCGCCCACGATCGACAGAATCATCAGCACTTTCGTCCACTTCGCGCCGATCAGGTCGGCGGTGTGGCGAATGCCGGCTTTCTTGTCCACCACCGCGTCGCGCATCTCATTGTTCAATTCGCCGTACACCGAAACGAACACGACCATGAGAAAGAACAACCAGCTATAGGGCTTGCCCTGGTCGTAGGTGAAATAGGCGCATAGGAATTGCAGGCCAGCCAGCGACAGGCTATGCGAGATCAGATCGGCCACCGGCACCGCCTTCAACCGCGCAACGCGCCACGAATACAGAAACGCCAGCAACAGACAAAACGCGCCCAGCAGGAATGGCAACAGCCCCAGCAGCGCATACAACCCCATCAACGCCACCGCCACCACGGCGCAGGCCGCTATGCCCATGCGCGGCGAGATCATGCCGGCGCTGATCGGATTGCGCGCCGCCTTCCTGGCATCCAGCGCATCGTCCGGCGCGTCCTCCACATCGTTGTACATGAAAGCAAATCCAACAACCAGAATGTTGGCGATGAAGACGATGAGCAGGCGCAGGTCGAAATCCCCCCCGCCCAGCTTGGCGCCCATCATGGTCGTCAGGGCGACAAACAACACATACTCGCGGTAGCGCGTCAGCGCCAGCAAGCCGCGCACAGGCCGGCGCAGCCAGCGCATGGTGATCCTGATGGATGTAGGCATGACCGTGATTATACGGTTGCGCGGCGGTACAATGCGCCTCCGATGCGTCTCAAACACCTCACCCTCACGGGATACAAAACCTTTGCCAGCAAATCTCATTTCGAGTTCGGGGACGGGGTGACGGCCGTTATCGGCCCGAATGGATCCGGCAAGAGCAACGTCGCCGACAGCATCCGCTGGGCGCTGGGCGAGCAGCAATTCTCACTGCTGCGCGGCAAGAAGACCGACGACATGATCTTGTCGGGCAGCGCAAAACGCCCCCGCGCCAGCATGGCCGAGGTCATCCTGACCTTCGACAACAGCGACGGTTTTTTCCCCATTGAGTTCAGCGAGATCGCCATCGGCCGGCGCGCCTACCGCGATGGCGCCAACGAGTATTTGCTGAACGGCAACCGTGTTCGGCTGCGCGATATCGCCGACATGCTCGGCCACACCGGCCTCGCCGAGCGCACCTACACCGTCATCGGCCAGGGCCTGGTGGACAGCGCGCTCAGTCAGCGCCCTGAGGTGCGCCGCGCCCTGTTTGAAGAGGCGGCCGGCATCGCCACCTACCGCAACCGCCGCGACGACGCCCTGTCCAGGCTCGATGAGACCCGGCGCAACCTCGACCGTGTGCGCGACATCCTCGCCGAGATCACCCCGCGCCTGCAACACCTGGAGCGGCAAACTGAGCGCGCGCGCAAATATCAGATCCTTGCTGCGGAACTGGCCGGCCACACCCGCGCCTGGTTCGGCTTTCACTACCGCAGGGCGCGCGAGACAGTGGCGCAGTCTGAACGCCGCCACGACCAGGCGCAGGCGCGCGTCGATGCGGCGCAGGCAGCCGTTGCTACGCTGGACGCTGAACTGGCCGGCCTGCGCGCTCAGCAAGCCGCCTTGCGCGCCAGTGTCACCGAGCGTGAAAACGCGCGTCAAACGGCGCGCCAAACCGCCGATGCCCGCGCGCGCGATCTGGCCGTGTTGCGCGAGCGCGCCCGTGCTGTTGAATCCCAGCGCGCCCAGGCGCAGCAGGAACTGGCTGCCCGCGTGGCCGCCCTGGACGATCTCGCTATCCGCGCGGCGCATGCCGCAGCGACTCTGGCCGGCGCGCAGACGTTGCTGACGCACCGGCAGCGCGAGCTGGAATCTGCTCAGATGGCGGCAGCCGAAAGCCAGGCCGCGCGGGCAGAACTGGAGCGCGCCCGCGCGGCCGCCCAGCAGGAATTGATGCGCGCCAATACCGGCGTCACTCAGGCGCACAACCGGCTACAGATCGCTCAACAGCGCCAGCGCGAACTGGCCACCCAGCTTGCAGAGCATACTCGCCGTGTAACGCTGGTGGGCAACCAGCGCGACGAGACAGAGGCCCGGCTGACCGGCCTTGACCGGACACTGGGCGAAGACGCGCAGCGCCTGCAAGCGCTTCAGGCGCGTTGTGACACGGCTGCGCGCGATCTGGAAGCCGCCCGCACGGCGCTCACAACGGCCCAGTCGGCTCTGGCAGCCGCCGAAGCCGAGGAAAAGATGGCCTCGCGTGTCAGCCTGTTCGCTGAAATGCGCGCCCAGCAAAGCGCCGGCGATCTGGCCGCGCAGGCGCAGGCCGCCGATCTGCCCGGTCTACGCGGCGCGCTCCTGTCGCTCATTCACATCCCCCCCGACGATCAGAAAGCCGTGGAGGCTGCCCTCGGCGAGATGATGAAAGCCATCATCGTGGAGGGGCCGGACAGTCTCACGCGTTTGCGCGCATGGCTGGCCGGTCAGACGGCGCAAGCAGGCCGGCTGAATGTTGTGTCGTTGCCGGCTGTGCGCCTTGTCAACGAAGCGCGCACGCGGCTGGATCACGTTCTGGCCGAACGCGCGCGCCGGGCATTGGCGCGACCGTTGCTCGACATCATTCAGTTTCCGGCCTGGTTGCGGCCGGTAATGCACGCCATTGCCGGGCGCGCTTTTATCGCCCGCGACTTTGACGCGGCCCGCGATCTGGCCGCCCAACTCCCCGCCGATTGCCTGTGCGTCACGCGCGACGGCGAGATCATTTTCGGCACTGGCATGTTGTCGCTGCCGGCGGGGCCGCGCGCGCCCATCATTCTGGGCAGCGAAGCGCCCCTTGACACACCCCAGCGCGCAACACCGGACGAAACGGAACTGCCGCTCATCACCCCGGAGGAAGCGCGGGCCAATCGCATACGCGCGGCTCAGGCGCGCGACGACGCGCAACGCGAGCTGGACGCCCGCCGCCGCGCGTTCGACGAGGCGAATCGCGCCCGCGACGCATTTGCCCGCGAGGCCAACGCCCGCCGCGCCGGGCGCGACGACACCGCCCGGCGTCTGAACACACTGGAAGAACAACTGGCGTTGATGGCCGGCGACATCGCGCAGGTCGAGCACCAACAGACCGAACTGGCCCCCGAAGTGGAAGCCCTGAGCAGCGAGGTGGCATTGGCCCAGACCGCGCAGGACAACGCGCGCCAGGCCCTTGGCGCCATCGAACAACGATTGCGGGAACACCTCGCGTCGGGCTGGATGGAGCCGCTAAACGCGGCCCACGCTGGCGTTGCCACGGCGTCCGAAGCCGCGCGCAGCGCCGAGGCCATGCGCCGCGAACGGCTGACCGCGCTGGACGACGGCATCCGTAGGCGGGATCACTACATCGGCCGAGTCTCCCAACTGGACGAACAACATCAATCTGCGCAGGATGCTCTGGAGTCTGCCCGCCTGGCTGCTGTGGCAGCGGATGCCGAACTGCGCGAGATCGAGACGGCGCTTGCCCCCGTCCAGGCCGAACTCGACAGCGTGGAAACGCGCATCCTCGAGGTCGATCGACGCCGGCGCGAGGCCGAGCAGTCGCTGCGCGAGGCCGACGCCGGCCTGAATGCTGCGGCGCTCGAGCTGGCGCGGAACAACGACGAACTGGAAACGCTCCGCGAGCGCGCGGCAGATGCTTTTCAGAGCGACGAGGGCGATGAAGCAACGGATACCGCTCAGTTCTCTTTTGAATCGCGCGAGCGGGCGCTGGCGCTGCTGGAATCGCTGGAGCCGGCCGAGCAATTGCCGGAAGGCATCGACGAACGCATCACCCAGTTGCGCAATCAAATCCGCCGGCTGGGCGCCATCAACTTCGAGGCGCAGCGCGAGTATGACGAACTGTCGCAGCGCCATGCGTTCCTCACTGAGCAGGTGGCCGACCTGGAGCAGGCCATCACGGCCCTGCAACAGGTGATCGCCGAGCTGAACGATGTGATGCAGGCCACCTTCCACCAGACGTTCGACGCCATCGCCACCGCATTCCAGTCCACATTCAAAATGTTGTTTGGCGGCGGGCAGGCCAAACTCAGCCTGATCAATGCAGAAAATCTCGACGAAGCAGGCGTGGAAATCCACGCCCAGCCGCCGGGCAAGCGCCCGCAGACCCTGGCGCTGCTGTCGGGCGGCGAGCGCTCTTTGACGGCGACGGCGCTGTTGTTTGCCATTCTGCGCGTCAAGCCCACGCCGTTTTGCGTGCTGGATGAAGTGGACGCCGCGCTGGATGAGGCCAATGTGGGCCGCTTTCGCGGCATGTTGGAAAGCCTGGCCGATCAGACGCAGTTCATCGTCATCACGCACAACCGGCGCACGGTCGAGGCAGCCAGCACCATCTACGGCATCTCGATGGGCGTCGACGGCGCAAGCGTGGCGCTCTCGCTGCGGCTGGAGGATGTGAAGGAGTAGTCAGAACCCAGAACTCAGAACCCAGAACTCAGAACCCAGAACTCAGAACCCAGAACTCAGAACTCAGAACTCAGAACCCAGAACTCAGAACCCAGAACTCAGA
>DAOUDB010000293.1:0-12906 GCA_034431495.1 Thermoflexales bacterium
GAGGCGCAGCGTGTTGGGTACCCGTTCCCGTATCTGTTCGACGAGACACAAGAGGTTGCGCGCAGCTATGGCGCCGTGTGCACGCCCGACACATTCATCTTCGATGGCGAGATGAAGCTGGCCTATCGCGGCCAGTTGGATGACACGCGCCCGAACAGTGGCCGCCTGGCCACTGCCGCCGATGCGCGCGCCGCGCTCGACGCGATTTTGAGCTGTCAGCCGGTGAATCCGGTTCAGAAGCCCAGCGTCGGATGCAGCATCAAATGGAAGGCGTGACGCCCAGCGTCATGCGCTGCTGTCGATGGATGGCCACATCGGCCGCGAAGCCGTCCATCGACAGCGTTTCATGCGCGTGTGAAGGCATTCCGAAGCTTGTGCGCTGGCTATGTCGCGATGCGGAATGTCTTCACCTCGAATGGCTTGATGGCGAACTCGAAGGCGCCGGCCGATACCGGCACATCACGCAGCGGATCCTCCACCATGTTGGTTTCGGTCACCCGGGGCGCCGGCAGCGCCAGCCCAACGCGCGCCATGCTCCGGCCACCGCGCGGCTCGTAGAAGCGCGCAATCCAGCCGTGGCCGTCGTCGGCGGGTTTTAGCGTTTCGAGGATCACCGGCCCACTTACGGTGATGAATGATTGCGCGTCGCTGACAGCGCCGGCGACGCAGGTCATCGGCGCATTCAACTCCCAGGCCCGGTGCGTAGTCCCACCCTCTCGCCAATCGCCGGCGTGCGGCAAGAGCGCATAAGTGAACGTGTGCTCGCCGCGATCAGCGTCTGGATCGGGCCACTCTGCGCCCCGCAGCAGCGTGAGGCGCAGAACATTGTCTTTCACGTCGTAGCCATACTTGCAGTCGTTGAGCAGGCTCACGCCATAGCCGGCCTCGGACAGATCGGCCCAGCGATGCGCGCACACCTCGAATTGCGCCTCGTCCCACGATGTGTTGCGGTGTGTGGTGCGTTCCACTGCGCCAAACTGGATTTCGAACGCGGCGCGCGGCGATAGCACATCCACCGGAAAAGCGGCCTTCAACATAACCTGCCGCTCCTGCCAGTCGGCGCGCGTGACGAAGTCGATGCGCGGCAGCCGGTCGTACACGATCATGTCCTGTTCGACGATGCTGTTCCGATAGCGCCGGCTGAGGCGCGCCACAACACGCACCGGCCCCTGTTCGATGATGCGCATTTCAGCCGGCCCGTCCCAGTCGTAGGCACGGCGCTCGAAGGTGTCGTGCACATTCCACGCCGCTTCGCGCTCCGGCCCGTCCTGGAACAACTGGAGTTGGTTAGCCTGTGCGCCGAGAGGGATGACCTCACGGGTGTGGCGCTTGTCGAACAGGCGCGCGATGCAGCCATCTGCGTCCATTTCGATTGTGTAGAACGGGCTCTCGATCTGATTGCCGTGGATGCGTAGCGAGTGTTGGGCGGGCGCCGATGCGGCTCGAACCTTGAAGCCGGCCCGCCCCACGGGAGGCACGTTGTCCGGGACGAACACAATGTCGGCCTGCGCGCCGCGACGGGCGATGACCTGGGCCGGCGTTGTGTGGCCGTTGGGTTGCAGGACTTCGTAGTGATCGGCTGTGGCGGCGGGGAGGCTGGCCGACACCACATCGACACGAGGCCACGACAGGCTGTTGAAGACCACCAGGCGCTCCGCTTCATCTGTCTGACCGGCCAGCGCGCCGATGGCCTGATCCAGAACGCCGCGCGCAGCGCGCTCGATCTGCGCATGGCTGACGGCTGCTTCATCGTACACCTCGCCAATGGAACTGCCGGGGAGGATGTCGTGGAATTGCAAGAGCAGCAGCGTCTCCCAGGCTGTGCGCAAGGATGCGAGGGCTGGGCCCGTCATGCCGGCGATCACGCTCCAGATTTCGGCGTCGCGCAGCAGTAATTCGTTCTTGCGATTGGCGCGTTTGATGGCGCCCTGGGTGGTGTAGGTGCCGCGATGTGTCTCCAGGTACAGTTCGCCGCACCAGACTGGCAGATCGACGCCGGCCGCGCGCACGCCGTCAAAATAAGCTTCTTCCAGACCCTGCCGCGCCTCCGGCATGCCGGGGTAGCGCTCGGCGCGCGCGGCGAACTCCAGCATCTCGGCGGTTGGCCCGCCGCCGCCATCGCCGAAGCCGAATGGCAGCATGACCTCGGGGTAGATGGCCTTCTCGGCGAAGTTGTCCCAGGCGATGTTGAGTTCCTGCGGGTTGGGCCAGCCGTTGTAATAACTCTTCAGGCGCGGGATGTGCGCCAGCACGCGCGAACCGTCGATACCCTGCCACCAGAACAGGTGATGGGGAAACGGGTTGCGCGCCTGCCAGTGCAGCTTGTTGGTGTAGAAGTAATCCAGTCCACAGCCTTTTAAGATCTGGGGCAGCGATGCCGGGTAGCCGAACACGTCGGGCAGCCAGCAGGCGCGCGGGCGCGCGCCGAATTCCTCGCGGAAAAAGCGCAGCCCGAAGAGGATCTGTCGGATGAGCGATTCGCCGGAGGGCACGTTGCAGTCGGTCTCGACCCACATGCCGCCGGTGCATTCCCAGCGGCCGGCCTTGACCCACTGCTTGATCTGCTCGTACAGCGCCGGGAAATGCTCCTTTGCGTAGGCATAGAGCTGGGGCTGGCTGCAACTGAAGTGGTAGTTGGGAAAGCGTTCGAGCAGCCGGCAGGCTGTGGCGAACGTGCGGCCGCATTTGCGCATGGTCTCGCGCAGCGGCCACAGCCAGGCGGTGTCGATGTGCGAGTGGCCGGTCAGGAACACGCGTCCGGCCTCCGGGTCTGGCGCAATGCGCGCAATCTCCGCGTTCAAGCGCGCCCGCGCGTCGGCTACGTCGCATTTGAGCTGGTCTAAGGGGACGGTCAGATCGACCTTGAGCAAAGCTGCTTCGAGCGCAGCGTGCAAGCGCTGCTGGCGGCGCGCATCTCTGGCGTGTTGCGAGGCTTCCCAGGCGAACCACAGGTCGAAGTAAGCCGCCTCGATCTCTGGATCGATATGGACAAAGGCGATCTGACGCAAGCGCGCCTGTTCGCGCCGTTGTTCCGGGTTGGACAGCGCGGAGAGCCAGCACACGAACTCCGCTTCGAGGCGCATGGCGCCGCGAGCGTCGATAGGGATGCGGAGGTGATTGGCGTCGATGCCGGCGTAGGGTGTGCCGTCGATCGTCAGCAACCCCTCCAGCCCCTGGGCATCGAATTGCAAAAATAACCCGGACAGCGGAACGTCTGGTGGGGTGGTGACATTGGCGCGGATGAATAGCGTCTTGCCAGCCGGCCACGCGCCCTCACCGGGCAGCGCAGTCCAGTCGCTGTCGAAACGATACTCTCCGAGGCCGGCGAAGTCCGCGGTGCGGGCCTGCCAGTTGTCGATCGGCCAGATGCCGGTGACTGCCTTCTGGCGCAGTTGGCTCAGCTTGGCGCGGATGATGCGTTCGTCCATGATGACTAGGGAACCTCCTGCGCGCATTGTAGTAGGAGCGACGATGGGCCGCGAACGGTTGCCGAGGACGGGAGATGCGCACAAGTTGCTCACGCGTCGCAGGGCGGCGCGCCTGTGGTGAGTGACGCGAACGGCTGATTTTGCGGCAGCATGCGAGACGATCACACTTTCTGTGCAATGCCCGAAAAGGCACTACACTTGATCGGCATGGGCAAGATCAAACAATCCTTCTCGTGGTGGAGCTTCCACCGGCAGGGTCATGATGCGCGCCAATTGATGCAGGCGGCCAAAGCCATCGGCTACGCGGCGGTTGAGTTGTTGCCACGCGATCTGTGGGACACTGCCCGCGATGTGGGTCTGGTCATCGCCAGCCACGGCGGCCACGCCTCGCTGGAGGATGGCCTCAACCGGCGCGAGAACCACAGTCGCATCGAAGATGAGATCAATCAGATGCTGGAACTGGCGGTTCGTTACCAGATCCCGAACTTGATCTGCTTCTCCGGCAACCGCAACGGACTGGATGACGAAACCGGCGCGGCCAACACCGCCGAGGGCTTGCGCCGCGTTGCGCCGGCGGCCGAGGCCAAGGGGGTCACGCTGGTGCTGGAGTTGCTCAACTCCAAAGTCGATCACAAGGATTATCAGTGCGATCACACCGTTTGGGGCGCGCAGGTCGTTCGCGCGGTCAACTCGCCCAGGGTCAAGCTGCTATACGACATCTATCACATGCAGATCATGGAGGGCGATGTTATCCGCGCGCTGCGCGAGCATATCGACCTGATCGGCCACATTCACACCGCCGGCAATCCGGGCCGGCACGATCTGGATGACGAACAGGAACTGAACTACGTCGGCATCATGCGCGCCATTGCCGCTACCTCTTACGCAGGTTACGTTGGCCAGGAGTTTGTGCCCACAGGCGATCCGGTGGCCGCGTTGCGCGCCGCTTATCAGACGTGCAACGTGACTGTGTAGTGTTGGGCCAGCCGCCGGGCTTGCCGATGTTGGGCAAGCCGCCGGGCTTACCGATGTTGGGCAAGCCGCCGGGCTTGCCGATGTTGGGCAAGCCGCCGGGCTTGCCGATGAGGTGTTGAATGACCGAGCAATACTTTCGCAGCGAGAGTCTGTTGAAGGCTCGATTCGACGGCGCGCAGCGCCAGATGGGATTCCGCGCCACGACGCTGGAAGCGTGGCGGTTGTGGCGACAGGAGCTTCTCGCGACGTTGCGGCAGCTCACCGGCCTCGACCGCATGACGCCGGTTGCGCCGCGCCCGCGCGTGACCGAGACAGTTCAATGTGATGGCTACCGGCGTGAGCGTGTCGAGATCGACACCGAGCCGGGCGTGACCATGCCGGTGTATGTGCTCATTCCCGACGGCCTGCAAGACCCGGCCCCGGCTGTAATCGCCTCGCACGGTCACGACAGCGGCGGCAAGATCTCGCCGGCCGGCGTGACCGACATCCCCGGCGTGGCCGAGCGCGTGCGCAACTACAACTACGACTATGGGGTGAAGGCCGCCCAGCGCGGTTTCGTTGTGTTCTGCCCCGACGCGCGCGGTTTCGGCGAGCGGCGCGAATCGTTCAGCGCCGGGCCGGACAAGCTGTTCAACTCATCATGCGCGCAGCTCGCCCACATGGGCATTCCGCTCGGCCTTACCGTCACCGGCATGTGGGCCTGGGACTTGCAGCGGCTGGTGGATTACGCGGAGAGCCGGCCCGAATGCCGGGGTCGCAAGGTCGGGGCGATCGGTCTGTCCGGCGGCGGGCTGCAAACCTTGTGGTTGTCGGCGCTCGACGACCGCATTGCCTGCGCCGTCGTCAGTGGCTACTTCTACGGTGTGAAGGATTCGTTGCTGGAGCTGTCCAACAACTGCGACTGCAACTACGTGCCGCATCTGTGGGAGAAGGTGGATATGGGCGATCTGGGCGCGCTGGTCGCGCCGCGCCCGTTGTTGATCGAAGCCGGCCTGCAAGACCCGCTGAACGGATCGCGCGGCATCGACAATGTGAAAGAGCAGGTGGACATTGCCCGGCAGGCGTATGGTTTGTTGCAGTCGCCGGGGACCATCGATCTGGCAACGTTCGACGGCCCGCACATGTGGCATGGCGCGCGCGCCTGGGCCTGGTTGGACACATGGCTGAAGGGGTAGGCCGGCGGCGATAATAGCGCCCATGAAAAGCTACCGCAAGGAACTCTGGTTCACTGTCCCTTCACGGCGCGCTTTCGTGAACATTACTTCGCAGGTGGAGCAATGCCTTCAGGAGAGCGGCGTGAAGGAAGGGCTGGTGTTGGTGAACGCGATGCATATCACCATCTCGGTCTTCATCAACGATGACGAGAGCGGGCTGCATCACGACTATGACCGCTGGCTGGAGAAGCTGGCCCCGCACGAGCCGATCTCGCAATACCGCCACAACGACACCGGCGAAGACAACGCCGACGCGCACATGAAGCGCCAGGTGATGGGCCGCGAAGTTGTGGTCGCCATCAGCGAAGGCCGGCTGGATTTCGGCCCCTGGGAGCAGATCTTCTACGGCGAGTTCGACGGGCGCCGGCGCAAACGTGTGCTGGTGAAGATCATCGGAGAGTAATCGTCATCATGGTAATTCTGAACAGTCCGTATTCGACATCCACTGCCCGCTGGCTGCGCGGCAACCTGCATACCCATACGACCATCAGCGATGGCTCTCGACCGCCCGAGCAGGTCATCGCCGCCTACGAGCAATTGGGCTACGACTTTCTTGCGCTGACCGATCACGACGCATTCGCGCCGGCCCGCGAATATCAAGCCGGAACGCGCCTGATCCTGCTGCCCGGCGTGGAAGTGACCGCGCGCGGCCCGCACATTCTGCAGCTCGGCCTTGAGGCAGTGCAGGAGCCGGCGGTGGACCGTCAGCAGGTTCTTGACTTCATCACAGCGAAAGGTGGGCTGGCTGTGTTGAACCACCCCAACTGGCAGTGGCATTTCAACCACTTCCCGCAGGAGTTGATGCAGTCGTTGAATGGCGCAACCGGCATCGAAATCTACAACGCCGTAATCGATCGACTGGAAGGCGCGGCCCTTGCTACCGACCGCTGGGACCGGTTGCTCTCGCAGGACAAATGGGTGTGGGGCTTTGCCAACGACGATTCACACTATCCTACAGACGATGGGCGCGCGTGGAATATGGTGCAGTGGGATGCGACTGCGGCGCCAACCGCCGGCGACATACTCGATGCGCTACGCAAGGGCCGTTTCTACGCCTCGACCGGCGTGTTCATCGACGCGATTCACGTCGATGGCGCGACGATTCACGTGGCGGCCGTTGGCGCGCAATGCATTCGCTTCGTGACGCGCTGGGGCGTTGTTGCGCGCACGGTGGAGGCCTCGCAGGCAAGCTGGACTGTCCCAAACACCCCCGACGTTGTGGAAAGCCTCAAGTATGTTCGCGTCGAGTGTTTTGGCATGGGCAGCCGCATGGCCTGGTCACAACCCATCGCAATCGAGTATCAACCCTGACCTGCTGGGGTATCATCACGCCTTATGGATATCGAACTCATTCAATCGCTGGTCGAGACGTGGGGGCCGCCGGGCCGTGAGGGCCGCATCCGCGCAGCTATCGAGCAGCATGTGGCTGGCCTTGTCGATGAAACGCGCACAGACCGCATGGGCAACCTGATCGCGCTCAAGCGGGCGACGATAAAGCCGCCGGCTGACGTGTCGCCGCTGCGTGTCATGCTCTCGGCCCACATGGACGAGATCGGTTTCGTCGTCTCACACATTGACGAAAAAGGATTCGTTCGCTTCGCCAACGTGGGCGGATTGCGGCCGCTCTCCTTGCTTGGCAATCGAGTCGTGTTCGAGAATGGCGTGATCGGCACGATTCAGGTGGAGAAAGGCATTCTGGCGGCCGATAGCCTGCCGAAGATGACCGATCTGTTCATCGATGTCGGAGCGACCGATGCCGCGTCGGCGCCGGTGAAAGTGGGCGATATGGGCGCGCTGGCCGGCACGCTGGCGCGGCAGGGGGACCGGCTCATCGCCAAGAGCATGGACGATCGCGTTGGCTGTGCTGTGGTCATCCAGGCACTGCGGCAACTCAAGCGCACGCCGCATGATGTCTATGCGGTGTTCAGTGTGCAGGAGGAAGTTGGTCTGCGTGGCGCGCGCACTTCAGCCTTTGCCATCAATCCTGACATTGGCATTGCTGTGGATGTGACGCTCACCGGCGATTTCCCCGAAGCCGCCCCGATGTCGGTCGCGCTGGGCAAAGGCGCCGCCATCAAGGTGCAGGATTCCTCCGTGATCGCCGATCCCCGTCTGCGCGCGCTGATGGTGGCGCGGGCAAAGGAAGCGCGCATCCCGTATCAGCTCGAAGTGCTGACTGCCGGCGGGACAGACACGGCGGCGATTCAAATGGCCCATGAGGGCGTGCCGGCTGGCTGTATCTCCATCCCCACGCGCTATGTTCACTCCATCAGCGAAATGGTGGACGTGAAGGATGTGCAGGCGTGCGCGGATTTGCTGGCAGCTATCCTCAGCAAGCCGATCGATTTGCAGGATTGAGCCATTGGGGGATTGAGTCATTGGGTCATTTGCCAATCGGCAATCGCTCAATCACGCAATCACTCAATTCATAGGGGGGTCAGCCGGCCATTCTTGAGCACGACGCTGTGCAAGATGCGCTTGTCGCAATCTTTGTCCGGCTCGATGGTGCTGGCCTTCACCGTGACGTAGGCCCGCAACGGCGTCACCAGCAACTTGCGCACCAGTGTTTCTTCCACCTGGAAGATGCCGGCCGAGTTGCTCATCAGCACTTCGATCTCCACCGGCGTGTCCTCGCCACGCCGGATATTCACTTCTTCGATCGCCAGAGCTGACACGGCGTGAATGTCGATCTTGCCCAGATCGAACGGCATGCGCGCGCGGCCTTTAGTCATATCGCTGCCATCGGCCACAGCCACTACGGCGCCTTCCATGAACAATGGGGCGGGGCTTACGTCGTGCGTGTGAATGGCCGACAGGATGAAATTGTGAATGAGCTGCTGTTGTTCCCGGTCGTCATACAGCAGTGGCAGGTAGTCTTCCAAAATCGGTTGCGCCAGCATCATGCCGACCATTTCATGGCCGGAGCGATGGACTGAGTTGCCGATGTCGTGGAGCATGATGCCGCCAAGCGTGACCAGGAAGCTGTCATCCACTTCGCCGGCGCCCGAAACGATCACATCCATCGGCACGTTCGCCTCCGTCAGCAGCGTCATGATCTGCATCGTGGCGGCAGTGACGACGCGGGCGTGGATGGGGCCGTGGTCGTTGTAGTTGAGCTTACCAACCGTGGTGTAGTTCGACAGATTCCAGTGCGCGCCCATACGCGGGTCGCTGATGAGCAGGTCGTACAAACGCGCCGTGCGCGGGTGGGGCGCGGTCAACTCGCGGATGGTGGCGTCGGCGCGCCGGGCCAGTTCGGTGTAGTCGTCGGGAAGGCTGACTTTTAGCCGGGCGCCGTTGCCGGCGCGGTCGTGGTCGTGATGCACAATGCGAATGCGTGACATGAGGGGTGTTTCAGGATCGGCGCGCGCGCGCCCGGTGATTGGCGCGGCGCGTTTTGGTGTCTGTGTCGGCCGGGGCGGCTGAGGCCGGCGCTGTCGCGGGCTGCGGGTCCTGCGCCGCGTGAAGTTCTGACCGTGCTTCTTCCATCCGCGCGATCAATGCGCTGTCGTTGCCCTTGAAGCTCTGGATTGTGCGGCGGGCGCACTGGCAGCATCCCAGGCTGGCGCGATAGCTGTCGAGGTCGCAAGTCAGGCAGTTGCTGAGCCGGATCATCATCAGCGAGAAAGCCAGCACATCCTCGTGCGTTTCGGGCAGTTGGGCAATGCGGTCGATCAGCTTGCGCCAGGTCTCGCCGGGGCGAACATTGCGCAACTCTGGGATGCAGCGGGCGGGGAAGAGGATTTCGCTATCTGGGTACATCCTGGTTTGCCATCTACTCGCAGTGAACAACGCAGCCGGCCTGTCTCGATGCGCCCACTGCTTTGCTGCAAGGCGCGCGGACAACGCAGCCGCGACATTATAATGCACGGCGATGAGCGCCCAACTGTATACCCGCACGGGGGACGACGGATACACGAACCTGCTCGGCGAAGGCCGGGTCGCCAAGTACATGCCCCAGCCGGAAGCTTATGGCACGGTCGATGAAGCCAGCGCCGCCATGGGCGTGGCCCGGGCGGTGGCTGCCAGCGACCTGACTCGCGGCATCTTGCTGAGCGCCCAACGCGACTTGTACCGGCTGATGTCCGAACTGGCGGCCTCACCCCAGGCTGCTGCGCGGTTTCGGGCTATCGATGCCGGCCGCGTGCGCTGGGTGGAGGAGCAGATCGAGGCGGTCACTGCGCTGGTGAGCCTGCCCCGCGAATTCATCGTTCCTGGCGACAGCGTGCCGGGCGCCTATCTCGATCTGGCGCGCGCCATCGTGCGCCGCGCCGAGCGGGTTGTTACGCATCTTCTCCACGACGGCCTGGTCGAGAATGTCGAACTGGGCCGCTATCTGAACCGGCTGTCGTCGCTGCTCTTCGCGCTCGAATTGCACGAGAATGCGCTGGCCGGCGCGGCCGCGCCCACACTGGCCAAGCATGTCGATTGACGACTGTCAGTTGACGGTTGACTGTGGCACAATTGCCCGGTTGCGTTTTCATTGAAGTTGCGCCTTTGCGGGTCATCGCGGATTGGCGCCCGGGCGCCGGTGACTCGCGCAATGCGGAGTAGCTATATGGACAAGGACAGTTTGGTTTCATTGTATCGGCAGATGCTGTTGATCCGTGTGTTCGAGGACAAGTCGGCGGAAATGTACGCCAGGGCAAAGATCGGCGGATTCCTGCATCTGTACAACGGTCAGGAGGCGATTGCGGTCGGCGCGGTGTCCGCGCTGCGGTCGGACGACGATCTGGTGACGCATTACCGGGACCACGGCTACGCACTGGCGCGCGGCTTGTCGGCGCGGGCGGTGATGGCCGAGTTGTTCGGCCGGGCAACCGGCACAACCGGCGGTCGCGGCGGTTCGATGCATCTGGCTGATGTGTCGAGGCGTTTTTGGGGTGGGTATGCCATTGTCGGCGGCCATTTGCCGCTGGCGGCTGGCCTGGCCTACGCAGCGCAGCATCACCAGACGGGCCGCGTTGTGTTCTGTGTGATGGGCGATGGCTCCACCAACATCGGCACTTTTCACGCGGCATTGAACTGGGCCCAATTGTGGCGTTTGCCGGTTATCTTCACGGTGGAGAACAACCAGTATGCCATGGGCACCGTCATCACCAACCACAGCGCCGTGACCGAGATTTATCGCAAGGCGTGCGCCTATGACATGCACGCCGAGCAGGTCGATGGCAACGACGTGCTGGCTGTGCGCGAGGCGGTGTGCCGGCTTGCCGAGCGCGCCCGCAACGGTGAAGGACCGGCGTTGCTCGAAGCGGTCACCTTCCGCCATCGCGGCCACTCCATGGCCGACGCCGACGTGCAGCGACCCAAGTCGCAGGTGGCCGAGTGGAAAGAGCGCGATCCCATTCCGACTTTTGCCGAGGTCCTGTTGGAGCGCAAGTTGGTGACCTCCCAGGACCTGGAACAAATCGCGCGCGATGTGGAAGCCGAAGTGGAAGACGCCGTGGCGTTCGCCGATGCCAGCCCCGAGCCGGCGCGCGAGACTCTTTACGAGGGTATCTTCGCGGAAGCGGTGAGCAATATGCAGATTGATGGTTCGTTGATCGGGCCGCCGACATTAGGGCCGGTCATCACTAAGAACGGGATGGGCAAACATGGCTGAAATCACCTATCGTGAAGCGTTGAAGCGCGCTCTGCGCGAGGAAATGACCCGTGATCCCAACGTGGTGATCTGGGGTGAAGATATCGTGGCCTATGGCGGCGGTGGCGCATATGGTGTGACAGCCGGCCTGGCCAAAGAATTCCCCGGCCGTGTGCGTGATGTGCCGATTGCAGAAGAGGCTATCGTCGGCGTAGGCATTGGCGCCGCTATGGGCGGCATCCGGCCGGTGTGCGAATTGATGACGATCAACTTCGCGCTGGTGGCCTGGGATCAGATCGTCAATCACGCCGCCAAACAACACCACATGTTCAACCGGCAGATTCAGGTGCCGATGGTCATCCGCTCGCCGGCCGGCTGGGGGCGCACGGCTTCGACGCACTCGCAGACCTTCGAGAACTGGCTGGCGTCCATCCCCGGCCTGAAAGTCGTCTATCCGTCCACGCCGTATGATGCCAAGGGCTTACTAAAGGCGTCCATCCGCGACAACGATCCGGTGTTCTTCATCGAGCACCTGGCGCTGTATGGGACGAAGGGCGAAGTGCCGGATGAGGAATATGTGCTGCCGATCGGTGTGTCCGAGGTGAAGCGGCCCGGCAAGCACCTCACCGTCGTCACGTGGGGACGCATGCTGGTGGAGACGCTGAAGGCGGCTCGAACGCTGGAAGCCGAAGGGATCGAGCTAGAGGTAATTGACTTGCGCACGTTGCGCCCGCTCGATCTGGCCCCGGCGCTGGAATCCATTCGCAAGACCAATCGGGCCATCGTTGTGGAAGAAGGGTTTCGCACTGTCGGCCTGGGCGCGGAGGTTGCCGCCTCCATCCAGGAGATGGCGTTCAACGATCTGGATGCGCCGATCGCGCGTGTGGCCGGCCTCGAAGTGCCCATGCCTTACGCCAGGAACCTGGAGCGCGCGACGATTCCTTTCGCCGAAGATGTGATTGCGGCGGTGCGCCGGATGATGGAAAAGCAATACTAGGCAGGAAGCATCATGGCCAAAGAGATCACTATGCCCCAGATGGGCTTCGACATGACCGAAGGCACGATCGCCAACTGGCTGAAAGCAGAGGGCGACTCGATCAAAAAGGGCGAGCCGGTCGCGGAAATCGAGACCGACAAGACGACGATTCAGATCGAGGCGTTTGACTCCGGCGTGCTGTTGAAGGTGCTCGCGCCGGCCGGCGCAAAAGTGCCGGTGGGTCAGCCGATCGGATTGATCGGCGAGCCGGGCGAGGCTGTGTCTGAACCGGCCGCGCCGGCCCAGTCGCCTGCTCCTGCTGCCCCCACAACGGCGCCGGCCGCTGAAGTCAAGGCGACGCCGATCGCCCAGCGTATTGCCGCCGAGTTGGGTGTTGATCTGACGTTGGTGAAAGGCACCGGCCCCGATGGGCAGATTCGCCGCGAGGATGTTGAGGCTTATGCGCAGGCCGCGCAGACGGCCAGTGCGCCGGCTGCTCCTGCGATCGTCAACGCCGGCCGCATTATTGCCTCGCCGGCTGCAAAGCGGCTGGCCGAACAACGTGGCGTCGATCTGCGTCTGGTTAAAGGCAGCGGGCCAGAAGGCCGAATTGTCCTGGAAGATGTCGAAAAGTTTGCCGCAATGGCTGTGGCAGCGCCTGCTGCGGCGCCTGCTGCGGCGCCTGTTGCGGCGCCTGTTGCGGCGCCTGTTGCGGCGCCTGCCCCGGCA
>DAOUDB010000294.1:0-4576 GCA_034431495.1 Thermoflexales bacterium
GCCGCCTTGTGTGAACTGCACAGCAACCGGCTAGACGCTGCAATCCGTCAGTGCCGCCAGCGGTGACGGTCACAAATCTGCGCTACACCCAAATCAGCTCATCAAAAATCTTGCCGAAATCGCATCGCGCGGCGTCTTCGCCTGCACGCTCACCCTGACGGACGTATGCGCCGGCTGGACCAAGATCATCGCCGCGCCTAACAAAGCCCAGCGCCATGTCTTCGCTACCCTGAAGCAGGAGTTGAAGCAACAGATCGATGCTTCGAACGCGCATCTCCTCGGCTCTACGTTATGATTTCGGCAAGATTCTTATGTGAGGCGCCACGGTGGCGATTGCGCTATAATGCCTCCGCTTACGGAGAGGTCGCATAGCCCGGTCTAGTGCGCACGCCTGGAGAGCGTGTATGGGTAAAAACCATCGCGGGTTCAAATCCCGCCCTCTCCGCTTTCGATTTTGGATTGCGAATTTTGGATTAAACAGCCCGGTCTAAAATCCCAAATCCAAAATCGTTCGGGGGGAATCTCCAATGATGCCGGCCACGCCACAGGCGATCATGCGCGCGATATCTTCGGGCTCGTTCACCGTCCAGGCATTCACGCGCAAAAACCGACTGCGCAGCGCTTCGACCATTTCGGCAGTGACCATCGAGAAGTGCGGGTGGCGGAATTCATGCGCCACAACCGTTCCCAGCCACACCTCGCGCAAGTGCAACGGCATGTCCGGGGAGTAGAGAATGGCGCGCGGTATTTCCGGCGCAAGGCGCGACAAAAGATGAACCGACAGCGGGTTGAACGATGAAAACAATACTCGATTGGCGATATCATGCCGGCGCACAACATCGATCACTGCCGCCTCCAGGCCGTCGCCCCTGGTCTCGTAGTTGGTGACTTCGACGTTGAAGAGAAACGTCGGATGGTCGCGTCCACCCAGCTCCTCGAACACTTCGTCCAACAGCGGCACGCCCTCGCCATTGCCGGCATCCAGCCGGCGCAACGCTGCCAGGGGCAGTTCGTGCACGTTGCCCCGCCCGTTCGTGGTGCGGTTCACGCTGACGTCGTGCATGATGACGACTTCGCCCGTCGCGCAGCGTTTGACATCGAACTCGATGCCGTGCGCCCCCTGCTCGCGCGCCAGCCGAAATGCCGCCAGCGTGTTCTCGGGGGCATGGGCGCTGGCGCCGCGATGACCGATGACAAGCGGTTTGGGATGAGAGTCAAGCCACAAATTCATGACGCGAAAAGTATAACCCCCTGGCCTCTTTGCGTTTCACCTTTCACGCAGTATGATCGGGCGAACTGATAACGTGAAGGACATCGAGTGACATGGTGACACCGGACGATTTGAAAGCAGTCATGCGCAATTGGGCCAGCACGGTGACTGTGGTGACAACCCGCACGCCCGAAAAGATGCACGGGCTGACGGCGACCGCGTTTTCATCGCTGACGTTGGATCCGCCCGAAGTGTTTGTGTCGATTACGAAAAAAACAATTACCCACCCGCTGATTGAGCAGAGCGGCATCTTCTGCGTCAATCTGTTGACGCCAGAGATGCAGCACGTGTCGGACCGATTTGCCGGCCGCTTCCCCAATGAAGAGCGCTTCGCTGGCGTCAGCTATCGCTTTGAAGCCACCGGCGCGCCGGTGCTGGACGATGCGCTGGCGTTTCTGGATTGCCGCGTGGAAAAGGCGCTCGACACCGGCGACCACACCATCTTTGTCGGCCGCGTGGTTGCCTCTGGTGTGCAGAAGCCGGGTCAGATGCCCCTGTTGTACTTCCAGGGGCGCTATCGCTATTTGGGCGAGTGCTGTTAAGTCTATGGGCCTGACTCACATTCACGACGCATTTGTCCGCGCCCGGGCGGAAGGCCGCCCGGCGCTGATGCCTTACTGGACGCTTGGCTATCCCGATGCTGAAACGTCGCTGCGCGTCATCGAAGCGATTGCGCGCGCCGGCGCCGACCTGATCGAGTTGGGCGTGCCCTTCAGCGACCCCCTGGCCGACGGGCCGGTGATCCAACATGCCTCACACGTGGCACTCGAACACGGGATCACCATTCGAAAATGTGTTGAGCTGGCCCGCCGCCTGCGTGAACGAGGCGTTTCAGTGCCTTTGTTGGCGATGGGCTATCTCAATCCGCTGATTGCGTTTGGCGAGCCGCAGTATGTGGCAGCCTGGCGCGATGCCGGGGCCGATGGCTTTATCGTGCCTGATCTGCCGCCCGAAGAGAGCGAGGCGCTGGGAAGCCTGTGCGCAGCGCAGGCTATGGCGCTGGTTCAGTTTACTGCGCCGACCAGCACCGAGGCGCGTATTGCGCTGGCAGCGGCGCGCGCCACCGGCTTTATCTATGTCGTGGCGGTTACCGGCGTGACCGGCGCGCGCGACCACCTCGCAGCCGGCTTGCGCGAGTACGTGGAGCGGGTGAAAGCGCAAGCAGACGGCAAGCCGGTTGTGGTTGGTTTCGGCATCAGCAAGCCAGAGCACGTGCGCGAAGTGGGCCGCTTCGCCGATGGCGTGATCAGCGCCAGTGCGCTCATTCGGGCCGCCGGCGAGGCGCCCGACCCGGCCCAGGCTGCCTATGAGTTCGTGAAGGCGCTCAAGGGCTAACGCATCTGGCCGGCCAGGCTCACCACATCGCCCAGCACACCGCTGGCTGTGACTTCCTGCCCGGCCCCGCGCCCGCTGATCGCCAGCGGGTTGTCCTGATAGTGTTTCGTGGTGAACACGACGATGCTATCGGAGGTGCGAATGCTGCCCAGCTTGCTGGCCGGATCTGCGCCGGCCAGTTCTACCCGGCACGCGCCGCGCTCGATGACGGCAGCGTAGCGCAGCTTGCGCCCGCCGCGCGTCAACTCCGCCGCGCGTTGCGCCATGCGCGCGTTCAGGCTATCCACCTCGCGCAGAAATTCATCGACTGTCAGAGCATCCATCTCGGCCGGGTAGAGTGACTCGATCTGCACATCGCTCAGATTCAGCCGATAGCCCAGCATACGGGCCAGGATCAATGCCTTGCGCGCAGCATCCTTGCCGCCCAGGTCCTGGCGTGGATCCGGCTCGGTATAGCCGCGCTGCTTCGCGTCGCGCACGGCATCGCCGAACGGGACGCCAGCCTCCAGTTGCGCGGCGATGAAACCCAGCGTGCCGCTCAACGAGCCTTCGATGCGCCGCACCTCATCGCCGCTGTCGAGCAGATAGTTCAGCGTCTGGATGACCGGCATCGCTGCGCCCACGGTCGTCTCCCAACGTGCGCGGCCCGCGCTGATGGCGTCGAACCAATCGAGGTCGCCGGCCAGGGGCAGCTTGTTGGCAAGCACGACACCGCCCCCGGCCCCCAGGGTGTCGAGCAGCATCGGCACGGTCGCGTCGGTTGCCGTCGTGTCCACCACGACGCAGTTGGCCGGCAGGGCGGGCAGGGCAGCCGGCTCGAAGTGCGCTCCCCCTTCCTTCAACGCAACCAGACGCATTAGCGCCTCATCGTCAAAGCCATGCGCCGCATACGCGACGCCCCGGCTGTCTGCGGCCCCGATCACATGCAGCCGCAGTGCGCGCCGGCGGGCATGGCTGTCGCGCGCAGCCACGATGTGGCGCGCCAGCGCGCGGCCCACACCGCCGAAGCCAAGCAGAAATATGGGCTGGTCGAAAATTGCTTTCATGTTTTCCTGCCTCTCAGATATTGCTGCGCGCCATAGGCGCGTATTGTGGCGAGAGGAGGCGTTAAGGCTGCCAGTCCGCCGGCATACGCAGCGCCGGCGTCTGCTCGTACATCGCGCGCAGATCGTCGAAGCAATCGTTGCCAGCCAAAGTCAACTCCGCCACGCGATCCAGGAAGCGCAGGTCTTCCTCGGTGATGTCGCGCTCGTCTTTGCCGATCAATCCCCAATGATCCCACGGCAGCACCTCGATCTTGTTCAGCGCCAGCAAGTCGCGCAAGAGGTTGCCCCGCACGAACCACAAGCCTTTCATGTCGAAGATGCCGAAGCGGTCAGGATCGATCTCGCCACGCCGGCACATCTGCCAGGCCCGCCCGCCGGTGATGAACTGGTCGCGTGGCACGTCGAGCGGGTCGAACGAGATACGCAAAGTATCCTGCTGCAACTGATCCAGTTGAGCATCGACCAGCACCCAGCGTTGCTGGCCGGCATTCCAGTACTCGCACACCCAGTGGTCCTCATAGTGACCTGGGATGAAGTAGGCGCCGAAGCCGCAGCGCGCGCGGGCCGGGATGCCGGCGTGCTGCAACATGGCGCACAACACCACGGAGAAGTCGCGGCAATTGCCGACCAGCTTCTGCTCCAGTGGGCGCGGCTCGTTGAGCGGACGCGGGTCGAGCGCCTGAATGCGCGCCAGTTGCCGGGGCAATATGCGCAGGTTGACTTCTTGTTTGCGCGCGTCGCTCAGTTTCAGCCCGTAGCGCTCGGCCCAGAAGATGTGCACCAACAGACCCTGCGCCACATCGCGCAGCGCAGACACCTCGGCCGGCAGCCCGTCAAACAGACTGGCGTGCTCGTGCGGGTCGGTCATCAGGCCCGGCTGGGCGTAGTACGACAGGATGCGATCCAGAGACGATGCCATGGCGGT
>DAOUDB010000295.1:0-9752 GCA_034431495.1 Thermoflexales bacterium
TCATCGCTCATCGCTCAGCACTCTTCGCTCATCGCTCAGCACTCATCGCTCATCGCTCAGCACTCATCGCTCATCGCTCAGCACTTCCGTACTGCCGCTTATAGTACTCCAGGTATTCGCCGCTCTTGAGTTTGCGCCACCACCACTGATTGTTGACGTACCAGCGCACAGTGTCTTCAATGGTCTGGGCGAAGGTATGCTGGCTGCTCCAGCCCAGCGCGCGCAACTTGCTCACATCGAGCGCATAGCGCCGGTCGTGGCCGGGGCGATCTTTCACCGGCTGGATCAGCGCACGCGGCTTGCCCAGCAAGTCGAGAATGGCGTGCGCCATGTCTATGTTGCGCGTTTCGACGCCGCTGCCCACGTTGTAAATCTCGCCGGGCTGCCCTTTCTCGATCACCAGATCAATCCCGTCGCAGTGATCGAGCACATGCTGATAATCGCGCATTTGCAGACCGTCGCCGTACAGCGGCAGGGGCAGATCATCAATGGCATTAGTGATGAACAAGGGCACGACCTTCTCCGGGTATTGATAGGGGCCAATGTTGTTGCTGCCGCGTGTGATGGTGACCGGCACGCCAAAAGAACGTCCATAGGCCAGGCACATCAAGTCGCCGCCGGCCTTGCTGGATGAATACGGGCTGCTGGGATGCAACCGATCGTTCTCAGTGCTGCGCAACGGCTCTGCGATATCGCCATACACTTCGTCGGTGCTGATCTGGTGATAGCGCTCGACGCGAAACTCGCGCGCCGCCTCGAGCAACACATATGTGCCGTACACGTCGGTCATGATGAACGTGCCCGGCTCCATGAGCGAGCGGTCGACATGCGTGTCGGCGGCGAAGTTAACAATGATGGCCGGCGCATGATCGCGCATGGCCTGAAACACTGCCTCGCGGTCGGCGATGTCGGCGCGCACGAAGGCATAGCGCCCCTCAAACTTCTCGGCGACATCTTTCAAGTTGTCCAGATTGCCGGCGTAGGTGAGCTTGTCGAAGACAACCACGCGCCAATCCGAATGTTTCTCCAGCGCGTAACGAACGAAGTTGGAGCCGATAAAGCCGGCCCCGCCCGTGATCAGAACGGTTTTCATGGCGGGCGCATTGTATCAAGTGACGCGCGCTTCAGGCCGGCGGGCATTCAGAGTGTGTAGTCGGGCTGGATTCCCGCCTGCGCGGGAATGACGTGTTCCCGCCTGCGCGCGATAGATCACGGCCTGCGAACGATCGGCACGTAGGCCAGATACCCCGGCGGTGACCAGAAGCCGCCCTGCAGGGCGTAGGTTCCGCCGGTCATCTGCGATGGGTTTCTGACTTCTACCGTGCGCACCACCGCCACCCGGCGCGCCTGGCTGCCCGGGCTGACGGCAGTGATCCGCAGCGTCGCGTCAACACTGAAAGGCGCGACGGCCACATCCCAGGCGGCAAGATCTTCCCAGAGCGAGTCCACCGAGGCCGGGCCGACGTACGTAGTTGTGCCGAAATAATCCTCTACGACGCCGCTGATGCGATAGCCGGCTGAGTTGCCATTCGCATGAGGCGCGGCGATCAGCCCGGCAAGCGTCCCGCAGGTGTCACACCCGCAGGACGCCCGGCATATCTATTTGCGCTCCAGCGCCGCCAGGCGCGCCTCCAGCGCCGCCAGTTGCGCCTGAAGCGCGGCGTTCTGCGCCTGCAGGGCGGCGATCTGCGCGTCTTTCTCCTGCGCCGCCTGGCGCAACTCCTGCGTCACCTGATACAGGCCCTGGATGGCGGCCAGCGCCACGCCATCGGCGTCCACCGTCGTGATGTGCGTGTCGTCCTCGCCCACGCCGAAGGCGGCGTAGAAGTCCTGCGCCATCGGGCCGATGTGGCGAATGCCGGCATCCTGCGTCTTGTAGTTCCACGTCTGAATGGGCAGGCTGGCCACACGCGAGAGCATGTCGCGGGCGTTCACCGGCGCAACGTTCTCCTTCAGCGCGCGATCGCTGATGGACGACCATGTGCCGCTGCCGGGATTGACCCTCACGCCAACCGTCATGCCGGCGTTGGTATACATGGTGATGCCGCCTGCGGCGCGGACGAGGAACTGGTTGGGCGCGGTGGAGGTTAAGTCGGCGTCCGTCGAATCGGCGAAGAGAAAGACGCCGTCGTGGGCAGCATTTGTATTCTTCGCCCGCTGCCCGGCGACGAAGCTGTAATCGCCGGCGGCATCGTTGATCCAGCCTCCGCCGATGGTGGCAGCGAAGCCGCTGGCAGTGTTACCGAAGCCCCCGCCGACAGTGGCGAAGTCGCCGCTGGCAGTGTTGGTTTGGCCTCCGCCGACGGTGGCGGCGTAGCCGCTGGCGGCGTTGGTCCAGCCTCCGCCGACGGTGGCGTAGCGACGGCCATCCGTTGCGCCGGCGTTGTCCCCCGCCCGGTTGTTGGCTCCACCGCCCACCGTGCCGTAGTCATCAGTGACGCGGTTGGGGAATATGCCGAAGCCCCCGCCGCCGATCGTCGCGCCGACGGTGCCGGTCAGCACGCTGTTACTGTGGAAACCGCCGATCAGGTTGGGGCTGGTGGCGTTCTGCCGTGTCCACAGCCCCGGCAGCGCCAGCGCGTGCGGCGCGGGCGTCAGCCCCTGGCGTGGGCTGAGCGCGGTGTAGCTCCCGCTGCCGGCCGGGCAGCGCACCGCGATCTCCAGCCAGCGCGCCTGCCCGTTGAATGCGCCTGCGCCGAAGTCGAGGTCGGCAATCGTGAAGTAGCCGGCGCTCACGCCTGTGTTCGTGTAGGTCTGCGTGCTGCCGATCTGCGCCCCGCCGGTGTCGGCGTTCCACAGGCTGAACTGAAAATCGCATGCGCCGTTGACCGGCGCGCCGCTGTTGGTCAGCCGGCCCTGATACGTGAAGGCCGTGCCGACGCTGACCTGCGCCCGGCTGTCGCCCAGCGTCCAGGCCAGCGCCAGGCTCAGGCCCAGCGCGGCCGCGAGCGCGCCGCGCATCAGAGTGTGATTCATCGCTGTCTCTCCTTTTCGCTCCTTTTGCTTGCTTGAGAATTTGCAATTGCCCAGCCGGCCAGCTCGCTGACGGGCAATTGACACCACACCTGTATGACGAAGCAAAGCCAGCCTGCGGAGGCAAGCTTCACTTTCTGTTAGCGGGACTATCAGGCTGTGCTGCTATGTCTTCGAGACAAAGGCGGGGACAGCGCAAGCTTCAGCAAAGCGGGGGATTGCAGAGGGAAACGACGAGGGGACGGCTGCCGATTGAAATGATGTTTTCAATCGAGCGCCGGCAAACTGCATGGAGAAGCGCCCATCCACCAACACCACAACTCCGCTAACTCAGAACGCCAACCCACCTGTTTCAAGCCGAGTATAGCGCAGTGGGAATGCGCCATCTTCCTGCCTGCCGTCGTAAGATAGGCGGTATGCCGGAATTGACCATTCCCGAAGACGGGATGACCATCACGCGCGACACCACGCTCAAGCCGGGCGTGTATTACCTGCCCAACGGCCTGCACGTCACGCGCGACAACGTCACACTGGACTGCAACGGCGCGCTCATCGTGGGCGACTCGTTTCGCGGGCGCGGGGTGTCGGTCAACCAGCGCAGCGGGGTGACGATTCGCAATCTGCGCGTCGAGCGTTTCTATCACGGCATCTGGGTCAACGCCGGCGCGAACATGCGCGTGGAAAACTGCCAGGCGACGCGCACACATGAACTGGCCGGGCCGGATGTGTTCCTCGACGTGTGGCGCGACCGCAGCCAGGCATACGGGGGCGGCATCTTTCTCAGCGGCGTGATCGACAGCGTTGTGATCAACAATGATGTTCAACACCAGCAGAACGGCATCCTGTTGTATGGCTGCAACCGCGTCGAAGTAGTCGGCAACAATGCCTCGTACAACAGCGGCTATGGCATCCTGCTCTATGAATCCTCGGACAACAGGGTGGAGCACAACACGGCTGACTTCTGTTGCCGCATCTATCACTACCAGGCCGATGGCGAGCGCTATCACAACGGGGCCGACGCCGCCGGCCTGGTCATCATGTGCAGTTCATCGCGCAACATCATCCGCCACAACCGGCTGCGCAGCAGCGGCGACGGCGTGTTCCTGGGCGGCTTTCACCGCGATCAGATCAAAGTGCCGTGCAACGACAACCTGTTCGAGCGCAACGACGGCAGCAACAGCCCCAACATTGCGTTCGAGGCCACGTTCTCACAGCGCAACATCTTCCGCGAGAACCGGGCTGACAACTGCAACTATGGATTCTGGCTGGGCTATTCCAGCCATACGCTGGTGGAGCGCAACAGCATCCGGGGCAATCGCATCGCCGGCGTCGCCATCGAACAGGGACATCACAACACCATCAGCGGCAACACATTCGAGCGCAACGGCGCAGGCGCGCAGTTGTGGGCCGCAGCGCAGCCGGCGTTTGCCGAATGGTTCCCCGAATGCGCAGAGAGCTACGAGACGGCGCTGATCGACAACTCTTTTCACCGGCAAGACATCGGGGTTCACATCTGGTCAGAGCGCGGTGCGAGCGAGCCGGCTGCGCGCTGCCATCATTTCACCCTGCGCAGCAACACCATCGTGGACAACCGCATCGGCGTGCTGATCGAACGCGCGCGCGACAGCGTGGCGCAGGGCAACCGGATTGCCGGCAACGTAGAGGCCGGCGTGAAGCTGGTGGGCGCGCGCGATGTGCTGGTGACAGGCAACCAGATGGACGCGCCGGTGTGACCCGCGCGTGTTTTGATCCCCTTCGCGGCCCGTGAGCGGTCAGGAAAAGCGTGTTTCGCTCAATCCCCTCAATCGCTCGGCGGCCTGCTCGGCGGTCAGATCGCGCTGCGGCTGGGCCAGCATCTCATAGCCAACCATGAACTTGCGCACAGTGGCCGAACGCAACAGAGGCGGGTAGAAATGCAGGTGCATCTGCCATTCCTGATGCGGCTCGCCATCGTAGGGAGCCTGATGCACACCCATCGTGTAGGGGAAAGAAACCTCGAATAGGTTGTCGTAGCGCGTAGTGATGCGCTTGAGCGCGTCGGCCAGGCTGTCGCGTTCATCCGGCGTCAACTCGACAATGCGCCGGACATGGCGGCGCGGCAGGATCATCGTCTCGAACGGCCACACCGCCCAGTACGGGACCAGGCATGTGACGTGCGCATTTTCAAAGATAACCCGCGCGCCCTCGCGGCGCTCGATATCGAGATAGTCCAGCAACAGAGGAGAGCGCTCGACAAGCGGGGTCTGAGCAAGACTTGAGGGATGATCGCCATTTAGCCAGGCAAGCTGGGCGCGCTGCTCTTTGGCCGGCTCGGTGGGCAGATGCCGGCTGGCCCACAATTGCCCGTGCGGATGCGGGTTGCTGCACCCCATGATCTCGCCCTTGTTCTCGAAAAGCTGCACATAGGTGATGTCGTCGCGCGCGCCCAGTTCCTCGCACTGCGCGATCCACGTATCCACCACCGCGCGAATCTGCGCCGGGGGCAACTGCGCCAGCGTGAGATCGTGGCGCGGTGAAAAGCAGATCACCCGGCACACGCCGGACTCGGCAGAGGCACGCAACAACGCGGCAGCAGAGGAAACATGCTGCTGCCCTGCTTCGGTGCTTGCCTGGTCTTGCGCTTGCAGCAGCGCCGGGAAGTCGTTATCGAACACATAGACGCCGGCGTAGGGCGGGTTGACGGCGCCAACAGCGCGCGTGTTGCCGGGGCACAGGTAGCACGTCGGATCATAGGTCGGCGACTGCTCGACGGGGCGCTTCTCGACAGCGCCTAACCAGGGCCGGGTGGCTCGCTGGGGCGAGACCAGAATCCACTCATCGGTCAACGGGTTATAGCGGCGGTGTGGCTGTGTCAGGCGGGATTGGCTCATGATGCTCCAGATGAAACGAGTGTGGCGCGGTCAGGGGGCCGGCGCGGTTGTGGATGGAATCTGAAAGTCATCGCCCAGGATCACCAGCGCGTCGAGCAGTTGCGCAGCGTCTGGCTGCGTGACCACAGTGGACACCGGCAGGCCGAGCGAGGCAGCCAGCCGGGCCGTGTAGGCCGGCCGGCCTTTGTAGTCGATGATGACAGTTCTCGGATAGTCACCCACGGCATTGCCCACTTCCACCACGGTGAAACCCTGACTCTCCAGATACGCTTTGGCTGTGGCGGCCAGACCCTGCACCTGAGTGCCATTGTGCACCGCCAGACGACCCGGTTCGGGCGGCACATTGGGGGCTTGAGGCGCCTCGGCAGGTGGAGGATTGTAGAGCTTCTCGCGCAACTCGCGCAGCCGATCGCGGATGGGAATCAGCACGCTGCCACCCTGGGGCGTTGTCCAAGCCTGCACGGACGTTTCGTCAATGACCACACGCGCAATCTTGTCCTGCGGAATGTCTTTGGCCAGCATGGCCAGTTGCACAACTTCGAGCGGACTGAGATCGGTGCGGATCGAATCCTGCAATGTGGTCAGAATCTGCGGCGCATTGGGCAGCACTTTCGTCACTGCGTCGGTGCTCAGCACAGCGTCGCGCAGCGCCATGATGACCTGCTGCTGTCGTCGCATGCGCTCGAAGTCGCTGGAGCCATGGCGGGTGCGGGCATACTTCAGCGCAGTCGCGCCATCCATGTGATGCCAGCCGGCGCTGATCACAAAAGGATCATAGCCATAGCTGTCGTTAGGAAAAGCCTGATCGTTGATGTCCTGACTGACGTAGATATCAATGCCACCCACCAGATCGACCAGCCTGACCAGCGCGTTGAAATTGACACGCGCAAAATGGTGGACAGGAATGCCAAAGTTGTACTCGATGGCTTGCATGGCCAGCTGGGGGCCGCCATACACGTGCGCGGTGTTGATGCGATCCTGGCCGCGATTCGGCAGCGGCACGTACAGGTCGCGCGGAATGCTCATCATGCCGGCAGTCCCCGACTGCGGATCGATGCTGAGCAGAATCAGCGTATCGGTGCGAGTGGACTCCGAATCCTCATCGGGCCGCTGATCGATGCCCATCAGTAGGATGTTCAACCGCTCAGATCCCTGCCAGCGGCTGATATCGCTCAGCGCCAGTACCGGCGCCGCCGTTGCCGGCTGCGAATTGCCGTTGACCGCTGCGTTCAGCCGGCGGGTGAGCTGGGTAGCGACATTCAGCGCCAGCACAGCCGCTGCCGGCAGCACAATCAACGCCAGCGCAACAGCAATCACGACCACCAGCAACGGGCCGGCGCGACGCCGGCTCCGGTTCGGTTCAGAAAACTTCATAGCGAGATTTGTGAACAGGGCCGTCCGCACTCAGCGTTGAGCGCTAGACCGGCGGCCAGGGAATGCTGCGCTGAGAGCGGCTGGGGCCGGGAAAGGTTTTGATTTTAAGCAGACCCTCGATGCGACGCGCAAAAGCGGCGATCTCGGCATCATCGAGCAGTCCGCGCAGAGCCTTGCCTAACACCTGCCGGGGTTCGATTTCGGCGCGCACGCGCCGCAGATCGTCGAGCATGTCGTCCGGAATCGGCTGGCCGGCGAAGTCCCAGATCACTGTGCGCAGCTTGTAGTCAGCGTTGAACGTGATGCCATGGTCAATGGCCCACACGCGGCCATCTTTGCCGAGCAGGCAATGCCCGCTCTTGCGGTCAGCGTTGTTGGTGATGAGGTCGAATGCAGCCAGCCGCCTGAGCGCGTCGCAATTGGCCGGGTCTTCGCGGAACGTGAAGAAATGCTGATCCGGGTCGTTCTCGATGAACAACTGCACCGAGCCAAAGCCATGCGGCCCGTTGCGCAGGACAGTCGGCGGAACCAGCTCCCAGCCCAGCGAGACGCTGACAAGATAGGCTGCCATCTCGCGCAGACACAGGGTGCCTTCGGGAAAATCCCACAGGGGCGCCTCTCCTCGCCGGGGTTTGTAGACGGCAAGCAACTCGTCACCGTCTTCGCCGGCGCCATCCGGGGCAACTTTCACCAGGAAGGTGTAGTTGGAGCTCCACGGCAGCAATCCCAGCGACTCCAGCGTCCCGCTGTGCAAACGCCGCAACACACGCTCCGTGGCGGGCTGACTTTCTCCCATTGTCATCACGCGCTTCCCGGCCCGGCTTGCAACGCCGGGCACGCACCCTCCGGGGTCAGGCCGTCACCAGTTCGTCGGCATGCCCGTTGCTGCGCGGGCAAAAGTGGACGGCGTTTCTGTCCATGGGCCGGCCGCACAGAGGGCAGGTTGGCCGGCCGCGAGCCACAACTTCCAGCGCATGACGGGCCATGGCGTCGATCTGCGCGCGAGAGCAGAACAGGCGCACGACCGAAGCCTCCTCCTCGTCCACATCCTCTGGCAGCAATTCGCGCGCAACGATGACCACCAAGTCGTTGTCCTCATCATAGCCAAGCCCCATCTGGCCGATGCGGAAATCGGGCGTCAGAGGCTCTTCCAACGACATATCCATCTGCAACTGCATGTAGTTGGCGCCCCTGGGGTACTTGGTCTTGAGTTCCTCGAGCATTTGCTGAGCAGCCTCGGACAAGGCCCGCACCTGTTCTTTTTCGCACAGCAACGTAACCAGCGAGGCGCCCTTGCGCGCCTGCATGTAAAAAGTCCGATTGCCCGGCTCCCCGACTGCATCCGCCGTGATGCGATAGACCGGGTTCAGCTCGATGACGCGTTTTGGCATGGGAGGATTTTACACCTTGTGTTAGTATCGGCTCATTAATTCGTCCGACTTTCCCGGCTTTATTCTGTTGAGGAATTATCCATGCGCTTGCTTTTTTCCAGCTTAATCCCGGCGCCGATTTTGGGTAAGAGGATCGGCGCCCCCCGCGCGTTTCGTCCCACGACATACACAGATTCTCGACACAACGCAGCTCCATCGGCCCCCGGCATATCCCTCAGCGCAACCCGCCGGAGGTGAGTCATGCGCGTGCCGTCTTCGCTGATTCTCTTCCTGCGCGTCGCAGGCAGCATTCTTTTCGCACTCACCGGCTGGTATGTTGCCGACCTCATCCCCTACGCAGACCTGCCCGATCCCCTCAACAACACGGTCGTTGTCCACCTGGCGATGGCCCTGGCGCCGGGAATTGTGGCGTTTCTGCTCCTGCCGGCCCTGTTGAGCCGGCCGGTCAACACATTCATCGACCAGGTCAGCCGGGCCAGCGGCGTGCAGATCATTGCCGACTTCATGGGGTTTGCCACCGGCCTGCTGATCGCCGCCCTGCTGGCTTTTCCGCTCGCCCTGCTGCCCGACCCGTTCCGGCAGGTGCTCCCGCTGTTATGCGCCGTAGTGTTCGCCTATATCGGCGTCGTCGTCATGAACGTCCGGTATCGGGAATTCTTCACCATCCTCAATATCAGGATTCCGAGCAACAAGCCCGATGAGATCGAGGCCGGGAGCGCAGCGAGCGACGAACTCATCCTGCTCGACACCAGCGTCATCATCGACGGACGGATCGCCGATATCATCGCCACCGGCTTCGTGCGCGGCAAGCTGGTTGTGCCGCGATTCGTGCTGGGCGAAGTGCAACGGGTGGCCGACTCTTCCGATGCCCTGCGGCGCGCCCGAGGCCGCCGGGGTCTGGAGGTGCTCAAGCGCCTGCAACGCGAAGCGCCGGACGCAGTCAAGATCGTGGATGCAGACATGACCTCTGCGCGGGACGTGGATGAGAAGCTGGTGCTGCTTGCCAAGCAATGGCAGTGCCCCGTCATGACCAACGACTTCAATTTGAACAAAGTGGCAACCTTGCAGGGCGTGACGGTGTTGAACATCAACGAGCTGGCGAACGCCGTGAAGTCCGTGCTGCTGCCCGGCGAGTCGCTGGCCA
>DAOUDB010000296.1:0-3477 GCA_034431495.1 Thermoflexales bacterium
GTGCGCGCTAGCAATAACTGAATCAGATGAAGAGGCTACTGGTTGTCAGTAGCCTCTTCTGTCGCCTAGTGAACAGCGATCTATTAGCCGAGAGACCAGAAAAATATGCCGACAATCAACCAGTTGATTCGCAAAGGCCGCAAGCCGAAGCCGTCTTATAGCAAGGCGCCGCAGTTGCAGTCGACCACGAACACGCTGAAAGGCGGCAAGCGCACCGTGCATCACAAGGGCGCGCCGCAAAAGCGCGGCGTGTGCACCGTCGTGCGCACGCAGACGCCCAAGAAGCCAAACTCGGCGCTGCGCAAGGTCGCGCGCGTGCGGTTGTCCAACCTCACGGAAGTGACAGCCTACATTCCCGGTGAAGGCCACAAGCTGCAGGAGCACTCGGTGGTGCTCGTGCGCGGCGGCCGCGTGAAGGACCTCCCCGGCGTGCGCTATCACATCGTGCGCGGCACACTCGACGCAGATGGTGTGGAGAAGCGCAATCAGGGACGGTCGAAGTACGGCACGAAGCGCGCGAAGAAAACTGGCGACAAGAAGAAGTAACAGTGCAGAGTGCAGAGTGCTGAGCGCAGAGCGCTGAGAGACTGAGTTCTGAGGTCTGTGTTCTGAAATCTGCATTCTGACATCGGGTGAAAGGATATGCCAAGACGATATCGACCCGCCAAGCGCGAGATTGCGCCGGATTTGAAATACAACAGCGTTGTGATTCAGCGATTAATCAATCGCATGATGCACCGAGGCAAGAAGAGTGTGGCCCAGCGCATCGTATACACCACCATGGCGCTGCTTGAAGAACGCACGCAGAAGCCTTCCATGCAGGTGTTTGAGAATGCGATGGCCAATCTGCGGCCATCGGTTGAGGTCAAGCCGAGACGCGTGGGTGGCGCAACGCTGCAGGTGCCGGTGGAGGTGAATCCGTTCCGGCAGGAAAGCCTGGCCATGCGTTGGTTGATCGGCGAAGCCCGCAAACGTTCCGGCAAGTCGATGGCAGAGAAGCTGGCGGCCGAGGTCCTGGACGCGGCCAACAACACCGGCGCTGCTGTGAAGAAGCGCGAGGAAACGCACAAGATGGCGGAGGCCAACCGGGCCTTTGCGCATTTCCGATGGTAGCAGCGAGCAGCCGGCAGTCAATGTCTGACTCCTGGCTCCTGACTACTGACTACTAAGATGGCGAACGAATACCCGCTGGACAAGCTCCGAAACATCGGCGTCATCGCGCACATCGACGCTGGCAAAACCACCACGTCTGAGCGCATCTTGTATTACACCGGCAGAACATACAAGATCGGCGAAGTGCACGAAGGCGCCGCCACCATGGATTACATGGTGCAGGAGCAGGAGCGCGGCATCACAATCACGGCTGCGGCGACGACCTGTTACTGGAAGGACATCCAGATCAACCTGATCGACACGCCCGGCCACATCGATTTCACGGTCGAGGTGCAGCGCAGTCTGCGGGTGCTGGATGGCGGCGTGGTTGTTTTCGACGCGGTGGCCGGCGTAGAGCCGCAATCGGAGACGGTGTGGCGACAGGCCGACAAATACGGCGTGCCGCGAATTTGCTTCGTCAACAAGATGGATCGCGTCGGCGCCAGTCTGGAGCGCACGGCGCAAATGATTGTGGACCGGCTCTCGGCCAGGCCCGTCATCATGAACCTGCCGGTGGGCATCGAGGCCGGCTTCTACGGTGTGATCGACCTGCTCACCATGCAACTGGTCACTTTCGTGGGCGAGCGCGGCGAGGATGTCGAATACAGCGATATCCCGGCCGATATGGCCGATGAAGCGCAGGCGGCCCGCGAACGCATGATCGAGGCAGTCTCTGAGACGGACGACCAGTTGATCGAAAAGTATCTGTCGGGCGAGTTGCCATCCATCGAGGAGTTGAAGGCTGCCTTGCGCCGGGCAACCATTGCGCGCAAGTTGTACCCAGTGTTTTGCGGTTCGGCGCTCAAGAATAAGGGCATTCAGCTTGTGCTCGACGCAGTTGCGGACTATTTGCCGTCGCCGCTGGATGTGCCGGCCGTGGAGGGCATCAACCCGAAGACCGGCGAGAAGGTGATGCGGCATCCCGATCCGAAAGAGCCGTTCTCGGCGCTGGTGTTCAAGGTTATCAACGACCCGACCGGTATGGGCAAGATGGCCTTCTTCCGGGTGTATTCGGGGAAGATCAGCCAGGGCGACATGGTCGTCAATGCGGCCAAGGGCCGGCAGGAACGCATGGCGCGGCTGTACCGGATGCACGCCAATAAGCGCGAGGCAATCACCGAAGTCAGCGCGGGCAACATCGGTGTCTCGCTTGGCCTGAAAGAGAGCGTCACCGGCGACACATTGTCAGCCGTCAACAGCCCCGTTTTGCTGGAGAGCATTTCATTCCCCGATCCGGTGGTGAAGCTGGCTGTTGAGCCGAAAACGGTGACGGATCAGGACAAACTCAGCCGGGCGCTGAAAGCCTTGAGCGACGAGGACCCGACCCTGCACGTGGCTTCGGACGAGGAAACCGGTCAGACCACACTGGCGGGCATGGGCGAATTGCACCTGGATGTGATCGTCGATCGCATGCGGCGCGAATATGGCGTCGAAGTGCGCGTGGGCAAGCCCAGCGTCGCGTATCGTGAGACCATCACCCGGCCCTCTCGCGCGCGCCATCGATTTGTCCGTCAATCCGGCGGCAAAGGCCAGTATGGGGATGTCGATCTCGAGATCGAGCCGAATGAGAAGGGCAAAGGCTTCGAGTTCGTGAACGCCATTGTGGGTGGCGCGATTCCCAAAGAGTACATCCCGGCAGTGGAGAAAGGCGTCAAGGAAACCCTCGAGAGCGGCATCATTGCCGGCTATCCGATGGTCGACGTCAAGGTCAGGCTGGTGGATGGCTCGTACCATGAGGTGGACTCATCGGAAATGGCCTTCAAAATCGCCGGCTCGATGGCGATCAAGGATGCCGTCGCCAAAGCCGGCGGCGTGATTCTCGAGCCGGTCATGAAGGTGGAAGTGGTGGTGCCGGAAGAGTTCACCGGCTCCGTAGTCGGCGACCTGAACTCGCGTCGGGGCATGATCGAAGGACTGGAACAGCGCGGCAACGCCCAGGCGGTCAACGCCAAGGTGCCGCTCTCGGAGATGTTTGGCTATGCCACCGACCTGCGCGGCATGACGCAGGGGCGCGGCAATTTCGTGATGGAGTTTGCCTACTACGCGGAGATGCCGCGCAACCTCGTCGACGAGCTGTTGCACGGCAAGTCTTCGAAGGACAGTAAGAAATAGGCGCTGTCATACTTTGGTTCGGAAGGTTGGCCAGGTCCTCGTGTTCTTAAGGTTCCGGGCGACCAACTTCCGAGCTTGATCGTATACGAACTTTAAGAACTAAAGAGGACTAGAGAGGATAGACATGGCAAAGGAAAAGTACGTCAGGACGAAGCCGCACGTGAACGTGGGGACGATGGGACACGTGGATCACGGAAAGACGACGCTGACGGC
>DAOUDB010000297.1:0-17985 GCA_034431495.1 Thermoflexales bacterium
TCGAAGCCGCCGCCTTCGAGCATGGCCGCGACGAGGTTCTTGCCGATGTCGTGCAGGTCGCCCTTGACGGTGCCGATGGCGACCTTGCCGACCGGCTTGGCGCCTTTGGCCACCAGCAACGGGCGAATGATCTCCAGCGCCTGCTTCATGGCGCGGGCGGCGATGAGCAGTTCGGGGACAAAGTACTCGTTGGTCTCGAAGCGCCGGCCCACTTCGTTCATGGCCGGGATCATGTATTCGTCCAACAGCGTTTGCGGGTCTATGTTGGCGGCGACGGCAGCCTGCGTCACTGCCTTCGATGTCTTGGCGTCGCCGTCCACAATTGCGTCGTACAGCTTTTTCAGATCTTCCATGGCTTTGTCCTCTGTCTATTGTCTGTCATCTGTTGTCTGCAATCTGTACTCTGTGATCTGTCATCTGTACTACGCCAATCCATACTGATCGAGGCGCACCTTGTCCGATTCCAGCGTCGGCACGATCTGCGCGATCAACGCGCCCTCGTCCTCGGGCAATTCGTCGGCTGCTTCAGACAGATTATTCAGCCAACTGATCTCACGCTTGTTGAGGATGAACTCGCCGGCCTGATGCGCGTTGCGCAATGTCTCGAAGGTGAGCTGGGCCGCGCGGCGCGTGCGCTGATAGCCGGTCTGCTCCTTGACGATTTCGCCTGACAGCTTCAACACCACATCCGGGCGCAACACATACGCCTGCGGATCGTAGCCCACATCGGTGGCGGCGTACCAGTCGCGCAACATGCGCGCCTTGTCCGGCCCCTGAGCAGTGGCATGATTCATCAGCCGGGTGGCGTAGATCAGTTGCTCGACCGACACGGTCGGCGCCATGCCGCCCAGCAGCTTGACGTTCTGCACCGACTCGTTGCTCCACAGGTCTGTGGTCACGCGCGCGATGTTGCCAACCGGCGAAAGGTGGGCGCAGGCTGCCTCGGCGCCCTCGCCCGACATCGGGCAACCCGTGATGGCCTTGAGAAAGGGATTCTCGTAAGCACAGTCTTTGCCGGGGCCGATTGCGCCGCGCTCGTGAGCCACCAGCGCGCGCGCAACCGTCATTACACGCACGGCTGCCGCCCACACCTTGGGAATGTAACGTTTCTCGGCCAGCACCATGGCCGTGTTGCCGAAGCCGCAGGCCGAGTCGCCGGCCGGAATCACGCCGTACTTGTTGCTGACGCTCACGATCATGTCCCACAGCCAGGCCATGTCGCGGCAGCCCATCACGCCCAGCGCGAACACCGTTGCCGGCACATCCGCGTTGACCAGCGCCTCGTCGTGCACCTCTTTGCCGCCGGTGGACTCAATGGAGAACATGTCTGCGCCGGCCTGCGCGTTCAACTCGAAGCTGCGCACCATCTGCTCCCACAGATGTCCGCCGCGCTGCATCGGCGGGCGCTCGTGCTCGCGGATGTCGTTCGGCGTCACGCGCAGCGCGCTCTTCAGCCCGTCGCTCTTGGCGTATTTTTCCAGCGTGTTGTGCAGAATGGCGGTGATATCGGCGCCCCACTCCGGCTCCAGCGTCATCGGCGGGAGCAACTCGAACTCCACGATCAGGCCGGGCGCGTGCAACTCGACCGCGCGCTGACACACGCCCTCGATCATCTGCGTGTACTGCGCGCGCACTTCCGCCATCGTATGCGCCTCGATCTCCATCGGCGGCAGGGTGAAATTCAGCTCTGGGTAGACTGTGCCACCACCGATCACCAGCCCGCTGCGGGTGGTGACCGGCCTGGGCGCGTGGCCGAACACAAAGGTATCCAGATCTTTGATGGCCAGTTCGGTGTAGGTGTTCACAAACGCTCCTCCTCGTCTTCAGCTCGCCAGGATAGGCGGATGTAATCCGCGTTGCTGTCGATTCTAGAGAGCGGCGCGAGGCGCGCTGGTAGTCTGATGCGCCGGGCTTGCCGGCTTGTGCCGCCGTTTTGTACTTTGATGCGGCGTTGGAATCTGGCGCTGGGGAGATTACAGATTACAGAGCACAGAGCACAGAGCACAGAGCACAGATTACAGAGACTGCCATCTGTTGTCTGCCGTCTGCCATCTGCCGTCTGTCGTCTTCTACAATCCCCGCTGCCGGCGGCGGAATTCCCCCGGCGGATGCCCCGTCACTTTCTGAAACACCTTGGTGAAGTAGCTCTGATCGTTGAAGCCGCAGTCCAGGCAGATTTGGATCAGACTCTTCTCGGTGCGGATCAGCATTTCTTTGGCCCGATCGACCCGCATCTGGGTCAGCAATTCAGTGAACGACTGGCCAAAGGTGTGCTTGACCACCCGGCTGAAGTGCGACGGCGACAGGCAGGCCACTTTGGCCACATCGTCCCGCGAGATGTCCTCGTGCAGATGCTCCTGCATGAAACTGATGGCCTTGCCCATCATCACACTGATCGGGTATTGCCGGTTGGACTTGATAGCGTCCATGATGCGTTCGAGCATCGCCACCAGCCATGCGGTCAGGTCCTCCTCGCCGTCAATGGCGGCCAGGTTGGCCAGCGACGAGTAATTGGCGCCCAGCAGTTCAGACGGGTCGGCCCCGGCCTCCACCGCACTGCGCGACATCATCACCACCAGCTCTAGCAACAGGCTCTTCAGCAACGTGGGCCGGTCGCGGCCGAGGAAATAAATGCCCACCAGGACGCGGTTGATGATCCCCCGGGCCGCGCGCCGATCGCCCTGTTTGATAGCCGAGATCAGCGCCGGCTCTTCCACCAGATACACCTCGCGGATCGTCTGATAGTTGTGGTCTTTGAGCTGGTGGATGGCTCTGGCGCGTTCGCTTTCGCGCCGGGCGGCCAGTCGCTGCAACTCCAGGTAAGCCGCGTTGGTCAGATTCGCCTCGATCGCCATTGCCTGCAGGGCAGCAGCCGCCTGGCGAATGGATTTCAGAGGCCATGCGCCAGGGCCGGCATCATCCGGCGCCTGGGCGCGAGCAGCGGCAACCAGCCCACCCACAACACGCATGTTGTCCATTACCGGCGCCGCCCACAGCAAATTGTCCTGTGGGCACAACAGGATAAACGGCTCGCCCCAGCGCGCTGACTCCTCGATAGCCCGCCTGCGCGCTGCCACACAGGCCGCCTGCGCTGCGCACACCGCGGGGCATTCCGACGCGCCGGCCTGTACCCGGCCCTCCACATCCACCAGCACGCACGGCAGCCCCCACGCCGCCGCATAGGACTCGGCCAGCGCCTGATAGCGCGAACGAATCGCGTCGAGCGCAAGAGGCGATGCCGCCTCAGGCGTAACAGTTTGCATAGGTGCGGATAATAGCAGCCATGATCCAGCAACCCATTTCGGTGTACATCAACTGGGCGGCTTATGATGAGCTTTCGGATAACGTCGAACTGACCGAGGCACTGGCCATGCGACAACTCGATGAGTTGTTGCGACTGCGCCGGCTGGGGGTCCGATTCGACTATTACCTGATGGACGCCTTCTGGTATGCCCGCGACGGAGGCTATCGCACCTGGCGCACACCGCACTGGCCGAACGGGCCGCAAGCATGGCTGGACCGCTGCCTGAGCAACGACGTGCTGCCTGGCCTGTGGGTGGCCGGCAACTCAATGCACAGCCACGATCCCGTGCCGGCTTGGCGCGACGCGCTCACTGCGAATGGGGCAGCCTGCTGTCTGTACAGCGGCGGCTTCTTCAATCACTTCCTCGAAAGCCTGCGCCTCTGGTATGCGCGCGGCGTGCGCCTGTTCAAGTTCGACTTCATGCACCTCGGCGCGGCAACACCGGCGCTGGAGCGCGCCATGCTGCCCAGCGAAATCCGCGCCCAGAACACAGCCGCGCTGATCGCCGGCCTGAAACAACTGCGCGCTGACTGCCCCGATGTCATATTGCTGGGGTACAACGGCTTCGAAGAGCCGAACTGGGCGCATGGCTCGCCTCACCACCCGCAAAGCAACACCAGCCTGCCCTTCCGCAAAACCATCGACACAAAGTGGCTGGAGGTGTTCGACGCCATGTACTGCGGCGACCCGCGCCCGGCCGACTTGCCGGCGGCCAACTTCTGGCGCGCCAAGGATGTCTACTCCGACCACATGGTTCGCGTGTACGAGTTGAACGGCTATCCCCTCTCGCGGATTGACAACTCTGGCTTCATGATCGGCGCCACCGGCACATGTTATTACCGCAGGACAGCGGCATGGAAAGGGATGTTGCTGCTCTCGCTGGCGCGCGGCGGCTGGGCCAACACCTACTACGGCAATCTTGATCTGCTCAGCGACGCCGACGCTGCGTGGTTCGCCAAAGCGCAATCGCTCTTCTTGCCGTTGCAGGCATTCGGCCAGACCAACACATTCGGCGCGCTGCCGGGCCAGGGGCAGCCATACGGGTTCCTCAGCCGCGATCAGCGCGGCGCGGTCATCACGGTGGTGAATCCGGCGCAGGCCGTTGTGGATGTCGAACTGCCGGCCTTGCCCGTTCCAGTGGGCGCAGCGCGCCGGCTGCTTTTCCGCGACGCTGGCTATGCGCCCCGCATCGACGCGCACACCATCGCGCTGGGGCCGGAGCAAATGGCCGTCATCGGGGCCGGCGCGTATGCCTCGCCCGAACACGACCTCGGTATTCAGGAAGATGTGGTCATTCCTGCCAGCATGGCTCCCTTGAACGCCAACTTTGCCCCAGATGGCGACAAAGCCATCACCGCCACGGTCAACGCGCCGGCACAGGCCGGCCTGCGAATTGTCTTTCGCCAGACCGACGCGCATGGCATTGCCAAACGCACCACCGGCGGCAGCCCACCCAACGGCGTGACACTCGGCAGGCTGCTCACCCTCTCCGCCCAACAGGACGGGAATGAGATTGCACTGGACACTCAGTACGACAAAGCCATCTGGAGCGGGTTATCTTGGGCGGTGGCCGAAGCGCCGGCCAATCGCTTGCAGACCGGCGCACCGGTGACCATTCGCTGCGAGACGAAAGAGGCCGGCGCCCTGACCTTGACCGGCGAGGTGTTCGCGGTGCGGTACGATGCGTAGAGATGGTGCGACGCAGCATCTCTACCTGCTTATTCCGGCTCGGTGTTGTGTTGGTGTTAATCTGAAGACTGAAGAAGACTGAAGGAGTATTGAAGCATGTGCTACGACGATCAGGCCCGGCCGCCCATTCCCCCTGGCCCCGCCGGCAACGCCCACGGTGAACAGGTTGTGCTCACCGCCGCCGACGGCAATCGCTTTCACGCTTACCTGGCGTTACCCGAAGCGCGCGCGCAGCAGGCAGTGGTCATCTACCCAGACATTCGCGGTCTGCACCAGTTCTACCGTGAGCTGGCGCTGCGCTTTGCCGAAAGCGGCATCGCTGCCATCGCGCTGGACTACTTCGGGCGCACTGCCGGCCTGACCGGCCGCGAAGACGACTTCGACTTCAAGCCACACGTCCAGGCGCTGCGCCTGCCCACCTTCACGCTGGATGTCCAGGCTGCGCTGGCGCATCTGCGCGCGCACACGGCGCAAGATGCAGCCGTGTTCGTCGTCGGCTTCTGCATGGGTGGGTCGCTGACCCTGTTGACCGGCACAAACCGCGCACTGGGATTTGCCGGCCTGATCCCCTTCTACTCCGGCTTCACGCGCGATTTCGGCGGGTCGGGCACCGCGCTCGACAACGCCGCGCAGATCGCCTATCCGGTGGTTGGTTTCTACGGCGGCGCAGACCCAGGCATTCCAGAGGAAATGGTGCATGAACTGGATCGCCGGCTGGATCAGGCCGGCGTGCCGCATCGCCTGACGATCTACCCCGGCGCGCCGCACAGCTTCTTCGACCGGCGCGCCACCGAATACGCCGATGCCTCGGCGGACGCATGGCGACAGTTGCTGGCCTTCATTCGTTCGGGGCGGATCGAAGCGCCCGAGCGCTGACACATCAGCAGAGACGCGGCGGGTTCGACAGCCTGACCCGCCGCGTTCTCGTCATTCCCGCTCGAAGCGGCGGGGAAAGTCGGGCCGCAGCCCGATCTGGCTGACATCGATCGGCGTGAAGCCCAGCGCGAAGGCCGGCGATTCCTCGCGCAGCCGGAAGTCCGCGCCGCCCAGATCGACGAACTGCGGATCGGCAATCACGCTGTTCGCGTCAAAGCCCATCTCGCGCCAGGTGTCCCAACGGCCCAGAATCGTCGATATGCCATCGACAAACACATTGCCCTGCGCCTTCCACACCAGATTGTGATCCGAAATCTGGATGCGGTCCTTGCGCCAGTTGATGAACTTGTACAGCGCGCCGCGCACGTGCGTGACAGCAACGATGTTGCGCTGATAGATGTGATCCTTGCACTCCTCGCCGGCCATCTCCATCGACATGATGGCCGAGTCGTTGGTGTCGCCCACGATCAGGATGTTGTTCTCAACCCGGTTGCCAATGCCCTTGGCGAAGATCGGTTGGTTGTTCGACGTACCCACGATGCCCCAGATAATGTTGTTCGTGATGGTGAAGTGGTCGGTGGCGTCGTCGAGGTACATGCCGCTTTGCAGGTCGAACTCGGCGTTGCCGGAATCGTGCACCAGATTGTGATCGTACAGGTTGTCGCGCCCCGGCCCCCATGACTCCATCGCGCCGGTGTCCTGGCTGTCCTGATTGGCGTGATGAATGTCGTTGAAGGCGATTACGTTGTGGCGCGAGTGCAAAAAGTCGTAGTGGTTATCCCACGTCACGCCGGCCACCTGCTCGCGCAATACTTGATAGCGCAGCCCCTTGATCGTCGTGCCATAGCGCGGCATGTGATGGATGTGGTTGTGCAGGATCTGATTGTGCCCGCTCTGTTGAATGTACACGCCGGCGCCGTGGCCGATCAGCCGGCCGCAGTGGTGGATGTGATTGTTCTCCACGCGATGATGATGGTTGACATCGGGCATACCCGGCCCCAGCCCTTCCAGCGACACGCCGCAGTAGCCGTGCTCGCGGATCAGATTGCCATACAGCGTGATGCGCTGCGCGTGACCCAGCACACACACACCGTTGTTGCCGCCGTTCTCGATCTTGCAGAAGCGAAACGAGCAATCTTCGGCGCCGCTGATGCGCACAGCGTCGTCATTGCTGATGCCAATGTCCAGGCCCTCGAAATGCAAGTTGCGCACCGGCCGGTTGGGTGCGTGACCCGCAATCGCAATCACGTGCTCTGCCGACGAAACCACGATGTCCTGTTGATCAATCGGTGTCTGGGCCGGCCAGACATACACGGCCCGGTTCGCCAGATCGATCTGGCACTCGCCGGGCTGCGTGAGCAGCGCCAGCACGTTGAGGACGGCATAGCGATTGCCGGCAGTGATTTTATAGTCGCCAGAACTGCCGCGCAGCCGGATGGTGCGCGCCTGCGCATCGAGCGCAGCCACAGGCCGCACAAAGTTGAACCAGTTGTATTGCGGCCAGATCGACACCTGTGCGCCGTCCAGATTCCAACTCGCGGGGTCGAGGGTGTCCAGGTCTTCGGCGCGGTACTCGAACCCTGCGCCGCTGGCCGGCCTCACCGTGTGGAAGTAGCCCTGCTTCGGTGCGCGCGCCAACGCCATGCGCGCGCTGTTCTCAAACACCTGCGCAGGCCGAACCGCATCGGGCAACACTGCACGCCAGATGCCATTACGCCAGGGTTGCCAGCCGGCAAGCCGGACACCGCCGATCAGAACAGGATGCTCGCCGGGATAGGCAGACCAGGTGATGCGGTGCTCAGTTGTGCCAGAGTCCTCCGGCGTAAAAGTCAGGCCCTGCGGCAGATAGTACGCGCCGGCGCGAATCAGCACCGTCACATTGCTACTCAGCCCCTGACGAACCTTCTCACGCACGGCCTGTTGTGCGCGTTGCAGACTGCCGAACGGGCCGTCAGTGCCGTTCGGGTTCGGGACGGGCAGCGCGCCGCTCCAGGCATCATTGCCATTAGTTGCCACAAAAAAGTCAGCTTTGGGGATTGTGCTCATCGGCGAAACAAGTTTGACGCCGGCGCCGCACGCGGCTGCGCCAAGCGCAGTGGCCGCTGTTGCAGCGGCAGCAAGGAACGATCGACGAGTGTGCGCGGATGTCATCTTGTGTCTGCGCCTATGATCCTGCCTCGATCATGCCCACCGTGACCACATCGGCCTGCCCGTCGCGGGTTACGGTGATGTCACGAACCATGTCCCGCAGCAACGTATCCAACTCCTGCCAGGCATAGTTGACAGGCACCGGCCGGCCCTTGTACCGCCGGCGAATACTCTCGAACCGCTTTTCGATCTCGTCGAAGCGCGCGTCGATGGCGACCACCAGCGGCCTGTCATGCTTGCGCTGATTGCGATAGTGCTGCAACGCGCGCGCCCATTCGCTGAACTGGCCCCACACATCATTCAGGCGCAGGATGTCGCGCTCCAACTCACCCATCAGGCTGGCGCTGCGATTGGCGATGTACTCGTGCTGCTGAACGAGATTGTCCAGCCGGGCGACAACAGCGCGCGCCGTGCGCCCGTTTTGTTGCAGATCTTGCAGGCTGGCTTCGGCTTGCTGGTAATCCTGCAAAAGCTGATCGGCATCGACGCAAGCCACCGGCATGGGCTGGATATCGGGAAGTTGGCCGCGCAATCGCTCCAGCTCACGCAACTGTTGCCGGGCATGCTGGCGCGCCTCGCGCAGACGGGCCGGCCTGCGGTCGATCGGGGCAGCAATCTGCGCATCCAGTTCTGTGAAGGCTGCGTCGAGTTCGCTCAACGCCAGCCAGGCCTGATTGGCCTGTTCGACCAGGCTGGAGAGCGCGGGCGACTTTGCCGGCGCCCGGCCGGCTTGTCGCGCCGGCGCGGCCTGCGCCGGGTCGGGCGTCTTCACCAGCGCCTGCGCCGTTTGCATGGCGCTCTCCAGATCAAACGGCGCGATAGCCGTCAATTCCTGGATGCGCGCGCCCAGTTGCGCGCGCGCCTGAACGCATTCAGCCTGCAACGCCACGCATAGATCCGTCACTGCGCCCAGACATTGGCGTGACCAGGCTTCAACACTCACTGCCTTGTCTGAGACCTTGCCGGTATCGCGCTGATTGAGGAACTCTTCCAGGCGCGCGGCGCGCTGCCAGACCTCGATCAATTCATCCCAACGCGCCGCGCCTGGCGAATCGGGCAGCAGCCGGCCGGCTTCGATGTTCAGCGCCTCCAGCGCGCGCGACGTATCGGCCAGCAGCATGCGCGCCGATTGCTCCTGTTTCGGAATGGCAGTCAAGATCTGGTCGATGCTGTTGAGCCGCGCGGTCATGGCGCGGCGTTCGCGGAGGTAGATCGCCAGCGCATCGATCCACTGCTGGATTTGACTCTCTGCAAGCGGGTGGTTCTCGAACAAAGGCGCCAGGTCGCGCTCGCGCCGGGCCAGCGCCAGGGCATCGGCGCGCAAAGTTGTCACGGCTTCCGCCGGCGTCCAGTTTTCTGGGGCATACTGCGACGCTGCGACCTGCGCCCGGGCAGCCTGTTGCAACCACTCGGCGCGCGTGCGGGCCTCATCACTGCGCAACAACGCCTGTAAATGACTGTGCAGATCGCGCACAGCATCGACCTGCGCCTGCAACGCGCGGGCCTGCGAGCCCAGTTCAAGCGCTTTGTCCAGATCGCTCTTCAGCCGGCCAGCGTTGCGCGACACATCCAGCCCACCGATGCGCTCGCAAAAGGACAGCAGCCGGCTCTGTTCGGCGGCGCTGTGCTCCCAGACAATCGGACAGACGGGCGAGCGAGCTAATTCGTCCATGAGAGAACGGATGCGGTCAAGACACTGCTCGTTGGCCAGGATGGCCTGCTCGATGCTCTGATAAGTCATGCGCAGCGTCATGATCTGCGTCGCCAGATCTTTGGCTTGCATGACCTGGCGGGTGGCCGCGTTAGACAAATCGGCCAGAGCATCAACATCTGCGGCGCGTTGTTGGTCGTCGATCATCTGCGCCGTCTGTCGAAGCTGCTGAAGCTCAAATGTGTAGCCGGCCACATCAAGCCGGGGCGGCGCCTCGCGCAGCGCCTTCTCAGCCGCATTGATTTCGAGTTGCATTACGCCGATCATGTTGCGCGCCTCGGTGTACTGCGACTGCCAGGTTTGCAGCCGGCGCAACGTGTCGTAGATCGGGCGCTCGATGGCGCGCAACACCGCATGCGCCTGGCAAGTGCTCTCCTGGGTGGCGCGCTGCATCACGATCTCGTCGGCAGGCTGCAGAAAACAGTCTGGCAGCCCGCGCAGCGCAGCAACAAAGCCATCAGCCTGGGCAAGCGTCGCGTCCAGGCTGTCGCCGCGCGCGCCGGACTCTTTCAACGACTGGCCGATGCGGGCAATGCGATCGGTGGCGCCAAACAACCCGCGCACGCGGCCAGCGATGTCCAGCGGCAAGTTGCGCAACTGATCGAGCAGGCCGGCAATGCGCGCAATCTGCTCTTGCAAGCCCTGTGCGCGCAGCGCGGTGACTTCGGCCTGCTTCAGATGCTGCATCCAGCGGCGCAGATAAGGCCAGCACACCGCCGGGATGCGCCGAATCCATTCACGGGGCAGTTGGGGGATGGTAGCTTCGAGCTGAGTCAAACGGGCCGCGCATTGATGATGCTCCTTACGCGCATGTTGAAGCCGGCCGGCCACATCCTGCGCCAACGGCCCGTATGGTTCTGGGCTGTCGGGCGTATATTGACTTGCGGCAATCTCGTGCTGCGCCAGCGCGGCATCGGCGGAATCAAGCAAATGCCGCACGCGGGCAGCTTCTTCCTGATAGCGACGCGCGTGGCGCCCGGCCAGCGCATAGAGCGCAACCCACGCCAGAATAGCGATGAGGATGACCGCCAGAACGATCAGCAGCAGCGTTTCGATCGCGCTCATGCGCCACGTCACCTCTCGCGTCGATTGTACGATACTACCCGCTACCCGCTCAACAGGAGACAACTCATGCGACCAGACATCACCGATCGTTTCTATCGCGTCTATGCGCGCCTGCCCGTCGATCGCCCGCCCGATATCGAGTTCGGCTATTGGCCACAGACCATCCGGCGCTGGCTGAGAGAGGGCATGCCCATCGATCTGAGTGAGGACGAGCAGAACAGCATGTTCCCGGCGCGGCTGGATCGCTTCTTTGGTTTTGAGCCAGAAGGCTACAGCATCGACCTGCAACTGGCCATGCACCCAAAGTTCGAGGAGCAGATTCTCGAAACACACGAGCAGTCAGTCATCATGCGCGATGAAGCCGGCGTGTTGGCCGAGCGCTACCTGAACGAAGTGGACTCAAGCTCCATTCCGCGCTACATTCGCTTCCCGATCGAGACGCCGGAAGACTGGCAGGCCATGAAGGCGCGTTACCGGCTCGACGACCCATTTCGCGCCATCTTCCCCGGCGACATCGACGGCGCGCGCCGCGCCATGCAGCGTGGCCAGATGATCACCGTGTTCTGCATCGGCTTCTACGGTCAGTTGCGCAACTGGATGGGCATGGAGGCGCTATCCTACGCCTTCTACGACCAGCCGGCCATGATCCATGACATGGTCGAGCATTGGGCCGAATTGTGCGCACAACAGATCGAGCGCCTGCCGGCCGACATCGTCATCGACGAGGTCAACTGGTGGGAGGACATGGCCAGCAAGAACGGGCCGCTCGTCAGCCCGAAGGTTTTCCGTGAGTTCTTGCAGCCGGGCTATCACCGCGTGATGCAGGCGGCCAAACAGCGCGGCTGCGAACTGGCGATGGTCGATTGCGACGGCAACCCGCACGACATCGTGGCCAACTGGCTGGAGGAAGGCGTGAATATCATGTTCCCGCTGGAGGTCGCCGCCGGCGTGGACCCTTATGCCTGGCGCAGAGAGTTCGGCAATGCCCTGCGACTGCGTGGTGGCATCGCCAAACAGCCGCTGGTCGAAGGCGGCCAGGCGATCGACCGCGAACTGGAGCGCATCCGGCCTCTGCTCGAACAGGGTGGCTACATCCCCCATCTGGACCACCTCGTGCCGCCGGATATTCCCTACGCGCACTACTGCGACTATCTGGATAAGAAGCGCAAACTGATCGGCAAGTGAATCGCACCCATGCTGAACACAACTGAATCACCTATTTGCCAGCCTCTTGAAGACAGCCTTGTCCTGCGCACCGCCACCAGCCAACATGACGCAGACCGCGTGGCCGAGTTCAATGCCACCATTCACGGCCCCGGCGTCGGCGTGATGACGCGCGATCTGATTCTGGGGCACCCCCACACCAGCGGGCGCGATCTGGTGTTCGTCGAAGACACATCGACCGGCCGGGTTGTGTCGTCCTTGTTTCTGATTCCATGGACATGGCGCGTGGATGGCGCCGAGATTCGCTCAGCCGAAATGGGCATCGTTGGCACGCTGGAACCTTACCGCCGGCGGGGCTTGATTCGCCGCCAGGTCGCCTGGTTCAATCAACGCCTCCGCGAGCGCGGGTGCGCGCTGTCGCACATACAGGGCATTCCGTACTACTACCGGCAGTTCGGCTACCAGTACGCCCTACCGCTCGAAGGCGGTTACCGACTCGAACACCGCGACGCGCCGCAGCCTGAGTCGTCCGGCGCCTCGTTCACTTTCCGCCGGGCCGGCGAAGACGACGCGCCCGCCCTGATGGCGCTCTACGACGATGCGGCGCGCGATCTCGCCATCCATGCCCTGCGCGACGGAGCTGTCTGGCAGTACCTGTTGCATGAGTCGAGCGGGTCAGAGATGCAGACAGACACATGGCTTATCTTCGCCGGCGATGGCCAGCCGGCAGGTTACTACCGCGCCCCGCACCACCACTTCGGCGCCGAGTTCACAGTCAACGAGACATCGCGGCTGAGTTTTGAATGCGCTGTGGCAGCGCTCGATCACATCAAGTCGCTGTCTGTGGCACAGGGCGCGCCGGGCATCCGGCTGTGTCTGCCGGCCAGCACGACGCTGATGCGGCTGGCCAAAGCATGTGGCGCGCACGATCGCGGCACCTATCAATGGCAGATCATGATCCCCGACACAGCTGGACTGTTGAGGGCATTGGGGCCGGCGCTGGAAATGCGTCTGGCGCACTCACCATTCGCCGGACTGACGCGCAACGTGCTGCTGGATTTCTACCGCGACCGTGTGACTTTGCGCTTCGAGCGCGGCAGGTTGGTCGAAGTTGCCGGCGCAGCGTCAGGAACAGAGGGCGGTTATCGGTTCCCGCCACAAGCCTTCATCCCGCTCGTGTTGGGCCATCGTAGCCTGCAAGAGCAGCGCGAAACCTATCCGGATATCGGCGTGTGGGGGCACGGGTCGATGCTGATCGAAACGCTGTTCCCAAAGATCAGCGCCTTCTTGTTCACGATCTATTGAGGTCGGGAGGCGGGATACGGGATACGGCATACGCAATGCGGGATACGCAATACAAAGCACAGACCCGGCACTCAGCATTCCTCCTTCCTGCTTGGCCCTCTTCGTTCTAGCGCGCTTCAGAGGCCTCGAACATGGGGGCAAGCAGTCTGTCGGTCGGCACATATTCGTCTGTCAAGACGATGCTGCCGTTGTCCATCACCGCGCGCAGTTGCGCTTCGGATAGCAGCCAGTTGTCCACCGCGCGCACTGTGTCGCCGCCATACACCTGGCGCAATCTGTCCACGTCGATCGGCGCGGGCGAAGCCAACACCACATAGGTGTTGCGCACCAGCGTCTCCCAGTTGTCGCTGGTGGGAATCAGGTAAAGATAGTCGAACGTCTGACGCAATGTGCGCAGAAAAGCGCCGATGAAAAGCCGATCTTTGCCGTCGATCAGATTCAGCATGTAGATGCCGTCATCGGTCAGGTGCCGGCGCACCAGTTGATTGAACTCGCGCGTGGTCAGGTGATACGGCACCGAGAAATCGTTGAAGGCGTCGCCCATGACGAGGTTGTAGCGCCGTGCCGGCTCAACGTCGGTCAGAAACAGGCGCGCGTCCTGGTTGAAGGAGCGGATGGGCGTGTCGCGGCGCAAGCCCAGCATATCATGGGCGATCTGTGTGACGCCGGGGTCGATCTCGGCTACGTCAATGGTTGAGTCGGGATAGACGTACTCGATGTACTTCGGCAGGGTGTAACCACCCCCGCCGATAAAGAACGTGTGGAGCCGGCCATCGCGCCCTTCCAGATATTCCAACACCTCTGCCCCAACCTTTTCGTAGCCATAGGCAAGCTGGGTCGGATCATCGAGCGCAGTGTAGCTGTGCACCAGCCGGTCGAGGATGAGCGTCATGTACGTGACCCGGTTATCGCGGATGTCTTCGCGCACCTTGATGCAGAAGTAGTTGGTCTCGCGCAGGCAAGGCCCGGCCAGAACAGGCCGCAAGGGCAGAAGGAAGGCAGCAGCGATCAGTGCCAGGGCGGCGACAGCCGGCACAACCTTATTGCGCGTCCATTGCCCGATCAACAGCGCGATCACGATCAAAATCACGCCGACGCCGAGCAGGATCGCGCGCGTGCCAAACCACTGCACCAGAAAGTAGCCGGTGGCAAAGGTGCCCAGAATGCTGCCCAACGCAGACGCGGCGTAGATACGGCCGATCACGTAGCCGGTCTTGCTCAGGTCCTGAAGCGTCAGTTTGACCACCAGCGGTGAGATGGCGCCCAGCAGCGCGCTGGGCACAAAAAAGATCGACGCGAAGTACAGCGCCATGCGCGCCACCAGCGGCAGCGCCGTGATACGCGGCAGGCCGGCTTCGCCAAACAGCGCCACCGTGCCCAGAATGCTGAAGCTGCCCAGGCCGGCCAACGCAAAGAGTACGCCCAGCGCGCGCCGCGACGCCCAGCGGTCGGCCAGCTTGCCGCCAATGTAGTTGCCCACGCTGATGCCGGCCAGGATCACGCCGATGATGCTCGTCCAGGTGTACAACGACACACCGACATAGGGCGCAACCAGCCGGCCGGCCACCAGCTCGATCGTCATGATGCAGGCATTGCTGATGAACACGATCAGACTGGGCCGCCACAGCCAGTCTGCGCCCTGGGGCGTGGGAGATAGAGACGATATTGCTTGAGGGGAAGCTTCTTGCGCTTGCGCGGTTGTCATGGGCCAATGCTACTTGATTTGCAGAGGTCGGTCACATCAGCGCGCTCTACCTGGCAGCAAGACAGTAGTAAGGGGACTGGCGCAGCAACCATCGCCGTGTCAGCCCGCGCGCAACGCGCGCCAGTCGCAGGCGAAATCCCATCAGGGCCTGCATATCGCGCACGTAGTCGCCCAGGTCGCGCGTCTGGTAGCGCAGCAACGCCTGACTCTCGGCAGTGTCCACCCAGTCTGTGGCGAACGGCGCCGTGTTGAACGCCTGTTCCGGCAACATGCCCACGCCCACCCCGCCGAGCACCCGGCTCACAATCTCCCGAAAGATGTACTGGCAGCGCGGGCCGCCGCCGATATGCAGGATGCGGCCCCAGATGGCAGGATGACTCACGCCATTCGCAATGGCCAGGCCGGCGTCTCGTGTATGGACGAACTCCATGCGGTTGTCCAGCGGCACATCGAACATGCCGGGATCGAGCTTTAACGCAAGCGGCAGCGCGGCGCACAAGCGAAAGATGCCCCACTCCAGTCCAGACTCGCGCACCATCTGCTCGCATTCCACCTTGTGGCGCGCGTAGTGTTCCACCGGCTGAACAGGGTCGTTGACTGTGCGCGGCGGCGGCAGGTGCTGGGTCACTCCATACACATGGTACGAAGAGAGAAACAGAAAACGCGGCGGACGCGATGCCCCGCACGCCGCCTCCAGCAGATTGCGCGTGCCGCCCACATTGACCGCGCGCGCCAGTTCCGGCTGCAACTCAGACTCGATGCCGGTAGCCGACATCTTGGGAATGATGAAGGCCAGATGGACAATCACTTCTTGATCACGGATGGCCGGAGCAATATCCGCCGGCCGGCGCAGATTGCCCCATGTAATCTGCATCTGATCGCCATAGCGGGCGGCCAGGCGCGAGGCGATCCTCTCATTTGCGCGGGTTTTGAGATCGAAGCAGCGCACAATGTGGCCTTGTGCGACCAGTTCGTGAAGCGCGCTCTGGCCGATATTGCCAAAGGCGCCCGTGAGCAGAACGTTCATCTTTTCTGTAGTCCTTGCGCAAACAGCCGCAGGCTCTCTTGAGTGACTCTGGGCCAGTTGGCGCCTTCGGGGTCGAGCATGCCTTGTAGCAGCAGACCCACCATCAACGACATGAGCGATTGGGCGGCAACGCCAGCATCGACACGCCGGATTTCGCCGCGCGCAACGGCACGACGGATCATGGTCTCGATCCAGGCGTGGTAGCGGTGATAGGGTTGGATCGCCGCCTGCCACACAGTCGGGTCGCGTCTTGCGCGCAACCAAAACTCGAACAGGATGGGCAACTGATCGCGGCCGGCCTCAAACACAGGCCGCAGGCGCGCCGCCATTTGTGTCAGGCCGTCGGCAAAAGTCGCTGCGCCGGCCAACGCCTGCTCCAGCTGGCGATCGAGTTCCGCCAGCCAGCCATCCAGCAACGCCAGAAATAACGCCTGCTTGCTCTCAAAGTGGTGATAGAACGCGCCCTTGCTCACGCCGGCTGCGTCGCAGATGTCTGCAACGCCGGTGGCGTCATAGCCTCGCTCACTGAACAGACGACCGGCCGCCTCAATCAGATGGCGGTGCGTGTCCTTTGCGCGTTGCTGTTGATTCATGCAAAAACAGACCGACCGGTCTGTTTTGATTATACCACTCCAGCGCGCATACAATCAGCCTCACACTCTGACAGAGGACGCACAGATGGACATACGAACACACGACGAAGGGCGCTATCACCAGCGAGAGATGCTCATCGACGGCCAGGTGGTCGCCTGGCTCACCGTCATCGACTACCAGATGCGCATCGGCTCGGCCCGGGTGCGCATGGCCGGCATTGGCGGTGTCGAGACGTCGGCCCAGCATCGCATGAAAGGGTTGATGCGCATCCTGTTCGAAGACAGCGTGCGCTACATGACTGTCCAGGGGTACGATGTGTCGCTGCTCTTCGGCATCCCCAACTTCTACACAAAGTTCGGATATGCCACATGCCTGCCGGCCTATCAAGTCACACTTGCGACCCGCAACGCCGAACTGGCGCAGGCCGACGCGCCGGTGTGCCGGCCACGCCCTATGCAGCCCGAAGACCTGCCCTTCATCATCGATCTGTATGAACGCCACAACAGCGGGCGGTCGTGCAGCGTCGTGCGCACGGCGCAGCACTTCACCCATTTTCCGAAAGGCACCCACTGGGGACAGCCGGCAGAGGCCGTCGTGTTCGAGGACGAAGCCGGCCGGCGCGTTGGCTATGCCGCCTGGGACAAAAACAACGAGCGGGTGAGCGTCGTAGAGGCTGAAGCCGAGGAAGATCGCTATTTCAGCGGCTTGCTGACCGAGTTCGCCCGGCAGGCCATTGCCAAACGCTGCGGGCACATCACGCTGCATCTGCCACCCGACCATCCGTTTGCGGAATATCTGCAGCGTTTCGGTTGCGAATGGACAATTGCTTACCCGCGCCACGCCGACGGCATGATGCGCCTGCTCAATCAGGCTGCGCTGTTCAGCGCCTTGCGGCCCGAGTTGGAGCGGCGCGTGAAGGCCGCGCATCTGCCGGCGCCGCTGGATGTGGGCATCATCACGGAACTGGGGGCGCTGCGGCTGCGCATGATCGGCGATGGTCTGGCGCTCGAACACGACAACGCCGGCGCGCCGGCCTCGGTCACGCTCTCACAGGATAAGCTGGCGCAGTTAGTGGCCGGCTATCGACCTGCGCGTGATGTGTTGAACGATATCGGCGCGCAGGCTACGGGCGACGTTCTGCCCCAACTCGACGCGCTGTTTCCACGCGGCTGGCCGCACCTGTGGCACGCAGATCACTTTTAGGGCTTCGGTCAAACAGCAGGGCGTATCGCCCCAACTGCCCTGCCCGAAAGCGCAAGGCGCGCAGTGCTTCCCTCTTCTTCAAACCAGCAGCACAGGCTTAAGCCCATCAGTCACAAGTTAACGGAATAAAGCCGTTGTCAAGGGCTGCACCAGCCGGTTTTGCCAGTAAGATGCGTGAATGGCTGAACGCAACA
>DAOUDB010000298.1:0-7976 GCA_034431495.1 Thermoflexales bacterium
CTGGGCAGCGCGATGGCAAAAGGCTTGCTCGACGCCGGCGCGCGTGTGTGTATCATCGGGCGCGATGGGGATAAGGCTGCGCGTGTAGCTACTGCGCTGTGTGCTGATAGCGCGCGTGTCATGGCTGTTTCGGCTGACGTGGTGGCGCGCGACGATGTGCAGCGCGCCGCCGATCTTGTGTTGGAACGCTGGGGGCGGGTGGATGTGCTGGTGAATGCGGCCGGGGGCAACCGGCCCGATGCAACAACCAACCCGAATCAATCTTTCTTTGATCTGCCAGCCGAAGCAATCCGCATGACGATTGACCTGAATCTACTCGGCACAGTGTTGCCGTCGCAGATTTTTGGCCGGGCCATGGCAGCGGCCCAAAAAGGCAGCATCATCAACATCTCGTCGATGGCAGTGCCGCGCGCCTTGACGCGCGTGGTGGGCTACTCGGCCGGCAAGGCCGGCATGGAGAACTTCACGCGCTGGCTGGCGGTCTATATGGCGCGTGAGGTGTCGCCGGCTGTGCGCGTGAATGCGATTGCCCCCGGTTTCTTCCTGGCCGATCAAAATCGCGCCATGCTGGTGGATCAGATTACCGGCGCTCTTACGCCGCGTGGTCAGTCGATCATCGACCACACGCCGATGGGTCGCTTTGGCGAGCCGGCTGATTTGATCGGCGCGTTGTTGTGGCTGGCTTCTGACGCTTCCTCGTTTGTGACCGGCATTGTTGCCGCTGTCGATGGCGGGTTCAGCGCATTCAGCGGCGTGTGATGGCGAGTATGCGGGGGTCACCAGGGCAGATGATCGAGGTCTACGTTTCCCCCCGATAGGATGACGCCGATGGATTTGCCAGCCATAGCGAGCCTGCCAGATAGCAGCGCAGCCACCGGAACAGCCGAGGATGGCTCGATGATGATCTTCATGCGCTCCCAGACCAGGCGCATCGCGTGAATGATCTCCTCCTCGCTGACGGTGATGATGTCTGACACCAGGCGCTGGATGATCGGGAACGTCTTGTCGCCGAGCGAGGTTTTCAGGCCGTCGGCGATGGTGTTTGTGGGGCCGGCCTCGATGCGTTGGCCGGCCCGCAGTGAGCGATAAGCGTCATCGGCCAGGGCCGGCTCTGCCCCGATCACACGGGTTTGCGGAGAAAGACCGGCGGCGGCAATCGCAGTGCCGCTCAACAGGCCGCCCCCGCCCACAGGCACAAGGATCATGTCCAGGCCGGGCGCGTCTTGCAGCAGTTCCATCGCAGCCGTGCCCTGCCCCGCAATCACGCGATAGTCGTTGTACGGGTGCACGATGGCGGCCCCGGTTTGTGCTACGACATGGCGCAAGCCGGCTTCGCGCGCCGGCAGTGTGGGCGCGCAGGGAAAGATTTGTGCCCCATACCCGGCGACGGCGTTGCGCTTGACAGCCGGCGCGTTGTCGGGCATGACGACATAGGCCGGGATGCCGCGCCAGCGCGCTGCCTGTGTCAGCGCCGCTGCGTGATTACCCGACGAGTGCGTGGCGACGCCGTGTCGTGCCTCTTCGTCTGACAGGGATAGCACGGCGTTGGTTGCGCCGCGTATTTTGAATGCGCCTACTTTCTGAAAGTTCTCGCACTTAAAGAACAGGCGCGCGCCGGCCATTGTGTCCAATGTGTGCGATGTCAGGATGGGCGTGTGGTGGGCAAATGGCCGGATGCGTTGCGCTGCCTGATCGATGTCTTTGAGAGTGATCTCGTTTGGCATGATTGGATGTTCTCGTGTGTTGTGTCCTCCCCTGGCTGTTCCTGATTGGCTTTGGCCAGTAGGTTTTGTTTGATGTGGTTCTGTACTTCGAAGGGTTCCTTCATTGGTTTCAGCAACCTAAATAGTTCTGCCTATGCGAAATTCAGAGCAGTGAACAAATCAGTCGGTATGCCATATGCCATAGGAGCGCGCAGTCTCGACCATGGCACGAATATTCTCCTCCGGCGTGTCGCCGGCCACCTGGTCGCCCGTGCCCACAATCAGCCGGCACGATCCCCGAAACGCTTCCACAATCTCGGCCACTTCGCGCGCCACATCAGCCGGCGTGCCCCGTAGCAACGTCTCGACGGTGTGCACGTTACCGTTGAAAGTCACGCGCTCGTTGAGAATGCGGCGGACTGCGCGCACATCACTCACGTCTCCGCCCGGCGGCCGCTCAAAGGGGCAAATGCAATCGAGACCCAGGCCGGCCAGTTCTGGCAACACAGCCATACACCGACCATGAAAATGATGATGCACCAATCCGCCCGATCGACGGGCAGCCTCAATCACCGCTTCAAGCACCGGCCGCTCCCATTGACGCCACAGACGCGGACTCAGCAGCGATAGGCTTGACCATGACGACGCAACAAACACAGAGACCGCGCCGGTTTTCTCGAAGGCCATCTCCGTCTTGCGCGCCATGTAGTCACAATAGCGCGCCAGCAGATCGCGCATCTCGGTCTCTCGCTCAGCCAAATCGACCAGCACTTGCTCCAGGCTGCCCTCACGGTGGTTGCCGATGAAATCGATGAAGGGAAAGCCAACAAACACTTCCAACAAGTAATCCTCACCTACCTGATCCAGCGCAGATTGCACCGGCCTCCAGTCGAGTGAGTCCAGCGGTGGCATGGCCAGGTTTTCATACACCGGCCAGTCGGTGTCCCAATCCTTCACATAGCGTTCGATCAGCCAGGAAGGTTCATGGCTATCCATGATCGACCGCGAGCAAATCTCATGACTGCCTATGCGAAAAGTACGGACAGCCTCAAAGCGCCGCTCATCCAGGCGTGTCAGGCATAGCTGTTCCTGCCCGACACACGCATCACTGGCCGGCCCCACAATGCCCCACCCTTCGCAGCCATAGTGCTTGAACGTGTGTTGCAGCGCCTGCCAGTGCGGCACCTCCAGCTCGAACTCAACCATGCTCAGGCCCATCAACCGGGCCGGCACGTAATACCAGAACTCGGGCGCGACCGGAATCCTGTCAACCGGCTCACCACGATACGCCGCTATCATGCGCTGCCGGGGTGTCATCGGATTTGCCATCGACGCTCACTATATCCCCATCTCATTCCTGCTGGAAGCAGAAGCCCAGAACTGACGCTGTCCATAGCGGCGAATCGCCTCTGCCATTGCTCGAACATTCTCGGCGCGACAATACGACGCAATGCTGTTAGAACTGCCGGCGATGTATCCCCCGCCCGGCGCAGCAATCTCAATCGCCTGTTTCACCAGTGCTTCGATCTCCACCGGCGTGCCACGACTCAGCCGGTCTACGCTGATATTGCCCACCAGGCACAGCCGGCCGCCATAGCGACGTTTGACCTCGCCCAGATCCATCGCCTCTGGCTCGATGGGATGCAGCCCCGCCATGCCCAGCGACACCAGATCGTCCAGGATCGGCATCAGGTTGCCGTCCGAATGGAAGACCCACGGCAGCGAGACACGATCGATCACTTTTCGGTAGCGCGGGACAAACACCTCGCGGAAGACGCGCGGCGACACATAGGGCGCGCTCTTGAACGCAATGTCGTCGCCGAACCACAGAAAGTCAAAGCCCAACGCGCACAGATGTGGCACAGCCCGGGCATACCAATCCGTGTAGAGGTCGAACAAATCAGCCACCAGATCAGGCTGTTCATAGAGGGCTAACGCAAATGTCTCGAAGCCCATGCTGAAAATAGTCGGATCGGAGCCGAGGTTGAGAAACGCAAACAGCGCATAGCCGGCGTCGTGATAACGCTGCACAAACTGTTGATAGGGCGCATAGATCGTCGGGTCATGCGGATCTGGCAAGTGAATGCGCGCTAGATCGGCCCGACTCTTCACGCGTCCGCCGGTCACCATCGCGCGGCCATCGACGTCTTCCTGAATGCCCTCGTGGCGGGCAAACAGATACATGCCAAAGCCATCCAACCCCAGCGTGCGCGCCAGATCAATCGGCTCATAGAATGGGCTATCGAACAACGAACCGATCAACACATCGTCGCCGGTCTGGCTCAAATCGCCACGCGCGCCGGGCGCGGGCTGCGATCCCAGCAAGTCGAGCGCAACCGGCTCAGCAACCACCGTCTCCAGAAACGGCACGCGATCCGGCTCCTGCCGTGACAGCGCACACAACACACGCTCGCGGGGCAACATCTCGCCGGCGGCATCCGCGCCGGCCATCTTTCCACGCATGGCGCCTCCCTGCATCGACACCCTCGCTGCTCAAACACACGCGAGGTTTGAGATAATGCGAACTCGATTGTAGCCGGATACCAACGACGCTGAGATGGACTGAAGGAACACACACGAGATGGGAAAAATACTGAATCACGATCAGATCGATTTCTATCGGCGCGAGGGCTATCTGCTGGCAAAAGGGGTGGCGCCGCCCGATGCGTTGGCGCTGGCGCAGGGCATTCTGGCGCAGTGGGCCGACGCCACCATCGCCGGCTGGGTGCAGGCCGGCCTGCTGGACAGCCCTCTGAACGAGATCGGCTTTCAGCGCCGGCTGGCCGTAGCCTGGAACAAAGCCGGGCGCCCGCACTATGTGCGCAGCCCGCGCCGCGATCTGGTTGGGCCGGATATGTATCGCTTCCTCACCCACCCGGCCCTGCTCGACCTGGCGGAAGACCTGTTGGGCACACCGGAAGTTTCGGTGCACGGCATCTTCAACGCGCGACCCAAGCTGCCCGATCAGAACTGGACGACCACCCCCTGGCATCAGGACGCGCAATACTACCGCGACGCCGAAAATGTCCACGTGCTCAGCATCTGGATACCGCTGCAACACGTGAACGAGTCGAATAGCTGCCTGCAGGTTGCAGCCGGCTGGAAGCAAAACGTGCTGTACGAAGGCGTGGACGACGCAGAGAGCGGCTTCCTGGGTCTGTCCAAAAACGACCGCGAAAATCTGAGCGGCCTGTCGATCGAGATGGACGCCGCCGACGCGCTGTGCTTCAACCAGCTCATGCCGCACCGCGCCATGCCCAACAACACGGACACCATTCGTTGGTCGATGGACTTGCGATATGAGGCCACGCCCAACGCCACTGAAAGCGGCAAGAAGCAGGGCTTTGTCGCGCGCAGCGAAGCCAACCCCGCTGCCGTAGAAACGTTTGAGCAATGGCTGGTCAAGTGGGCCGCCATTCCCGCCGGGCAGTACTAAACGATGTTGGACCTGTCTTGCATTCGCGCATTGTGCTTCGACGTGGACGGCACGTTGCGAGACACCGACAATCAATACGTCGATGCGCTGGCGCGCCGGCTGCGGCGGGTGCGCTTCCTGTTTGCAGCCGGCGACCCTGCCCCGTTCGCGCGCAAAGCAATCATGGCGCTCGAATCGCCCGGCACTTTTCTGTATAGCCTGCCCGATCGCCTGGGCATCGATTTCCAGCTTGCCAAAATCGCAGAAAGCATCGAGCGCCGGCTGCCACCCCGGCCAGCCGGCCACTTCACCTTGATTCCCGGCGCGCATGAAACATTGCTGGCCGTCAGCCGACGTTACCCGCTGGCCATTGTCAGCGCGCGCGACGAGCGGACCACCCTCGCCTTTCTGCGTCAGTTCGATCTGGAGTCGTTGTTTGCGTGCGTGGTCACGGCGCTGACCTGCCGGCACGCCAAACCCTACCCCGACCAGATTGTGTGGGCGGCGCAGCGCATGGGTGTATCGCCATCGGCCTGCCTGATGATCGGCGACACCACGGTGGATATTCGCGCCGGCCGCGCAGCCGGCGCACAAACCGTTGGGGTGTTATGCGGATTTGGCGAGGAGAAAGAGCTTCGCCGCGCCGGCGCGCATGCCATCCTGCCCACCACGGCCGACCTGCCGGCGCTGCTGCGCTGCGTGGCATCGCGCGCTTAAAGCTTAAAAGCGCGCTTCAATCGATGCCGCCTCGGCACGCGCGCGCATTTGCGCCCGCAGTGCGTCCATATCGCGCGGCGCCAGCCGGGCGGCCAGCGAAAGAATCACGGCGCAGATCAGCCAGGTGGACACACAAATCAACAGCATCGCCCCACCGAGCGAGCTTTGCGCGGCAAGGATGCCGGCGATCAACGGCGCCAGCGCCGAGCCAATCGACTCGATGAAGTTCAGCAGGGCCAGCGCGGTGCTGCGCACCTCTGGCAACACGATGTCATGCACCGACGCGCTGACATTGGGGCCGGCAAACGGGATGAAGATGGCATTCAGGCAGAGCATGAGCAGGAACAACGCGCGCTGCTCGATGGGCACGCCGAATGTCAGCGGCAATAACGCTGCGCCAACCAGCACCGCGCCGGCGCTGGCAAGCAGCCGGCCCTGCCGCCAGCGACGAAAGAGCGCGTCGCCCACCACACCGCCGGCCACATACCCTGTGGACATGACGATGACCGCCACACCCATCGTGACGAACACCTCATCGGGCGTGTAGCCGCGCTCCACTTCGAGATAACGAAAGATCCAGTAGGTAATCACCTGCCAGGGGAAAACGCCGAAGAACCCCTGCGCGCACAAGAGCAGCAGACTGGGCTTGCGCAACAACTGGCGCGCAACCGGCCAGCTAAAGCGCGCAGTCGCCGGCGCGTCACGTCCGGCCATCTCCGGTTCGCTCGCGCCACGGGCCGGCTCGCGCACCACAAGCAAGATCCCAACAGCCAGCGCAACGCCCAACGCGCCGGTGACAAGAAACACGGCCCGCCACCCCAACAGCCCGCCCAATCCCAGCGCCAGCGCGATCCCCAGCAGATACCCCAGCGGGCCGCTGAATTGCAGCAGGCCAATCACCCTGCCGCGCGCGCCGGGGTGGAAGTAGTCGGACACCATGCTGAAGATGCCGGGGTAGCTGGCGTCGTCGATGCCGGTCGAAGCGCGCGAAACGACAAAGGCCGGAAATGTGGGGGCCAGCGCACTCAGCCATGTCGTCGCGCCCCAGATCGCCGAAGCCAGCGCCACCAGCCTGGCCCGCGCAAAGCGATCATACAGATATCCCCACACCGGATACAGCACTGCGCCGACCAGCAGCGCGCCGGTGAACGCCGCGCCCATCTGCGCCTCATCAATGCCAAAGGTCTGCATGATCGGCGTGGTCAGCGGGCCAATCAACAACTTGTCCGTCTGGTGCAGCAGCAGAAAAAGAAAGAAGACGACAACGGCGCCCCAGCGGTGGCGTCCCGGCAGAAACGAGCTTTGGGCCGATTTCATACACTCCTTAGCGCGCTCTCAACCAATCCGTATGGCGAGCCACTATACTCATAGCGAATAGCGTTCGCAACTCGACGGCGACTGAGCTTCCGGCGGCTGAGCCTGTCGAAGCCGCCAACACGCTGTCGGCGCATACCAGCACAGACATGAAACAACCCATCGAACAAGACGGCGAGACGGTCCCCGGCCCCAGCCGCATGGAGATGCTCTTGAGCATTCCCCGCATCCAGCGCGACCCGTTGGCGTTTCTCTGCGCGTGTGCACAGCGATATGGCGACCTGGTCCATTTCAGGGCCGGTGGCCAGATCGTCCACTTCGTCAACTCGCCAACCGCCATCAAGCGCGTCTTGCAGGACAACCACCGCAACTACACGAAAGACACGATTCAATATGACCAACTGGCGACGGTCGCCGGGCGCGGCCTGCTTACCAGTGATGGCGACGTGTGGCTCAGTCACCGCCGGCTGATGCAACCGGCGTTTCATCCCAGACGCATCGAAGCAATGGGAACGACCATCTCGAGCGCCACCGGGGCCATGCTGGCCGAGTGGCGGAGCCGGCTGCCGGGCCCCATGCCGGGCATCGTGAATGTGGACGGGGAAATGCTCCGTCTCACGCTCCAGATCGCCGGCTTGACGCTCTTCTCCATCGACCTGAGCCGCGAAGCGCCCCGGCTGACACAGGCCATCCTGACTGCTCTGGATCACATCGTCTACCGCGCCAGCAACTTCCTGGCGCTGCCCGACCACATCCCCACACCGCGCAACCGGCGCTTCCGCGCTGCGCTCGCCACACTCGACGGCGCCGTGCGCGACTTGATCGAC
>DAOUDB010000299.1:0-1501 GCA_034431495.1 Thermoflexales bacterium
GGGGAGCCGGATTCTCTGCTCTGCTGCAAGCAGAGGGACCGGGGTGAGGTAATCGGGTGGTTATAATCTCTGCCACAATCTGTCTGGCCAGGCCGCATTCTTATGGATGGCCGGCGCCTTCTCTGAAAGCCTGGATGTGCGGACGCTGTTCGAGCGCCGATTGACGCGAGCCTATGAACGCCAACCACCTGATTTTGATGCGCCACCGCCGACGGGGCAAATCCCGCAACAGCGTGGCAAAAAAACTGCTGCAAATGGCACTGATCGCCGGCATTATCTTCGCCGTCGTCAGTATCAGCGTGCCGGCAGCGGCTTTTGCAGCAGCCACCGCCATCTACAACGCCTTCACCGCCGATCTCCCCGACCCCTCCCAGATCGTCAAGGTTCAGAGTGATTTCCAGACCACCAAACTGTACGACCGAACCGGCAAGCTGCTGTACGAAATCATCGATCCCACCGGCGGCGACCGCCAATGGGTGCAGTTCGATGACATCTCACCGTTTCTGCGCTGCGCGACAGTCGCCAACGAAGACCGGCGATTCTACGCAACCGAGGGTATCGACATTCGCGGTCTGGCGCGCGCACTGGTGAACAACCTGCAAGGCGGCCCGACCCAGGGCGCGTCGAACATCGCGCAGCAACTGGTCAAGAACGTCATCACCCCGCCCGAAGAACGCGCCGGCCCGAAACGCACGCTCACCGTCAAAGTGCGCGAGGCGCTGCTGGCCATGGAGGTCAGCCGGCGCTATGAGAAGAAAACGTTGCTGGAGTGGTACGTCAACACCAATTTCTACGGCAGCCTGGCGTATGGGATCGAGGCGGCGGCGCGTGTCTACTTCAACAAGAGCGCCGGCGAACTGACGCTGTCTGAGGCCGCCATGCTGGCGCCGATCCCACAGTTCCCCAAACTCAACCCCTTCGACAATCCGACCAGCGCCAAAGACCGGCAGGCCATTACGCTCGACGCGATGGTGCAAGCGACACGCGACGGCGTGCCCGACTGCAACGTGACGCCACAAATGGCGACTGCCGCCAAACGCGAAACGCTCAAATTGTCGAACAAGCAAGAGCGCTTCAACATCCTGGCGCCGCACTTTTCTGTGTTTGCCCGCGACCGCGCCATCGAGTTGCTGGGCGACCACCTGGGCATTGGCAGCGATGCCGCCACGCAACTCGTCAACCGGGGCGGACTGAAGATCTACACCACACTGGACCTCGATGCCGACACTGAAATCCGGCGTATGGCCAATGCGCGCGTCGCCACGTTGCAGGCCGAAGGCAAAAACGTGAACAATGCCTCGGTGGTGGTGATGAAACCCGGCACCGGCGAAATCATCGCCATGGTCGGCAGCCTGGACTACTTCAACGATGCCATCGACGGCAAGTTCAATGTGGCGACCGGCTTGCGCCAACCCGGCTCATCGTTCAAGCCGATCGTGTACCTGGAGTTGTTGCGTCAGGGAGGGTCGCCGGCCACGCTGTTCTGGGACGTGCGCACGGC
>DAOUDB010000300.1:0-11725 GCA_034431495.1 Thermoflexales bacterium
GGCCCACATTCTGCGCGCGGTGAGTGCGCACGGCATCCTCGCCGACGTGAATCAGGCCATCGCGCTCCACATACAACAGGGTGCGCAGCACCCCGGTTTCGGGCGCAGCCGGGTCGAGCGGCAGCGTCACCGGCCGGCCCTCCTGACCGATCATTGCCGCAACTGTATTGGTCGTGCCAAAATCAATGCCGAGCCACACGCCTTTGTCCCTCGCCCGTGAGTCGGACTGAGAATGCGAGCCTGAGGCGACAGCTCCCCTAGAGCAGCGTCGCCGCGACCAGCCGCTGGTTGATGACGTTCAGCGTCTGAACCTCGGATAGCTTGCCGGCCACGCGCAAGCCGGCGGCGTTGACCACATGAAACTCACCTTCGCTAGACAGCAGCACCGCCACATCATTGCGCCGGGCGTGAACGGGGTAGCAGGTCAATCCCACGAAGCGGCGGATCAATTGCGCCGCTTTGCCGCCCGGCTTCTTGTGCGCCTCGAGCGCGTTGGCCGCCACCACACACATGGCGCCATCCGCGCCAATGAACCACACGGCCGGCGTATCCTTACTTAGCCACACTGCAGAGACCACATCGTCATCGCCATCAACAGCGATGCCCAGGCTGCCGGCCGGCGGGATCAGTCCGATCGGGAAGCGCGTCCAGCGGCCATTGCGGGTCAGCAACAGCAGGTCGCCCTCGCTATCGCCCGTGCCCAGCCAGGCCGGCGAGTCGCCCTCGACCGGCAACGTGATCGACTGGCCGGACACAGACAGATTTTCCACCAGCGGCCACGACATCAGTCGCACCCAGCCGCGCCGCGTCACCAGGATGACCTGCCGGGGCGGCAGCAATTCATCGACGGCGCAGACCGTCTCCACGCGCTCGGCGCGCGTCAGCCCCAACGCCGCAGCCGGCCGGGCGTCGCGCCAATCCACATTCTCGCTCAGGGGCAGGCTCAACCCAAAGACCAACCCGAAGCGCACGCTCGACGTGACCGCCAACAGCGAGCCAAAGCGCGCGCCGGCGGCCAGAAACATGGGTTTCAGGTCGCGCACCGGCTCATCGGGCGGGGTCGCCAGTGGCAGGGTCTGCTCGATGGGGGCCGGCGCCGGCCACTGCATGGCGTGGCCGGTGAAGCTCATCAGGGTGATGATGTCGTGGTTGAGCTGGTGGCGCTCGGCCAGTTGGCGCAGGTCGCGCAGGTTGGTCTTGAAGCGCTGGGTCAGCTCGTGCGGGGCTTGCAGGCCGCCACTGCGCTTCAACAGCGCATTCTCCGCGCGCAATTCATCCATCTGGCGCTGCAAGCTCTGGACGCGCTCGGCGAACGCCTCGATGATGCGCTGGGCGGTGGCCGGGTCGTTGCGCGCCTCGGCGAGCAGCCAGGGCAGATCCTGTTCGAGAAGCATGGCGAGTAATGACGATTGACGGTCGGTCGAAAGCCCTTGTGGCAGTCTGCTCAAATCACAGTGGCCAGATCGCGCCCTTCGCCCAGCACCTGATGCACGCGCGGCATCCATTCGCTGATGGCAATATGCTGCGGGCACTTGCTCTCGCACTCCTGACACGCAGCGCATTTGCCAGCGCGCTGATCTTCGGGCACCCACTGCCGGTAGACGCGGCGCATCTCGTCGAACGCATCGTACATCACGGCGCTGTTGAGCAGGTCGAACAACCGGGGGATGTTCAGGCCGGTCGGGCACGGCAGGCAATACTCACAGCGCGTGCACGGAACTACCGAGAGGTCTTTATACGCCGCGCGCACTTGCTCGACCAGGCGCATTTCGGCGCTGTTCAGCGGGGCAAGCTGCGATGCGCTGGCGACGTTCTCCTGCACCTGCTGCATCGTGCTCATGCCGCTGAGCACGACCGAGACTTCGGGTTGGCTCCATAGCCATTGCAAGGCCCAATCCGCCGGCGCGCGGCGTGTCTCCGCCGTATCCCAAAACCGCTGCACCGCCGGCGGCGCCTTCACCAGCCGGCCGCCCAGCAGCGGCTCCATCACCACCACCGCCAACCCTTTCGACGCCGCATACTTCAGGCCGCGCGTGCCGGCCTGATTCTCCACATCCATGTAGTTGTATTGGATCTGGCAGAGCGCCCAGCCCTCGTAGGCATCTACGATTTCCTGGAACGCCTCGAACGTGTCATGGAACGAGAAACCCAGATGGCGAATGCGGCCGTCGGCGATGGCTGACTCGGCCCAGCGCAGAACACCCAGCCGGTCCAGGTCGCGCCAGCGTTCGGCGCCCAGCCCGTGCAGAAGATAACAGTCGATGTGGTCGGTCTGGAGTTTGCCGAGTTGCTCGTTGAGCAGGCGGTCGAAGTCGTCGGCGGTCTTCACCAGCCAGGACGGCAGCTTGGTGGCCAGGTGAATGCGCTGCCGATAGCCATCTTGCAGCGCCCGGCCCAGGAAACGCTCGCTGTTGCCCTGGTGGTAGCCATAGGCCGTGTCGAGATAGTTGACGCCGTGATCGATGGCGTAGCGCACCATGCGAGTCGCTTCCGGCTCGTCGATGCGGCCGCTGTCCCCGTCCAGTATGGGCAGGCGCATGCAACCGAAGCCAAGCGCCGACGCGCGCCAATCCAGGCGTCCGAAGTTGCGATATTCCACAGTGAATCTCCTTTCGTTGGGTATTGCCGCAGGGGCCAATATAACGGTTGGCCTACCTCGACGAGCAGGCATCCAGGTATGCGGGCAAGGCGAGCGATGCGCTCGTCCGCGCGGATGGCAGGAGCAGGAGTCGAACCTGCTCAGACGCTTTCCGCGCCGTATTGACGCCCAGGCTCGCGCCGGGCCGCTCTACCGATGAGCTATCCTGCCGGGTTGGGGCGCCGCCCTTGCGCCGCTGCATGACAACGGTCGAGGTCGAGATAACCCATTTTGTTTATACAGCATTTTGCGGGGGTGAAAAGCGCGACCGCCGCAATCCCCGGCAGAGATGCGGCGGCCCGCTTGCATTTCGTCGCCTGGTTGTGGTTAGCACTCCGAATAGCCACACGACACGCACTTGCGGCAGCCCTCAGATCGCACCAGCGACACCATGCCGCATTCCGGGCACAGATCGGCCGCCGGCAGCTTGGGCATGGCGCCGGTCTCGCTCTCGGCATGGGCATTGCTATCGCCATACCCGTATCCGTTGCCGTTCCCATTGCCACCGCCGGCCCAGATCAGCAGCGGCAACTGCTCCGCGCCATTCTTCGGGAAGTACATCTCGCGCAGCGAGGCGGCGAGCGCGTCGGGCAGCGACAGCACACGGTTCGGCCCTATGCCGGCCGAGCGCGCCCCACCGATGCCCTCGAGTTGCGAAATGATGAGTTGCAGCCGCTCGCGGCGCGACAGCGGCGAGGCGATGCGCAACAGCAGCGAAATCAGCCGGCCCAGCGCTTCTGCGTCGGCTTGCAAGTCGCTGCCAGCCTTGCCGATGGTGATGAAGACCTCGAACGGCTCGCCGTTCTCATCGTAGTTGCTGGTGGTGTGGGCAGTGCCCAGCGGCGTGCGCTTGCTGGTGGTGATGCCCCGGCGCTGAGCCGGCAGCGGCGCCACCGTGTGCTCGTACTTGAAAGCCGGCTCCCTGAGTTTGGCGGTGTCGGACTTCTCGGACTTTGCGGGCTTTTCCGTCTTGCTTTCAGAGTCGTCCTTCAACATCAGCACCTGCTCGTCGCGCGAGCCGTCGCGGTAGATCGTGCCGCCTTTGCAGCCCAGGTCGTACATCAATTCGTAGAGCGCGCGCACCTGGTCCACGGTGTATTGGTTGGGCACGTTGCACGTCTTGCTGATGCTCGAGTCCACCCAGCGCTGAATAGCGGCCTGGACACGCACGTGCTCTTCCGGCGTCAGATCCATGGCCGTCACGAAGTAGTCTGGCAGCGGCTCGCCAGGGTGCGCCCGCTTCCACTCCTCCACGATGGCGACGTTTTGCTCGTGCAGGCCCAGCCGGGACTTGCGGAAGTACGTCCACGAGTAGAACGGCTCGATGCCGGTGGACGTGTCGACCATGGTGCCGATGGTGCCGTTGGGCGCCTGAGTCAGCAGCGTCACGTTGCGCACGCCCTTCTGCGCCACGGCATCGCGGATGCGCTGCGGCATGGCCTGCATGTAACCGCTTTGCAGAAATTGAGCCGCATCGAAGGCCGGGAACGGCCCGCGCTCTTCGGCCAGCGCAATCGAGGCTTCGTAGGCGTGGGTGGCGATGAACTCGTACAGCCGGTCGAGGAACTTCTCGCTGTCCTCGCTGCCGTAGCGGATGCCCAGCCGGATCATCAGTTCGGCCAGGCCCATCGTATTCAGGCCGACCCGGCGCTCCTTCATCTGCTGCGCCTTATTGTCGTCGAAGAAGTAGGGTGTCGCGTCGATGATGTTGTCCAGGAAGCGCACCGCATGGCGCACCGTCACGGCGAGGTCATCCCAGGCCACGTCGTTGGCGGCGGCGTCGTAGAACCGGGCCAGGTTGATCGCGCCAAGGTTGCACACACCGAAAGCCGGAAGTCCTTGTTCGCCGCAGGGGTTAGTACAGATGATTGGCGCGAAGTAGTGCGAGTTGCTCATCTTGTTGTAGCGGTCGATGAAGAACACGCCCGGCTCGGCACTGGCCCAGGCACTCTCGATGATACTGTTCCACACCTCGCGCGCCTTCACCGTGCGATAGGTCACCACCGGCCGGCCGCTGTCGCGCCACTTCTTCAGATCGCCATCCCACACTGTGTTGTAGTCCGGGTGCGTCGTGTCCGGGAAGACAAGGTCCCAGTCGCCATCGGCGCGCACAGCCTCGATCAGCGCGTCTGAAACGCCAACGCTGATGTTGGCGTTGGTGATCTTGCCGGCCGCGCGCTTGCTGTTGATGAAGGTGAAGACATCGGGATGCCAGTCGTTGAGGATGAGCATCAGCGCGCCGCGCCGGCTGCCGCCCTGCTCAATCAGGCCAGTCACGAAGCTGTACAGCGCCCCCCACGACACCGACCCGCTCGACCGACCGTTCACGCCGCGCACATAGGCGTGCTGAGGCCGCAGAGAGGACAGGTTGATGCCCACGCCGCCGCCGCGCGACATGATCTCAGTCATCTGCGAGAGCGTCTGGATGATGCCGGCGCGCGAATCGCCGGGACTGGGAATCACGTAGCAGTTGTAGAAGGTCAGTTGCTGATCGCTGCCGGCTGCTGCCAATATGCGGCCGGCCGGCACAAACTTCCAACCGTCCAGAATCGCGCGGAACCTGGTCTGCCACTCGGCCTGTTGTTCCGGCGTGCGCTCCACAGCCGCCACGCCGCGCGCCACACGATCCATCATCTGAGACGGATGCGTCTCGATGGGCTTATCAACATGTTCCACCGGCACTGACATCGTCGTCCCGTCCCGAAGTTCCACGTCCACCTTCGGCGGCGCCAGGGTGGTCACCACACCAATCTCTCGCTGGTTGGTTCTAGGGTCCACCAGAACTACGACAACATCACCCACCGCCAACGATGCGCGCGTCATATCCTTGAGCGCATAGCGATCCAGGAATATCTTCTCACCCAGACCGTTCAACATGTTGTGATCCACCACTTCAGCCTGATTGGCAGTCTCGTTCATCTGTCCCTCTCTTCGATAGTCTGCTTCCTGTTCGGGGCAGCCCAATTACCGTTCGGATAGCAGCTTCTCAATCTCTTTCTTCACGCTTTCCAGATCTTTCAAGTTGAGATAGACGATCGCATACCGGATGTAGGCCACTTCATCCAGCTTGCGCAATCCATTCAGCACCATGTCCCCGATGTCACGCGCGGCAATCTCGGATTTGTTCAGCGCCACCACCTGCGCCTCGACCTGATCGACCAGCCGATCAATATCCTCGGCCGACACCGGTCGCTTGGCGCACGAAATCCGGATGCCCTCCAGAATCTTGTCGCGGTTGAATGCCTCGCGGCGCCCTCCCCGTTTCACCACCAGCGGCGTGGATTCCACCACGCGCTCGACTGTGCTGAACCGCTTGTTGCAGCTCTTGCATTCGCGCCGCCGGCGGATTCCGCCGGTCGGTTCTCGGATCGTATCGATCACGTGCGTGCTGCTCGACCCACATGCCGGGCACTTCATAAGCTTCCTTCCCGGACAGAAATCGCCACATATGGCGTAGAGTATTTCGCATAGCCCCATATGTGGCGTCGTCGGGAGCATGATTCTATGACGCTCAGTTGCGCTTTGTCAACGACTGAACCTTAAAAATTTGCCAATTGCTATCGCTTGAGGGAAGCGATCACGAACCAATCAGAGGTTGAGCAGAACGCCCAAATCAATCACGCAGCGCGAGATACGAGCACGGTCATCCCACTGCGCGAATGATGCGTAAACGCAAGGGTGACAGAGCAACAACTCGCCCTGTCACCCTGTCACTCAATCGCTTCAGCGCCGGCGCAGGAACGACGGCAACTCGAGATTGTCCGGGTCGATCGGCATCTGGCGCGTCGCCCTTTCCACCGGCTCTCCAGGCGCTGTCGACGTCGTCATCGAAGTGGTCGTCGTCGTTCTTATTGGGTTGCGCGCGGTGGATGTCTGCGCGCCGGTTGGGCGCGGCAACCGTCGCGACGAGCTGCCGGTCTGGTCAAAACCTGTCGCGATGACTGTGATGCGAATCTGTTCCTTCATCGACTCGTCGATCACCGCGCCGAAGATCACATTGCAATCCGGATGGGCAGCCGCCTTGATCAGCGACGCAGCCTCATTCACTTCGAACAGGCTCATATCCGGCCCACCGGTGATGTTGAACAGGATGCCCCGCGCGCCGTCGATGGTGACATCCAGCAGGCTGGAGGTAATGGCCTGCTCGGCTGCCGTACGAGCGCGACCCTCGCCGGATGAGGTGCCGACTGCCATGAGGGCGGCGCCGCCTTCAGACATGATCGCCCGCACATCGGCGAAGTCCAGGTTGATCAGGCCGGGCACAGTAATCACTTCGCTAATGCCCTGGATGCCCTGGCGCAGCACATCGTCGGCCGTGCGGAACGATTGTTGCAGGCTGGCCCGCTTGTCAACGATGTCGAGCAGCCGATCGTTCGGTATGACGATCAGCGTGTCGACATGCTCTTTGAGTTTTTCGATACCGGCTTCGGCGGCGCGCGCGCGGGGCGTGCCTTCGAACGAGAACGGGCGAGTCACAACACCGATCGTCAGCGCGCCCAGTTCCTTTGAGATGCGCGCAATCACCGGCGCTGCGCCCGTGCCGGTGCCACCACCCATCCCGCAGGTGATGAACACCATGTCGGCGCCCTTCAAGATACTGTACAACTCGTCTGAGGACTCCTCAGCCGCCTTCTCACCGGCCTCCGGGTTTCCGCCGGCGCCCAGGCCACGCGTGACTTTATCGCCAATGCGAACCCGCACCGGCGCATGGCTCAACATCAATGCCTGCTGATCCGTGTTGACAGAGATGAATTCGACGCCGGCCAAACCTTCTGTGATCATTCGGTTGACCGCATTCTGGCCGCCACCGCCGACGCCCACGACCTTGATTTGAGCCGGGGACTCAGCATGAACTGATTGCGTTCCCAAATATGTATCCATTTTTGATTTGGCCCCCTTCCTATCTGCCAAACCTCTCACTTGCAGTGGCCTGTGCCTCATCCCAAAGAGCAAGCCAGCCGGATCGCCCAGGCAGGCAACCCCACCCAGGATGTGCACCGATTCTAGCCTGATAATCCACAAAGTCAAGCCACTTATCCACAACTTCTACACAGGCATCCGAATTTTAAGTTTATGACTAGAATTCACATAGATTTCACCTCGATCATCTCGCAAGGCACACTGGCCTCCTGCGCCTCCATGACAAGCGCATGTGGCCCGTGTGGTAAATCACACAACCAAATCAGGCCCGAACGCTGGCGCACTGGAGATGCGAAATCCAGTGTGGCAGCCCATTGGCCGTCGATGCGCACATCACAACGGCCAAAGCCCGGCGCTTTTGGCGCATACAGCCAGACCCGGTTCCCGATGAAATTCCACTTGGCGCGCGCACCCGGCCGCGCACTGAGATGCCCAATCCCGAATCGAAAGTGTTCGTCTTCGACCAGAGTCCATGCCTCCGGCTCCCCTGCCGCGCCGGCCAGTGCCTCGGTGGACAACCAGCATTGCCGGTCCGCCTGCGCGTCCGCAGACAGCTCAAGCCGCTCGACGTTCAGTGTTGTGCCGGCCTCGGCCAGCAACTCGATCCGGCCTGCTTGAGCCGGCGCAACACCTTGCCAGATCAGCCTGCCCTCCAGCGCGATGCGCACCAGGTCGCCGGTTCGCTCGATCTCAATCTGCTCTGTTCGCCCCGGCGCCCAGTCCGTCATCGTGTTCGCAAGCAACTGTGCGCCGCCATGCTCGTCCAGGGCAACCAATGAAGCCGACGCTGCCGGCCCGCGCCGCCACTCCAGCCGCCCGCTGCGGGTCAGGGGATGCAGCGACGCGTCGGCAAAGGCATGGCTCGGCCCCAGCGGCTCGTGACAGCCCCAGCAGAACGCCCATTCGCCATTGGCTCGCACCACAATACGCGCCCGAAAGTCGCCCACGGTGCGTTTCAAGATTGCCAGCGCCGGCCCGTTGGGGGCGGCCAGCACAAATCCATCACGATATGCCTGCGCCCACGGTCGCCGCGCCATGTGTATCGTGCCGACATCGTCGCGTGTTTTGCACGGATAGAACACCCTCAGCCAGCCGTCCGGCCCTACCTGTCCCGAAAATGTCTGGCCCCACAGTCCTTGTCCCTCGGCCGGCTCGCTGTGCCAAACCGAACCATACTGGTCGATCTCCCATGCCTCCGGCAGGTGCGCTTGCTCGACCGGCGCCCGATACATCACCTGAAACGACCGGTTCAACGCCACCGAGGTCGCCGGTGCGTACACATATCCATCGTGAGCAAATTGCGGGTAAAACTCGGCCAGCGGCGGATGGAAACGATCTGACTGCGGCATCAACAGCAGGCGCGGCGGACTGTACGGCCCTTCGGGGCGAACTGCTGTCATGCACGCCAGCGCCCACGTCCCGCCGGCGTTGCGCGGTGTGCTCATCATGTGCAGGATCATCCAGTCGCGCGCGCGGCGGATCAGCGTGGACGCATAGGCCCGCACGTAACGCCCCAGCAAAGCCGGCTGATGCGCGTCGTCGTGCAATGGGGCCGGGGCGCGGTGAAATGGCCCTTCTGGCGACTCGGCGCAGGCATACGCCAGACCGCCGCGCTGGTTGTCTGGATCGCACCAACCATACACCATGTGATATCGCCCGGCCTCATACACCAGCGACACATCAACCGTGCCACCGCAACGCCGCCCATCACCCTCGAACGAGGTCGCATCGGGAGCAAGCACGATCCCCGCCGCCTGCCACCGTCCGGCTTCTTCACGCAGCGCCAGCACACCGCCGGGCGGCCAGTAACCCCTCGGATACAGGCTGATGTAGGCATACCAGCGTCCCGAGACCGGATCGTGAAACAGAAAGCCATTCACCGGCCACTCGTGCGGCGCAGCGCCGATATAGATCGGGTTGTCCGGCTCGCGCTCGAACGCATCCCACGAAGGATCGCCCAGCACAGGATGATGCAGCCAGCAGTCCCGGTAGCGCGCCTGGGCCAGGTCAACCACCTTGCTGGAGCCAATCTCCACTTGCGATATTTCCATGCTGCCGCTCATCGGTCAACCTTCAAGTCAATGTCCCTACCCGCCTTTCGGCAGCAGGTTACTCCACCAGCCTTTCATATTCAGGTTCAAAGTGGGCCGGCGGCGCTTGCTGGGCCGGGCCACAATGTCGTGCATTCCCCACTTCAGCAACCCGATAGCCGCCGAGTAGGCGGGCGAGTGCAGCGTATCCACCAGCCCCTGCAAACCGGTCGGTTGCGCGATGCGCACCGGCAGATTCGTCACGTCGCGAGCCACGTCGCGCAGCCCCGGCAACAACGCCCCCCCACCCGTGATTACCAGCCCGGCCGGCAGCAAGCCGTCATAGCCACTCCGCTTGATCTCCTGCACAATCAAGCCTAACAACTCCTCGGCGCGCGCATGCAGGATCTCGGCCGTCTCGCGCCGGTGAACGCTCACCTTCTCCTCGTCCCCAAAGCCGGCCACAATGAACGGGATGTCGAGCGGCAGGTCGTTTGGGTTGCAGTGGCCGTTGGTGAGTTTGATCTGCTCGGCCGTCTCGAGCGGCAGGCGCAGACACAACGCCAAATCGCTGGTGAAGTGCGAGCCACCCACTTCCAGCACGCATGTGTGCCACACCGCGCCGTCGATGAAAACGGCGATATCGGTCGTGCCGTTCCCAATGTCCACGAGCACCACGCCCATCTCTCGCTCGGTAGGGGTGAGCACTGCCTCCGCCGAGGCAAGCGCCGTGAGCACCAGTTCGCTCACGTCGATCTGGGCCGCGTTGGCGCATTTGAGCAGATTTTGGATCGACGTTGTGGCGCCGGTGACGATGTGGGCCTGCACCTCGAGCCGGAAGCCCAGCATGCCGATTGGATTGCGCACGCCGTCCTGCTCGTCAACCTTAAAATGCCGCGGGATGACGTGGATGATTTCGCGGTTGTTCGGCACGGTGATGGCCTGGGCCGACTCCAGACTGTGGTTGATGTCGTTCAGGCTGACGCCCTGATCGCCCCGGCTGATGGCGACGGCGCCGTGGCTGTTCTGTGAGCCGATGTGGCTGCCGGAAATGCTGACGATCGCGCTGTTGATCTTGAGCGCCGAGGATCGCTCGGCGCCATCCAGCGACTCGCGAATCGCCGCGGTTGCTTCGGCCACGTTGATGATCTGCCCGCGCTTCATGCCGCGCGCCGGCGTCACACCCACGCCAATGACGCTGAACTCGCCCGGCGCAGCTGTCGCTTCGCCCACCAGGCTGACCACCTTCGAGCTGCCCACATCGATCGCAGTGATTATCTTGGGTTCTGCCATTGGTTTCTCGCCATCACCGTCCAGCGCCTCTGCATCTCATAGCGTCCACAGTCTGTCATCTGTTGTCTGCCATCTGACTACTGACCGCCGACATAGTACGGCGCTTCCACATATCGAACGTCGATCACACCGGGCAGCAGCTTGTCGCCGGCCAGTTGCGCGCGCAACAGCCGCGCCAGCGTCAATTTCTCGGCCATGTCGCCATCGCGCTCCGACCATCCCAACCGCACACGCCAACCGCCATCCTCCGCATACGTAATGCCATACTGGGCGCTGACCATATACAGGCGCGCAGCCGGCTGTGAATCGGCCAGTTCGGTCAACGTTCGCAGCAGCGCCGGCTCGATTGTCTGGCCGATTTGCGGGCCGGCGGCGTCCTGGGCCTCGCTGCGCAGCCGCAGCGACGCCGGCATATCGCCCAGCGCCTGCTGCACCTTGCCGCTGCGGTCGATCCACACCAGGCCCTGGGGCGTTTCCCACAGCGCCAGCGCCTGCGACACCTGCACGACGATGGCGCAGGCGACACTGCCTTCCCACCGGCACGTCACTTCAGCCGCGTCGACCCCGGGCAGATCGTCGATGCGCTTTGCCGCCGCGTTCAGATCGACGAAAGCGAAATGCTCGCCAGCCAGCCCGCTGGCCCCGTTGATTTGCGCCGGCGGCACGCCCTGATTGTTATCGACGCGAATGGTCTCGGCCGCGATGATGAAGGCGTCGCCGGTGAACCAGCGCGCGCCAATCGCCAATGCCGCGATCAGCGTTACCACAGCGCCGATCCCCAGCTGCGCCGCCTGGCTGAGGCGCGGTGTGGCCGGCGCGCGCCGCCGGCTGACGCGCCCCACCG
>DAOUDB010000301.1:0-1630 GCA_034431495.1 Thermoflexales bacterium
CATACTGCGAGCGATACACACGCAGCGGCAGCTCGGCCACCGGCTGGCCGGTCTTCATGTCGGTCGCCCACGCCAGCACGCCGGCCGGCTCCGATTTCAGGACCAGATTCAGCTCAGAGACGATCAACACCACTCGCTGTCGATATTGTGTGACGCGCACATCCGGCGATGAAATCTCAAGCAGATAAGCGCCCGGCGCCAGCGCACCACCGCCCTCGACCAGGTCAATCGCCGTATATGCGAAGCGATTGGGCTGCCCGCTCACTGGCTGTTGCCACACGCGCTGACGGGAAGACTGAACGATGCCGCCTTCCTGATCGTTGCCGAGCAGGAAACGCCCGTCGCTCGTGTTGAGCTTCTGCAACGTCAGATCGATCCGGCTGACATTGACGGATGTGGCCAGCAGCCGGGCCGGCTGGTAGGCATTGAGCGTTGCCACATCGCCGGGCGGCGCCACGTACAGCATCGGCTCTATGTCTCCGGTGCGAAACGCCACGCGCAGGGATTCGCGAGTCAGGTTGCCATAGGGGTCGGCAATGCCCGGCTCGATCTCCACCACATAGTCGGTGGCCGGCTGCGCCCCAAAATAGATCACGAATGAGTTGTCCCACTCGCTGTAGTAGGTGTAGACACGAGACAGCGAAATGGCCGGCGTGAAGCGCACATGCGCCATCACCGTGTCGGGATCGATGGGCGCGTTGAAGTAGATGATGAACGGCGTGAAGTAGTAGGCCGTTTCGCCATTGGCAGGGTTGGTTTTCTCCACGCGGGGCAATGGCACTGTGGCGAATGTGGATGTCCACGCTTCGGTCGATGCCGTCCCGCCGCTGGCGCTGCGCACGCCAGGCGCAATCCGCACCGTGTAGGTCGTGTCGAAGGCGAGTCGCTCCGCCGGCGTGAACACCAGCGTGTCGCTCAGCACCGTTATCACGCCGGGCACACGCCCCCCGCGCGGATCGGTCAGGCTGAACGCCTCCTGCGCCGAGCCGGGGTCGATGTTCTGGTTGTAGCGCACGGTCACAGCAACGTCTACCGGCGCAGAGCGACCGCTCTGCGGATCGGGGGTCACAAACAACACCTTCGGAGCCGACGTGCTGAACGTCCATGTGTATTGCGCTGCCAGCGGATTGCCATCGGTGTCTGTCAAATCACCGGCAATGGTGGCTGTGAAGCGTGTGCCGCCCGGCAAGGGGCGCGCAGGGCGAAACACCAGCACCGAGGTGTTCAGCCATTCTTGTTTGCCTTCCAGAGGCGGATCGAAGCGCAGGGGCTGCGGGAAGCCGGCCTGCTGCTGGAGCGTGGTGAGCGGCACGACTGGCCGGTTGAAGATCACCGTCACATTGGTGTCGGGGTGCGCGTCGGCTGCGCCGTCGGCGGGGATAGTCTGGCCCACCTCCAGATTGCCTTGCGTCTCGAAGCGGAACACATAGGGCTGGCGCAGCGGGGCGCCATCCTGAGCGCGCGCATCCTGGGTCAGCGCCACATCGAAGACCGCGCCACGCGGCAGGTCAGAGGCCGGCTGAAAGGTGAGCGTGCGCGCGTCACTCCACGCGAATGCGCCGGCCACCGCCGGCTGCATCTGCCAGGCTTTTTCGACCGAGGCGCGGTCCATCGCCCGGTCAAACACCAC
>DAOUDB010000302.1:0-2303 GCA_034431495.1 Thermoflexales bacterium
CTCGCGGCGCGTGAACGCGCCTGCCAACGACGATGCTGCGCTGATCGCGCCGGCCACGCCATAGTCGGCCACCATCGCGGGCCGGTTGCGCACGTGCGCCGCCGCGCTATAACATCCTCATTCTTTCGCGCGACCTTGTCGAGAGGTGAATCACATGAGCAACACGTTACGGGCTGTGGTCGCCGGCTGCGGCGGTATGAGCAACGCCTGGCTGAAGGCGGCGGCCCAGATTGCTGATCTGGAGATCGTTGGGCTGGTCGACATCCGCGAGGAAGCCGCCCTCAAGAGAAAGGAAGAGCACGGCTTGAGCCAGGCTATCACCGGGACCGACCTGGACGCGGTACTGGCGCAGACACAGCCCGACATGGTATTCGACGTGACCGTGCCGGAAGCGCACGTGGATGTGACTTTGACCGCTCTCAAACGCGGGTGTCACGTGCTGGGGGAAAAACCCATGGCTGATTCGATGGACAACGCGCGGCGCATGGTGACGGCGGCGCAACAGGCCGGCAAACTGTACGCCGTCATCCAGAACCGGCGCTATACGCCGCACATCCGGCGCGTGCGCGAGTTTCTGCGCGCCGGCGAGATCGGCCGACTGACCACTGTGAACTGCGACTTCTACATCGGCGCGCACTTTGGCGGGTTCCGCGACCGCATGCAGCACGTGCTGCTGCTCGACATGGCGATTCACACCTTCGACCAGGCGCGCTTCCTCACCGGCGCCGACCCCGGCGCCGTGTACTGCCATGAGTGGAATCCGGCCGGCTCCTGGTACGACCATGACGCTTCGGCCATCGCCATCTTCGAGATGCGAACGCGCGACGGCGACGCGATCGTGTACACCTATCGGGGCAGTTGGTGCGCCGAGGGACTCAACACCTCGTGGGAAGGGGACTGGCGCTTCATAGGCGACAAGGGCAGCGCGCGCTGGGACGGCGGCGCCGACTTCCAGGCGCAGGTCGTGTCCGAAACAGGCGGCTTCTTCTCCAAACACCGCGAGGCACTTTTATCCGATCTGGACACCACCGGCAAAGATAATGGACACGCCAGCCTGATCAACGAGTTCGTGCAGTGCGTGCGCGATGGGAGCATTCCAGACACAATCTGCACCGACAACATCAAGAGCCTGGCCATGGTATTCGGCGCTATCGAGAGCGCCACAGCCGGCCGGCGCGTGACCATCTCCCCATAGCCGGCCCCGTCTGCTAATTGGTTCGCGTCGCCGCGATAGCGCAGCCGGCCTGGGCCGGCTGTGCTATGTGTTACGCGCGGATGCATCCACCCGCGTGACTGACCGCCTTTACGCTGCCAGGCACTCTCTGCGGAAGCGACTGGATAGCGGATCAAGACCTGGAGCGGAGGGCTACAGCGCCTGCCGGCGCAGGCGCAGGCTGTTGCTGACCACAAACAAAGAGCTGAACGCCATAGCCCCGGCTGCCAGCACCGGGCCATACTGCGCAAACAGGCCGATTGCCGCAACCGGAATCAGCAAGATGTTGTAGAAAAACGCCCAAAACAAATTCTGGCGGATGCCGCGCACAATCCGACGCGACAACACAATCGCTCTGGGCAACTGGCGCAGATCACCGCTGATGAGGGTGACATCGGCAGCTTCAATGGCCACATCTGTGCCGGCGCCTACCGCAATGCCCACATCGGCCTGCGCCAACGCCGGCGCATCGTTGATGCCATCACCCACCATAGCTACCACATGGCCCTGGTGTTGCAGTTCGGCCACCCGGGCCGCTTTGTCGCCGGGCAGCACCTCGGCCACCACATCCGCGCCGGCGCCAATAGAGATGCCGGCAGAAATGCCGGCAAAAATGCCGGCCTGTGACGCAATGGCCTGCGCCGATCGCGCGTTGTCGCCCGTCAGCATGACGACCCGCACACCCAATTGTTTCAGCGCAGCCACTGCTTCGGCCGAGCCTTCCTTCAAAGTGTCGGCCAGACCCAGCACGCCGACCGGCTGGCCGTCCACGCTCACAATCATGGTTGTCTTGCCCTGGGCCTGCAACGTCTCCACATGATCCGACAAGCCATTCAACACCACCCCCTGCAACTGCATCAGCCTATCATTGCCGATTGACACCTGATGACCATCGACCCATGCCGTGATGCCTTTGCCCGGCACAGCCGTGAAGCGCTGCAGGGGCAAGAGCGGCAACCGCTGCGCTTCGGCGGCTTGCACAATAGCCTGACCCAGAGGATGCTCGCTGCCCTGCTCGGCGCTGGCAGCCAGTTGCAGGATGGCGCGTTTGCGGGCGTCGGTATCGGATTGCGGCGGCAGAACATCCAGG
>DAOUDB010000303.1:0-7131 GCA_034431495.1 Thermoflexales bacterium
CGCGCGGGGGCCTTCTGTTTCCTGGCTGCTACGCGTCGGCTTCTATTCGTTGTCGAACCGGTCGGACATGCCTTCCAGCCCCAGCAGGCCCATGCCCAGACGGGGGGTTGCCCGGCGATCTTCGTCTTTGCCAAAGTGCATGATCTCACCGCTCTCGTTGATGGCTTCCACGGCCAGCCCCAGCGATTGCAACTCCTTCACCAGCACTTTGAACGAGGCCGGGATGCCCGGCTCCTCAATGGCTTCGCCCTTGACAATTGACTCGTAGGTCTTGACGCGGCCTTGCACGTCGTCGGACTTGACGGTCAGCATTTCTTGCAGTGTGTGCGCCGCGCCGTAAGCTTCGAGCGCCCACACTTCCATCTCGCCGAAGCGCTGGCCGCCGAACTGTGCCTTGCCGCCCAGGGGTTGCTGGGTGACAAGCGAGTACGGGCCGGTGGAGCGCGCATGCACTTTGTCCTCGACCAGGTGAGCGAGCTTCATGATGTGCAGATAGCCGACGGTCACCGGGTTGTCGAACGGCTCGCCAGTCTTGCCGTCCATGAGCTTCATCTTGCCGAGGGTGGGCAGCGGCTGGTTGGTCTCGATGCTGATCTGCGTGGCGCGCTCGCGGGCCTCTTCGTCGCTCATGCCGGATGCGTCCACGCCGCGCGCGGCAAGCCACAGGCGTATGCATGCCTTGACACAGTCTGCGTCGGCCTGGGCGCGCGCGCTCAACGAGCGCTGGTCGTCTTCGAAGCTGAGCAGGTAGTCAGGGTCATAGCCCTGTTCGCGCAGCCACTCGATCAGGATGATCCGCCGGGCGTAGGCTTCGTCGATGTAGGCCCGCTCGAGGTCGTAGTCTTGACCGGCAGCGTCGCCGCTGGCCAGCCACTCCGACAGGTATGCCATCCGCGCGTCGTGGTCGTCGCGCAGTTGCTCGGTGTCGATGGCGTTCTCGCGCAGGGCGCTCCAGGCGCGTCGAGTGATCTCGGTGTAGGCATGGTCGATCAACCATGCGCGGGCCAGTTCGGCCTCGATCTCGCGCTCGTCGGCGCCGTCGAAGACCGGTGTCACCGCGCGGAAGCCCAGCCGGTCGGCGGCCCAACCCAGGTGGGTTTCCAGGATCTGGCCGATGTTCATGCGGCCCGGCACGCCCAACGGATTCAGCACGATATCGACGGGTGTGCCGTCTTCCAGGAACGGCATATCCTCGACCGGCACGACCTTGGACACGACGCCCTTGTTGCCGTGCCGGCCGGCCATTTTGTCGCCCTGAGTCAGTTTGCGGCGCTGGGCAATGCTGACGCGCACCATGCGGTTGACGCCGGCCGGCAGGTCGCGGTGCTCGTCGCGGTCGAAGACCTTGACTTCTACTACCTTGCCGTGCTCGCCGTTTGGCAGGCGCAGGCTGGTGTCCTTCACTTCGCGGCTCTTTTCGCCAAAGATGGCGCGCAGCAGTTTCTCTTCGGGCGACAACTCTTTTTCGCCTTTGGGCGTGATCTTGCCCACCAGAATGTCGTTTTGGTTGACCTCTGCGCCGATGCGGATGATGCCGTACTCGTCGAGATCCTTGAGCGCTTCTTCGCCGACATTCGGAATGTCGCGGGTGATCTCTTCGGGGCCGAGTTTGGTCTCACGGGCCTCGATCTCGTGCTTTTCGATATGAACGCTGGTGAAGTAATCCTCGCGCACCAGGCGCTCGCTGACGACGATGGCGTCCTCGTAGTTGCCGCCCTCCCACGACAGGAAAGCGACCAGCACGTTCTGGCCCAGCGCCAGCTCGCCGCCGTCGGTCGAGGAGGAGTCGGCAACGACATCGCCCTTCTTGACCCGCTGGCCCTTGGTCACGACAGGACGCTGATCGATGCAGGTGCTCTGATTCGAGCGGTTGTATTTGCGCAACGTGTATACACGTTTGCCCTTGGCGGTTTGCACGACGATCTGCTTGCCGGTCACGCTGACGACTTCGCCATCTTCGGTGGCGACAATGACCTGGCCGCTGTCCATGGCGGCCAGGCGCTCGACGCCGGTGGCGACCACAGGAATATGGGGCTTGAGCAGCGGCACAGCCTGGCGCTGCATGTTCGATCCCATCAGGGCGCGGTTGGCGTCGTCATGCTCCAGGAACGGGATCAGGGCAGCGCTGATGCCGACGATCTGTTTGGGAGCGATGTCGGCGTAGTCGATCTGGTCCGGGCTGGCGAAGATGAACTTCTGGTTCCGGCGCACGGAGATGCGATTCTCGGTGAATTCGCCGATCTCGTTCAGCCGGGCATTGGCCTGGGCGATGGTGAATTTGTCCTCGGTGTCCGCCGACATGTATACCGCTGCTTGCCCGACGTAGGGCCGCACCGGCAGAGTTTCGATGGAGCGGTGGCGGGCCAGCACGGTGGCGGTGTCGTGATCGATGCGTGTGCCGGCCGTGGCGATCACCTCGCCTTTGGCATCGGTCACATCCTGGCTGAGCGTATGGCCGACCGAGGCCTCGACCTTGTTCTCGACAGTTCGCTCGATTTTGCGATAAGGTGTTTCAAGGAAGCCGTATGCGTTGACCTTGGCGTAGGTGGCCAGCCGGCCGATCAAGCCGATGTTTGGGCCTTCCGGCGTCTCGATTGGGCAGATGCGGCCGTAGTGGCTGTGATGCACGTCGCGCACATCGAAGCCGGCGCGCTCGCGCCGTAGACCGCCGGGGCCGAGCGCGGACAGGGTACGCTTGCTGGTCAACTCTGCCAGTGGGTTGGTCTGATCCATGAACTGCGAGAGCTGTGACGAGCCAAAGAACTCGCGCACGGCCGCCACCACGGGCCGGATGTTGATCAGGTTGACCGGCGAAGGGGAGTCATTGTCGGGCATCGACATGCGCTCTTTGACCATGCGTTCCATCCGGCGCAAGCCGACGCGCAGCTTATTCTGGATCAATTCGCCGTTGGTCTTGACGCGGCGGTTGCCCAAGTGGTCGATGTCATCCGGTGGTACGACGTTGTTGTTGACCTCGATGAGATGCCGAATCAGCCGCACCACATCAAGCTTTGTGATGGTGCGATTCGTGCGCGGCACGATGCCCTCCAGTTCGAGTCGCTGATTGAGCTTGTAGCGACCCACCCGCTCCAGATCATAGCGGCGCTGGTCGAAAAGTTGCTGCTGGATGAACTCGGTGGCATTGTCCAGCGTCGGCGGGTCGCCGGGGCGCACACGCTTGAAGAACTCGATCAACGCTTCCTGGGCGATGGTGCGCGAGGGTTTGTTGGCCCACTCTGGCTCCTGCTTGAAGGTCGCATCGATGTATTGATGGTCCGGATTGGTGTCCACATCGGCGAACAGGGCGCGGATTTCGTCCTCGTGACCAGTCTTGAGTATGTCGGTGGTCACGCCGTCATCGACGGCGGCCAGGGCGCGCAGAAAGATTGTGACCGGGATCGTGCGCTTGCGATTGAACTTGAGCACGATGTAGTCACTCTTGCGCGTTTCGTACTCCATCCAGGCACCGCGGTCGGGGATGAGTTTGGCCTGACCGAGCGGACGGCCGGAGGCCGGGTCTTCCTCTGCGCTGAAATACACACCTGGCGAGCGGATGAGCTGCGACACGACGACGCGCTCGGTCCCGTTGATGATGAACGTGCCGTTCTCGGTCATCAGCGGAAACTCGCCGAAATAAATCGTGTCGACCTTGTGCTCGTCCGTCTTGCGATTGTGCAGGGCGACTTTGGCGTACAGCGGCGCGCCGTAAGTCAGATCCCGCTCCACGCATTCTTCGATGCTGACCTTTGGCTCCTCGAACCAGTAGGTCAGACCGTATTCCTTGGCCTGCTTGTAGTTGCCGGGGAAGTAGAGCGCCATCTCGCCGTTGAAGCTTTCGATAGGCGAGATCTCCTCGAACAGCTCGCGCAGCAACTCGTTCTGGAACAGCTTGAACGACTCAAGCTGGACTTCGATGAGCTTCGGGAGCAACTGAATCTCGGGTGCGCGGGCATAGGACTTGATTGCGCGTTTATGATTCGTCGCCATTCAGATACACCATCCTGGGCAGAGGCGAGTCTCCAGACTTGCCTCTGCAGATCACCGGATAATACGGTTAAGGCGACTGAAGAGGGTCTTCGGTCGCCTCGGTCACATAGCAAACGGCAATTATAGCGAAATCGGGGGATTTGGTCAAACGGGCCGCAGCTGTTCTGAACGATCAGCGTTGCCACGCTATGGCAGGCGCTTTGGTAACTCAGGCGATGATATCACGGCGATGCGTATGCTGGCCGTGTCCTCGGCGATCACGGTGGAATAGCCGAACAAGGGGACGGTCAGCCGCACGGGGCCGTTGTTGAACACAACCAGGCCGGCCCGCCCATCGGCGTCGGTGACGGCCTGCCCCAGCGGCAATCCCGTGGCTTCGTCGGACACGCGCACCGACACATTGGCGATGCCTTCGCCGGGGTCGGGCGCATTGTTGCGGTTGATCTCGTTGTGGATTTGCACGCTTAAGACAACGCGCCGTGGCTGCGGCGTGGGCTGCGAGATTGGGACAATCGGCGTGGCTTCGATTGGCCGGATGGGGAGGTTCTGGGCCGTGCGGGGCGTGGGATAGGGTGTCATGGTCGGATCGGGCGGCTCTGGGGTGGGTGGCTCGAATGGGGGAGCCGGCGTCGGCGTGCCGCGCGGATCGACGGTGGGTGTGGGTGTAGCCGGCAGGCCGATGTCGCAGCGGAGAGAATATCCACGCGCCAGTCCCTCATTGGCGCGCGGCGGATTCACCTCACCGACCAAAACGTAGGCGTAGCCGGTGTAGCCGGCCAGCCAGGTGAAACGACTCGAGAAGTCCCCGCGCAGTGTGTTTTCTGGACTGGCATCATCGTTGCCACCGAGGGCAACCTGATCCTGGTTGTACACGATGATGTTGGTGTCGGTGCCGGGGCTGAGTTCAAAGGTAAAGCAGGAGTAGTACACGCCTTGTTTGACCGGCAGGCGATAGAAGTCGTTGTCCTGTGTGTCTGGAGTGGGCGGGTTCCAGGGCACGAAGTTGAGTTCCCTGTAGTCGACGCCCGGCGCAATAAGCGTGGCCGTGTCGAACCAGCCGTTGTATTCGAACCGGTCAGCGCCGCCGGGGAAAGGGGTGATCGTTGCGCCGGGGGTGGGTGTGTTGCTCGGAGTGGGTGTGGCTTGCAGAATCTCGATGGCTGAGAGTGCATAGGTCTGACCGGGGACGCGCGGTGAAGAATCCAGGTTCACCACGCGTATCCAGTAAGCGCCGTCGAAGGGGATTTGCACGATGACTTGTGACCCGCGCTGTCCGGCGATGTGGCGGTTGTTCGGGTTAGTCGAGCCGAGTATGGCCGGCAGTAGCGTCGCCCCATCGGGCTGAAACACGGCCAGCACCGTTTCCACTCCCGGCTGCACGTTGCTGGTGTTGATCTGGTAGATGCTGCCGGCGCGGCCATAGATGAGGAACCAGTCAGCCGTGTCCGATGACCTTCCCGTAAACGGTGTGAAGCTTAGATTTGGGATGGATGCGCCGACAGCGATGAAACTGGCTGTGCTGCGGGTGCCGGTGGGGACACTAGCTTCGGCAATGTTGTCATTGGGTTCATAGTCGTCCGGGCTGAGGCCGGGGACGGGTGTGTTGGTGGCTGGCGGGGGCGGCACCGGCGAAATTGCGTAATTCAGCGTATACAGCGCGTTGATGCCAGAGTTGCTGGTGACGCGGATGAAGTATTGCTGAACACCTGTCGAGGTGTTTGTAATAATGACTGTTGACGCGCCGACAATATCGGTCGAAACTCCGACTGGTGTTGCGCCGTCAGAGAGGAACCCTCTGGCCGAAAGCAGCAGGTTGGTGCTAGCCGCTGTCAGATTCAGAATGGTATTGGGATTGACGTTGAAAGTGTACCAGTCGACGTCATTAGCGGCGCCGGTTCCGCTTATGAAGAATGTGAGCGAAATCACCGGCGAAGGGTCGATGACGAGCTTGGCTTGGGCTGCCGTGTCATTGATTTCATATCGGTCGGGAAAATTTCCGATAGACTGGGCGGCCGGCCGGCTTTGCTCGCTGGCTGAGACGATGCCGACAGCAAGCAGGGCAGCAATGAGCAACGCTGGGGTGAGCAACAGGATCATCTGAAGTGTGCGTCTGCCTTGCTTGTTCATCGTCAGCATTTTACCTCCCATGCCGATTTCATTGTATAGTCGCGTGGTGGCTGGCGATCGCGCCGGGCGTGAGTTGCTGAGAAACGATATGGCTATCGTAGATTAACCACGCTACGCCCCATCCCCTGTTTGTGAGGTTGCCCATGCAGTTCAAGCGATGCAAACCAGTCCGCCGCGTGGCCGTCCTCGTTGTCAGTTTGATGCCGGCGATGATTGCGCTGGGTGCTGCCGCCCCATTGTGGGCTTCTGCGCGCGCAGAAATGCCCCAATCGCCGTTGGCCGCCCCCGATTTCGGCGCTTCGCGCAAATATGCCGACAAATCCCTGGTCACGCTCGGCGAACAGGTGACCTACACCATCCTCGTGTCGAACAGCGGCAACGACAAGGCTGTTCTGCCAACGGCGGTTGATATTTTGCCTGAGGGTGTCCTGGCGAATGTGGCGGTCGTGAGCGCCACTGTCGGCAATGTCACTGCAACGGCTTCGATCATCACCTGGACGGGCGAGTTATTCTCGGCCACTGGCGCGCTGATTACTATCCCCGTTGCGGTAGACACCTGCGAGCCTGATCTGGTGAACACCGTTGTCATCTCAGATCCGGCGCTGCCGGCGGTCGTCATGGTAACCCATTCCACGCGCGAAGGATTCGAGCGCCCCTCGATGCTGCCGTTGGAATGGGGGCAAACTGTCGTCGTTAGTCCACAAGCCGGCACGCCCCCGGGATGGACGCAGACCGCGCTGGGGAAGCATCCGGCCATTGCGCCGCACAGCGGGGCCGGCATGGCTCGCTTCAACGCTTATGAGGTTGCATCTGGCTCGGCTGCCCGCCTATACACGCGCCCGCTGGCCTTCCCTGCCGGCCATGAGCCCCGCCTGTCATTCTGGGTGTATCACGATGCGGATTACCCCCTCAGCGATGACAGCATCCAGCTTCAGGTTTCGCTCGACGATGGCGCCACATTCACCGACGTCGGGCCTCTGATCCTGCGCTACAGACCGGTGCAGGGCTGGCGCCAGC
>DAOUDB010000304.1:0-12421 GCA_034431495.1 Thermoflexales bacterium
GGCCCCGCGATCGTCACACCGACTGGCGCGACCGGAATCACAGTGACATCACCCGACGCGATCTGGAACCCACCGACGTTCTCGGCTTCCACCACCACACTCTGCGTGCCCAGCGAATGCCATGTGGCGCTAACCACACTCACCCGACCGATGAGAACTTGCGTGATGACGGACTGGTTGGAGATCGTCCACGTGAAGGTAAGCGGCAGGGTCGCATCAGGTGGGTCAACGGTCGCAGTCATCAAGACGGTTGTGCCGCTGACCACCACAGGCGGGGCAGGCAATGTCAGTATGATCGATTGCGGTGGCACCGGCAACACGAGAGTGCTCAAAGTGGTGCTGTTGTTGGACGGCTGCGGATCAGGCGTGACAGCCGTAATGGCTACTGTGTTTTGCAGAGTAGCTGGCGGCGCGATATTCGTCACCGGCAGGCTGAACGTGATCAGGCCGGTCGCGCCGGCATTCAGGCCGGTCGCCGTCCACGTGATAGTCAGGCTCGCCGAGATTGGGGCGCCGAAGGCACCGGGCGGCGTCTGGCCGTGAGACTGCAATCCACTCAGGATCACGCCGGGCGGCAGCACATCGGTCAGCGTGACAAAGCGGGCGTTGGATGGCCCGGCCTGCGTATACGCTAGCGTGTACGTGATGCGCCGGTCGGCGGTCACGCTCACGGGCCCGCGCTTGGACACGATCAGGTCTGCCTGCGCCGCGATGGTCGTCGTCACGGTAACGGCGTTGTTGGCAGGGTTGGTGTCGATGCCATCCAGACTGACCGAGGCACTGGCTGAGACGGGCGTCAGGCGCGCCGGATCAATTCGCATCCCAATCGGCACGTCGACGAGTTGTGACTGGGCCAGATCGCCCAGATCGCACACGACCAGGCCGGCATTCATCGCGCAGCCAGCATGGCCGGGGTTGACGTTCGTCACACTGACCGGCGGTGTGACCGTCAAGATGACACTGCGGGCCGTGGAGAAGTTGGCGTTGGTCACGCGAGTTGTGTAGGTCAGCCAGTCGCCAGCGATGGCGGGGTCGGATGACTGAAGGATCGTCACACTGACGTCAGCCGTCGATCTCACAGAGGTGGTCACCGTTGCCACCGAGCCGGTCATGAATTCTGTCGAACTGACCCGGACGGTATTGGTGATGAGGCCGGATGCCGTCGGATTGGCAATGCCAGGGATGGTCACGCGCGCCACAGCGCCGCCGCCGAGCGTGTTTGGCCCGCACGAGACGGAGTTCCCAGCGCGCACGCAACTCAGCCCGGTGGCCTGCAATCCGGTTACGATGACATCGGCCGGCACGTCGTCACGCATCCGCACACCGGTGGCGGCCGATGTGCCATCGTTTGTGATGAGGATGGTGTAGGTGATCAGTTGCGCGGGGCCGGCAATGCTCAGCGCGTCGAGCTTGGCAACGGAGAGCGACACATTGCGTAGCACGGTCGTAGTGGCCGTGTAGATGTCGTTGCCCGGCATTACATCGTCGGAGTCGCTGCTGACCAACACCACGTTGTCCACGACGCCGGCCGGCGCCAGTTGTGACACCGACGCAGAAATGCGCACTGTCGCCGTCATGTAGGGCGCCAGCAGCCCCAGGTTGCACACTACCGGATTCGTGCTGTTGCACTCGCCCTGGCTGGACGAGGTCGGGCCATGCGGCGGGCCGATCGTCACCGAGTACACCGCCGGCTCCACATCCAGGTCGCGCGAATCGAGCCACAGACGATATTGGAAATAACGGTTGTCGGGAACGCTCAACGACACAGACGGCGGAGCGACGGCGTCGTTGAGCAGCTCCGAATAGAACGCCAGCGGGCTGCCACCCGGCCCCGTGAAGGCCTCGCCGCTGCATGCCGGATCGTCACACGCGCGAACCTGAATCAGGACGCGCCCCGCCCCACGCTGGTATCGATCGGCGATCTCGCGGGCAGACAGGACGCGATCGTAGACCGCCACTTCGTCGAGCCGGCCCGACAGAGGGAACGACCCATCCCAGGGCGCAGCGCCGATCCGCAACGCAGTGTTGTTCACGCCGATCGGGCGCGCGGCCACCGTCAGTGTGGCAACGGGCCGGCCATCGACATAGCCGATCATGCGGTCGCCGGCGCGGAAGGTGACCGCCAGATGCGTCCACTGGCGCGCTGGGATGAGCGGGCCACTGTTGGCCGGGAAGCGATACTGCTGGCCCAGATCGTTCCACACCTCTGGATCGATGCGCCCGTTGCGCACGCCCAGCAGATAACCGCTGCCAATCGGCGTCTTGCCCACGATTTTCTGATCGCGGGCCGGGTCGTACAAATACGCCCAGGCTTCCAACGTCAACTCCTGACGAATGTCCAGTTCGTTGCTGTCCGGCACGCTCAGCCAGTCATTGACGCCGTCGAACTCGAGCGCGGTGTTGTAGCGGCCGGCCACACCGGCCCGCGGGCACGAAGTGCCGAAACATGCCGCGCTGCGGTTGCCGCCCGAGGCGTCGATGAACGTGGTGGCATTGGCCGGCTCGTTGAAGCGCATCAACAGCACATTGCCGGTCATGCTGACGGTGCCGGTCACCGCAGGGTAGCCGGCCTCGATCTGGTTGTTGCGCGGCAGTTCTTTGCCCCGCGGGCGGTCGGGCATCCAGGTCAGGCGATTCCAGTTCACCGGCCGACCGGCGTCGATGACGCGCGAGTCGAACACGCCGGCGCGACCAAATGCGGGCGACTGGCGCTCGTAGATCGCCCGCACCGCGTCGTCGTCGAAGCTACGATCGAAGATCGCTACCTCATCCACCATGCCGGCAAACTGATTGGTCCCGCCACCGCGCTGTCCCAGATACACTGGCGAGGCGTTTCGCGTGTCGCAGCCCAGCAGGGAGCAGATCAGCACATTGCTGCCGGTGTCGTCAGTCGCCGTGTTCTCCAAAGCGCCATTGACATACAGGCGCAACTGTCCGGCGCGACGCATGAAGACGATGTGGTGGAACTGGCCGTCATCAATGCGCGACACAGACACCACCGAGGGATTGAAAACGCGGTCGAAGCGCAGCGCCACCACCCGACCGGGCAGTGCGCTGGTCTGGTTGAACATGCGAATGGCAAAGGGATAGCCCTGACTGCTCTGCCACTTCTCGATTACGCTGTTGTCGTTGGCCGACGTCTGCGCCTGAGCCGCCTGCGCGCTGACCCACGCCATGACGGTGAAGTCCTGATCGATGGCGAAATCGTAGTGGATGCTATTGGGTGCCTGGATGAACTGGTTGACGCCGTTGAACGACACCCCCTGTCCCACTTGCGCCCACAGACCGCGCGTCGGACAATCCGCGCCGGCGCATGTGGCATCGTTCCCCAATCCCGAGGCATCCGTGAAACTCGTCATAGACGCCGGCTCATTAAGATGCAACAGCAGGACATTCCTGGTCATTGGGAACCAGCCATTCGGCGCGCGATTTCCGGGTAGCTCGGCGGCGTTTCCGGACGGCGTCGCCAACGTCAGCGCGCCGGCGCGCACGGTGTCGGCCAGGCTAGTCGTCCACGTCACATTGTTGGCGCCGACGACCAGCGTTCCGCCGCCAAAGCCCGTCGCGCTGTCGTCATCATCGGTTTGATCGGGGGTGAGGACTGCCGGCAAGATTACGCCGGCCGGCAACGGGTCGCGCACAACCACGTTGAGCGCCGCGCCCGGCCCGGCATTGCTGACTACAATGGTGTAGTCCAGCGACTCGCCACTCATCACGGCGGCGGGATCGCCTGATTTCGTCACCGAGAGATCGGAGATCGGGCAGAGCGATAGGACGATGCGACCATCTGAAGCATAGGCAGTCGTTTGTCCGTCGCCGCCGATCGAGGGGTCGCGGTTTTGCTGACCAATCGGTGGCATATCCAGCGCGCGCCCGGTGGAGAGATTGTGCAACACCAGTTGGGCGTCAGATTGCGCGCACACGACGCGCTCGCCCCGGCCGCTGATGGACGGCGCGCAGCGCGAACCCACGCCGTTGGTCGTGATCTGCCGCAATTGCGCGGCGTCCACCTCATAGACGAACATCTGCCGCAGGCTGGCGGGATTCGAGCCGGCAACCAGATCGCGGTCAGAGATGAACACCACGCGCGACCCATCGGCGCTGATGGCCGGCTGTGGATCGACGTTGCCGCCGGCAACGCCGATGCTGATCACCTGCGTGGCAGAGATCCAGATCGAGACCACATCGCCGGCGCTGCCCGACGCGCGTCGCGTGAAGACGACCCGCGCGCCATCCCGGCTGATGGCCGGCGCATCGTTCACCACACCGACAGACTGACTGACTTGCAGGTACGTCAGCACGCGCGTGCCGGTGATCACCGCAAGGTAAATCTCCGCGTTGTTGTCAGCGTTATTGCCCGTCAGATTGCGATCCGACACAAACGCAATGGCGCGCCCGTCTGCGCTGATGGCCGGGGCCGTGTTGGCACCAATCGTCGTCGTGGTGACCTGCCCCAGTTCGAGCACGCCGGTTGAGCTGAGCACCGCCACGAACACCTCGAAGTTGCCATCGGGATTGCCGCCCAGAATCAGGCTGCGATCCGAGGCAAAGGCCACCTTCATGCCGTCTTCGCTGAGCGTAGGCCATAGGTTGAAGCCGCCCAGAATGCTGCCGGCGGAGCTGGTGACCTGGGTGAAGCGCAGCGCATCGGCGTCGTAGACGAAGACTTCGATGTTGCCATCCACATTGCTCGCGGTGGGGTCGAATGCGCCGGTGGACCAGAAAGCCACCCGGCGCGCAGATTGAGCGATATCGGGCTGGCCGCTGATGCCACTTTGCGTGACAGTCACCGCATCACACACTGCCAGTGTGGCCTGCTGCGCGCCAGAGGCAACGAGAGGGGCTGGCATCGCGGCCGCCGCCGCGTTTGCGGCGCGCATCCAGACGGCCGTCCGCTGGCCGGACACAGGCGAACCTGCCACGGACACGCTCTCTGCCATCGGCCCGATCGGATTCATCGCCGGGCGGGATGACGCATCGGAGCCGGCGCAGGGCGGACTGCGGAAACTGGACGTGCTGGGCGCAGACTCCGACGCTCCACCGTTCCAGAGCACAGTCACGAAATAGCTTGTGTCGCAGGCGGCGCCCGGCGGGCCATCGACATACGTTGTGGCGTCTCCAGGCAGCGTGGCCAGAGCCTGGGGCGTTGTGTCGTCCGGCCCCATGCGATACACGCGATAGCCGGACGGCTGCCCTTCTGGCGCAGCCCAGCGCAGGCGTGTCACACCCGCAGCGGGATCGGCTTTGCCATCCAACATGGTGATGCGATCGGTTTCAGCGCGCTCATCCAATGGCGCGCGCGCGTCTGCCGGATTGGGTGCGCTTGCCTCGGCAGATAGGGCAACCGGCCCGGTTGATTGACGGCCCACGATGGGCAGATGCAGCTGGGCCGGCGGGATGCCGCTGCCCACGCGCATGGTCGCAATCGTGATGACCTCGCGGGTTTGCGGGCAGGGCGCGCCGGTCACTGCCAGTTGCACCTGATAGGTATTGGTCAGCGTGAAGGAAACTTGGATAATCTGACCCGTGCGCGCCGGCCGGCCATCGCCAAAGTTCCAGGTGTATGTGATGGGCCCACTGCCCCCGCTAATCACGCCGACAAACTGCGTCAATTCCCCAGGACGAGGGTTGAACGGTGTCCAGGTGAACGCCGGGCGTTCGGGCCAGTGGCAGGTAATGGCACGCACCCGGAAGGGCGGGCTGACAACGCTACTGGCCGGTCTCTGGACAGGTCCAATCGGGTCCTGTTTTGCCACCTGAATACGGAAGCGGGCATCATCGCTGATCGCGCCATCCAAATGGGCATTCCAGACGAACACTGCGTCGGCGCCGAGGCGCTGTGTGACGGTAACCGGCGGCGGCGATGACGCATCGGGTCGAGCCGGCTGCCACGTGCTGCCACCATCGAGCGAAAACTCAAATCGTGTTGTGGCAATGCGATCGCCTTCCATATTCGAGCCGGCGTCTGCGCGCGTGCCGTCAGGGTCGAACACACGGTAGGGCACCGTCACGGTCGGGCTGTTGGGGCCGGCTAGAAGTTGCGGCGACGAGTAGAGCCAGGCCGAGTCGGTACGACCGGGCCGGCGCAACGACAGATAGGCAGGACTGTGCAGCAGCGACAGGCTGGGTGTGAACACGTCGGTGTGATGAGCCGGCGTGTTGATGCCGTTGATGTACACCCCGCTAAGACCGTCAACATCAGCCACGACCAGATCGAGGTCGCCATCGCCCTCGACATCGCCCCAGGCCAGGCCGGTGGTGCGGCTCACCTCCAACGAAGACCAAAGCCAGAACAGACGTGGCTGGCCGGGGGCGCTGCGGAGATTGGCGAAGACCTGATCCGGCTGGCCGTCATTGCCCACAGCCAATTCCGGGAAGCCGTCGTCATCCCAGTCGCCCCAGGCAATGCTGGTGGTGCGACTGACTGTGGACGACGACCAGACCGGGTTGGAGCTGATGGCGCCGTTGACATTCTCGAACACGCGCACCGGCTGCCCAAACCCGCCCACAGCCAGATCTGGCCGGCTGTCGCCGTTGAAATCGGCCCATGCCACTGTGCCGCTGATGGAGGCAGTGGGCGCAGTCCAGGCTGGGATGAAGGTGTTCATGCGGCTGTTGCGATACACGCGCGCCCGATCGCTTCTGCACCCCACCGCCAGATCGAGCCAGCGATCGCCGTTGAAGTCCGCCCAGGCCAGACTACTGGTGGGGCATGTCTCGGCGGTGGCAAACGCGGGCGAGGTGAGCAGTCGGCCACGATCATTCAGGTAGACGTACACCGGCCCGTTGCTGCCGACAGCCAGATCGAGCCAGCCGTCGCCGTTGATGTCGCCCCAGGCGATCACGTAAGGGCCGCCGGCGGGAACCACGACCTGCGATAGCACGGTGCCAGAACCCAGATGGGTGCGCACGTCGACAGCCGTGGCGACTCCAACCTCAAGTCGACCATCCGCATCGACATCGGCGAACGCGATGCTCTGCGGGCCGGAGCCAACGCCCATGGTATTGCTGGCGACGAAGGCGCCGGCCTGGTTGAGATACACGCGCCCGCCAAATGAGCCGGCCGCCGCGCCGAATACGGCGTCCACCTGGCCGTCGCCATTCACATCGCCCAATGCAAGTGTGCCGGCCCGCACGCTGGACGGTGTGGTATCGATCAGATAGCGGTCTTTGGCCAGCCGGGGGGCCACAACGTTGAAGACCATGCTGGAACGGTCGCGGTTGGCGAGCGACAGATCGAGCGGACCATTTGGGCGCGTTTGCACGCCACGCACCCCCCACACCTGGCCGCCAACAGCGCCAACCGACAAACCATCAATCAGGGAGAACTGACCATCGTAATCCCACCAATACAGCCGAGGCGGAGAGTCGGCCACTGCCAGGTCGATCCAGGAGTCGCCGTTGAAGTCGGCCCAGTCCACCGAAAGGGGCGTCATGAAGACGCGCGTGGGGATGATGTTGCCGGGCGGAAGTTCCCATCCCTGGCCGGCCAGATTGCGATAGATGCGCGCCTCGCGCTGAAGCGGGAACGCAGCCGCAAGATCGAAGTAGCCATCGCCGTCGTAATCGCCCCACGCGAAGTCGTAGGGCAGGAATGTGGTGTTGGGATCGATGACCACCGGCGGGGAAAAGAACTGGCCGGGGACATTCATGCGATTGATAAGCAGGATGATCTGGTTCGGAAATGCGCCGAGGGCCAGATCGGGCCAGTCATCGTTGTTGTAATCGCCAACGCCCACAGCGGCGGTCGCGCGCTGGCTGACACATTGGGCCGGCGCAAACGAGAGGTTGCCCAGATTGCGATACAGCGCCACCGGGCACGGCGCGTTGATGGCATTCGTGCTGCCGATCAGATCGACCAGCCCGTCGCGATTGAAGTCACCGGCGGCGATGCGAACCAGTTGCCAGTCGCTCACCAGGGTGGCCGACAAGACGAACGTGGACTGGGCGACGTTGTAACGATGGATGTAGTTCAGTCCCGGCGTGACAGCCGTGCCGTCCTGGCTGCTGCCCACAGTCACCAGCTCAAGGATGCCATCTGCATCCAGATCAGCCCATACCACACCATAGGTCTGCTGGCCACTGGTCCAGAACGGCTCGAGCACGCCGTTAGCGTTGCGGTAGACTGCCGCCCCGGACGATGATCCTAGCGCCAGATCGAGCAGCCCGTCGCGATCAAAGTCGCCCCAGTCCTGTCCGATCGTGCCGCCCAGGTCGGCCGACAACCAGGTTGCCGCGCTCGACACTTGGGCATCGCCAGTGTCTCGGATACGCAAGCGGACGGTGGTCTGCACGGCATTGGTGGGCACAGGGCTGAGGCCATCCGCCTCCACGACGGCCTGATTGGTGAACTGCACGCCATCAGCCTGGCCGCCGACGCGGCCGCTGACAACACACTGGAGCGTCTGGCCGGCCGGCAGCGAGGCAACCATCCAGTCTACAGCCGTCGTGCGGGTCACAATGATGATCTCGCCCAGCGGGTCCTTGAACTGCTGGGGAACGAAGGTCTGATGACAGGCCGGAACGCAGGCAATCTCATCGAGGGTTTTCTCCGGCAGGCCGTTGAGCGCCTTGACATTGGTCAGTGCGCCGGAGCCGGTGTTTTGGACTGAGATGGTGTAGGTGATGCGCTCGCCGTTGAAGACAAAGGCGGGATTGCCCGATCCTGTCTGCACTGCGAGGGAAGCCGTCAGGCTGCCAGAGGCCTGCGCAGGTTGAACGAACGTCTGCGCCGCCAGAGACCGCGCCGGCTCGGCGCGCGCGTGGCCGGCAACAACGCCCTGCCCTGGTCCGGCAAACAACAACGCAGCGCTCAACCCCAGCGCCGCCGCGACCCGATGCGGCGAAATCGAACCCTTCACTTCCATTGGCCTACCCTGTTACTGCTGCAATCACGGCGTCGTTACTTCGCACGGCTGCGTGGCGATCGATGGCGAACCGGCGCCCGTCTCCTGGGGCGTGCCAAAGGTGTCCAGGTAAGCAGCAACAACGTAATAGGTGTAGCCGCACACCGGGCCGGCTGTGTCGGTCCACGAGCGCGAGAACGCATTCAACACCGGCGCGCCTGAGCCTAATGGATACTCTGCCGCCACCAGTTGGAAGTTGGTTGACCCCATTGGCGCGCGATACACGCGGAAGCCGGTGATGTTGCCCACGTTCGCGCCGTCGTAATCCCAGTTCATCGTGACTGACGCTTGTGACTCGCCCGTGACGTAAACGTTGAATGGCGGCGGCGGGATCGGCCTGGGCAGCAGGTCGATCGTGATGAACTGATTGACTGTGCCGCCGGGGTTGGTGGCCTCGAGTTGGAAGCGTGTCGATCGCACGATATTGACCGGCGCGCTAGAGCCGGTGGCCGGCTGCGCCCCCAGCGGCGCGCCATCGCGATAGAGCTGCACGTTCAGGCTGGCCCCTTCCACCTGCCACGACAGCCGCACGATGGTGTTGTATGTCACCTGATAGGTATCTGTCCCAGAAGGGAACAGCACATTGCCATTGCCGTCCTCCACCCGCACAAAGACGATTCGCGGCGGCGGGAAGGGTGTGGGCGTCGGCGGCGGCGTGGGCGTGGGCAACGGTGTGGGCGTGGGTTCCAGCACGCGCACGTCCACCGTTTGGCTGGTCTTCAGATCGCCGTTGAAAGCGGTCAGCACAAACAGGGTCGTTCGCTCCACTGCCAGCGTGATGTTGCCCTGCGCCGGCAGATTGTCGATCGGGATGCCCAGGCCGGGGCCGCTGAGCTGGATATTGGTGGTCGGCGTGAGCACCGACCACACCAGTGACACCGCCGCGGCCTGCGGACTTCCACGCACCACCTCATTGGGCGACGCAGTGAAGAACACAATCGTCGGCGCCTGCGGCGGCGGCGGAGCGGGGTTCACCCGCACTTCCCACTGGCGCGACACCCGCGCATCGCCAAGGCCGGCCGACAAAACATACACCGTATTTTGCTGGGGCGACTGGTTGATGCTGCCCTGCGACGGGAAAGTGTTGGCGCCCACAATGCCGGAGATCTGCACTTCGTTCACTCCCAGCACCTGCCAATCGATGCGCACCTCCTGCCCCTGTGTGATGACTTTCGGATCGACATCGAAAATGACGATGGCCGGCGTGGGCACCGGCGTGGGCGTGGGTTGCTTCACCCGCACCGTCACGCTGCGCGGCACCGAGGCATGACGATTCGACGCCTGCAACCCGAACGTCGTGTCCGACTCCAGGCGCACAACCCGCTGGCCGATCTGCTGTGTCACCGGCACGGCGTCTGGCGCGCCGTTGGTCGTCAAGACCAGGCTGTCAGCTCCGGCCACATCCCAGAACACCGTCACGCTCTCGCCGACCACCACTTCCTTGCGATCGGCGTCAAACTGGTTGATGACCGGGATCAACGGGTTCACCACCACTTCGGTCACCACCGGCTGAATGGCAAGCGGCGGGAAGAGCCGGGTCAGCAGGTTCTCGGCATACAGCCGGTACTGTGTGGTGTCCTTTGGCCTGACCTCCAGGCTGCCCTGGCTCTGCAACAGAACGCCGGGATTTGGCTCCAGTCGCACTTCGGCAAACGGCGATGCCTGCCAGCTCAACGTGCTGGCCTCGCCCTCGTTGATGGCGACCCGGCTGACCGCGAACGCGCCGATCCAGGGCCGGAAAACAGCCACAATGAGCAGGCCGAACAACGCCAGCAACAGCAGGATCAGCCACGGGCCGATCAACGGCGCGTTGTAGAGCTGCCCCAGCACTGAACGCGCCGATTGCTGGCCATCCAGCGGCAGCGCCGTGATCGTCAGGGCGTACATCGTCTTGCGCAGGCCGATGAGCATACGGCGGTTGGGAGTGATGCGCACCGGCAGGGGCAGCACTTCTTCAGGCTGCACGCGCACATCGGCCTGCCGGGCCAGGTTGGCCAATTCGCCAGGCGGCTGGAATTCGAAACTGCACCCGCGCTGGTCGTCCTCACCACTGACTCGAAAGGTCGCCTCGCTATTGCCACGATTGGCGATTGCGATGCCGGCAACGCCCACGCGCCTGTGCCATCCCACGGTCTGCTGGCGGGGCGACAGATCACTGACGGCAAACTCGTAGAACGGGTTGATGACCAGCGTCGCGCCCATCTGGTTCACGTGGCCGGGGTAGTCCGGCGACGTGACCAGCACAGCGAAATAGTGATTGCCGGCCCGGCTGCTCGGCGCGCGCGGCGGCGAGACCGTCACCGTCACCGTCGCCCGCTCGCCCTCGTTCAGATTGAACACCGGCTCCGACACATCCACCCAGCGATCATCGAGGCCGGCCACCGACACCATCATCGACGCCACCAGCGGCCCGCCGTTGGTGACGGTGATCGTCCATGTGGCAGACTGGCCCGCGTCGATGGTGAAGGCGCGCTCGGCGATCTGGGCCACGATCACATCGTCGGGAATGTCCGGCGGCAGTGCGCCCAGATTGACCTTGCCAGTCCCCTCCCCCGCTCGCGCGTCGGCCCGTTCTTCGGCCCGTTCGTCGACGGCAGGCATCTGGGTCGTTTGATCGAGTGCGGCAGAGAGCAGTGTCTGTTTGCCAGTTGCAGAAACGGATGGCGCGCGCGATTGCGCACGTCCCGGCGGCTGAGGCACAACCGCCACGGTCACGGGCGCGCGCGGCCCGGCCGATGGGCGCGCAGGCGTAGGTGGCCTCCCCGTGCTTCGCTCTGGAGCGCCGCGCTCCAGAATCACGACCGACAGACCATCGAGATGAAAGGTGTCCCAGCCCTTGATCGGCGTGGGTGTGTTGGCCGGCAGGCTTTGGCCGTCCAGACGCACCTCGCCCTCTTCACTCAGCACGACCAGGGTATAGGGCTTCTGGCGATGATCCAGCACAGCGTGAAAGGGCGCCACGCCGGGGCTGTCGATGACAATGTCATTCTCAGGATGCCGGCCGATATTCGTGACGCCGCGCTGCGGGTCAAGATCGTGAAAGCGAATCTGACCGTCGGGTGAAATGATTTCGATCTGATCGGATTCGGCCATGACAGTTCATCTCCCCGGCGATCCATTACACCCCGCGCGCGCTGAGCAGCAGGAGAACGATCAATACAACGGCGACGATGGCAATGATCGCATACGGCAGGAAGAAACGAAAACCGGAGAGGCCGCCAAATTGTGCGCCGGCCTCAACCCGCGCCGGCGTTGCGTCCGGCGTTTCGAGCGCGCGCGAACACACTACAAACCACCCATCGTGCGCGCGATGGCGGACCAACGGCTTGACGATCAACTCGATGGACAGGCTTTGACCAGGTTGAACCGGCGGGGTGCGCACCGCGCCCGGTTCTATGCCATCGTTGAGAACTGCCTGCTCAGCCGGCCCGCTCGCCTCCTCCACACGCTCACCAGCGAGGCGCGCGGCGGCAGCCTGCGCGCCAGGGGACACCAGCCGGCGATAGCGATTCGCG
>DAOUDB010000305.1:0-3430 GCA_034431495.1 Thermoflexales bacterium
GACGGCGCCGTGCGCGACTTGATCGACGCCCGGCGCAGCCAGAGAGCCGCCAAAGACGCGCAGCCAACGGACGGTCTCCGCGATGATCTGCTCTCGGCGCTCCTCAACGCCGTGGACGCCGACACCGGCCAGCGGTTGGATGGCCGGGCCATCCGCGACGAAGTGCTCACGCTACTCATCGCCGGCCACGAGACCACCGCCAGCGCGCTCACCTGGGCGTGGCATCTGCTGGCAATCCACCCGGATGCGCAGGAAACGCTGCGGCGCGAGATCGCGCAGGTGGTCGGTTCTCGCGCGCCGCAGTACGCCGACCTGCCTCAATTGACTTACTGCCGGCAGGTGCTCGAAGAGACATTGCGTCTGTATCCACCGGCATGGTTGATCACGCGCCGGGCCATCCAGCCCGATCAACTCGACGGGCGCGCGCTTCCCGCCGGCGCGATCGTAATCATCAGCCCGTACACCATTCACCGCCACCCGGCCCATTGGACCGAACCCGATCGCTTCAAGCCGGAGCGGTTCGCCGGCGACCGCACGGAGCATCCCTGGTCGCGCTTCGCCTACATTCCATTCGGCGGCGGCCCCAGAATCTGCATCGGCCAGAACTTCGCCCTTGTCGAGGCCATGCTCATTCTTGCTTCCGTCACACAGCAGTTCTGGTTTGAGCCAGAGCAGACACAGCCGGCCGTGACCATCGCGCCGCTGGTGACGCTGCGACCGCGCGTCAAGGGCCGGCACGGTCTGCAACTGCGCGCGCGCCCCCTCCAACTTTAGGCTGACCATAGCCAGGTCATTCCGGCGCGACACAACCAAATCTCCGGTTGGTTCGTATTACTGTGCAGACGACATTGCTCACCCTCTGGCCAACCTGCGAGAGGGTAGCCGGAGGATTGATATGAAAACGAGCAAACTCATCACTGGGATGATCGCCGGCCTGACTGCGATTGCGCTCGGCGGCTGCGGCCTCACCCTTCACTTCGAGCCGGTCGAAACCGGCCCCATTCAGACCGAGGCGATCCGTGTGCCCAGGCCCGAAGACAGCGCGGACGAAGCCCGCCGGGATGTCTGGGATGTGGAACTGTCGCCGGGCGTGGGCACTGTGCACATTTCGCCCGACGGCGTAGACCTGATCGAGGGCGTAATCGACTATAACGTGGTCGCGCTGAAACCAGAGGTATCTGTCGGCTCGCGCAGCGTTCGCGTGCGCCAGGGCAATTTGCGCGGCAACGTAACCTTTGGCCGGCAAGTGGTCAATGACTGGCGCATCCGGCTCGGCAAGGGCATACCGATGAATTTGTCGCTGCAAACCGGCGCAACGAAAGGCGTGTATGACCTCGGCGGCCTGTCGCTTCGCTCGGCGCTGTTCAACCTGGGCGCCACAGAGACCGTGATCGACTTCAGCCAGGCTAATCCCGTCTCGCTCGATACATTGACCGTGAATGGCGGCGCAGCCAGCGTCACGCTCAACGGGCTGGGCAACCTGAACATCCAACGCGGCACAATCAGCGCCGGGGCCGGCGAGCTCAAACTGCGCTTCGACGGCGACCTGCGCGCCGATGCTCAGATCGACGTGAAGGGCGGGGTGTCCAGCATCGAGATCAACTCCGGCGGCAACCCGGTGCAGGTCATCTTCACCTCCAGAATGTTGACCGGCATCGATGCCGGCAACTGGGATCGCGACGGCCAGACATACTCCTCGCCCGAGGTGGCGCGCAGCGCCGGCCCGCGCATCACGGTGCGCGTGGACATGGGAATCGGCTCAGTGAAGCTGGTTACCGGCGGTTAGCGATGCGAGGCCGGCCGCCTCAGCACATCATTCGTCGCATCATTCGTCGTAATGATCGAACACCACACCAGCCGATCACGGCGCGTCACCGGGCCGGATCGGCTGGCTTTGTGCACGCCCTGGTCTCTTGGACCCGACAAGCCCGTGTGCTATATTCGCCATGCGACACAGACTTCCACTCGTATAGCAGGGAGCTGAGACTGTCGCAGGATTGTGTTCATGTGCTGATCAGGAGACCTAAGGAGCAACGACACCGTGCAACCATTCACCTACGCAGCCCCAACCAGTATTGGCGAGACGATCACCATGCTCCAGCAGAACGGCGAACAGGCGCGTGTGCTGGCCGGCGGCACAGACTTGCTGGTTCAGTTGAAAGAAAACCGCCGGCAGGCCGCGCTGGTCATTGATGTCAAGCGCATTCCTGAACTCAACACCTTGAGTTACAGCGCGCGCGACGGCCTGCGCATTGGCGCCGCTGTGTCATGCCAACGCATTTGCGCAGAGCCGACCATCCGGCAGGCTTATCCCGGCCTGATCGATGCCGTGTCGCTGATCGGCGGCGTGCAAATCCAGGGCCGGGCCAGCCTGGGCGGCAATCTGGGCAACGCCTCGCCGGCTGCCGACTCGATCCCGGCGCTGATCGTCCCTCACGCGGTATGCGAAGTCGAAGGGCCGGCCGGCCAGCGCGACATCCCTGCCGAAGCATTCTGCATCGGGCCGGGCAGGAACGCCCTGCAGCCGGGCGAGTTGCTGGTGAGCATTCGCATGCCACCGCCCCCACCCCACTTCGGCGCGGCCTACTTGCGCTTTATCCCGCGCAACGAGATGGACATTGCAGTGACCGGCGCCGGCGTGTCGGTCGTCTTGAACGAGACGGGCGACACGATTCTCTCGGTGCGCGTGGCGCTGGGCGCAGTCGCGCCAACGCCGCTGCTGGTGAAAGAAGCCAGCATGACGCTGGCAGGGCAGCCGGTCACCCCCGACGTGATCGAACAGGCCGCGCGCATTGCGCAGCGCGCTGCCCAACCCATCACCGATATGCGCGGCACCGCAGCCCAGCGCAGGCATCTGGCCTACGTGCTGACCCGGCGCGCGCTCGAACAGGCCATTGCCCGCGCACAACAGCCCCTTCGCGCATGACGACTGAACCTTAGCCACTTTACCAACCTGAACCATGAAACATTTCATCGTTGAAATCACCTACACCGTGCCGGTGGAGGAAATGGCAGAGATCACGCCGCTGCATCGTGCCTTTCTGAAAGAGGGCTATGAACGCGGATGGCTGCTGCTGTCTGGGCCACAAGTGCCGCGCGTGGGCGGCATGATCGTTGCCCGCGCCCCCTCGCTCGAGGCATTGCAACAGTTCTTTGCCGGCGACCCCTACCTGACTCATCGGGTGGCCACCTATCGCTACATCGAATTCGATCCCGTGTTCCGACAATCATTCCTTGAGGATTGGGTAACCAGCCAGCCATGAAGAAAACACAAGTGCAAGCGCGCATCAACGGCGAAGAAGTCGTTTTCCTGTGCGAGCCAAACCAGAGCCTGCTCGAAGTGCTGCGCGAGGAGCTGGGGCTGACCGGCACAAAAGAAGGGTGCAGCAACGGCAACTGCGGGGCATGCAACGTCATCCTGGATGGCGTG
>DAOUDB010000306.1:0-14722 GCA_034431495.1 Thermoflexales bacterium
GCAGAATTTTGTCGTTTTGTGCATCAGAATCCATCTCGCGCATCGAATCCCCTCTCCCTTTGGGAGAGGGTCAGGGAGAGGGCAGACACTCACAAATCAAGAATCATTTCGCGGTTGAAGACGCCGGGTGGTTCCTCGAACGTGGCAATGTAACGGAAGCCCAATTTCTCGTAGAAGCGGATGGCGCGGCTGTTCGTGGCCTGAGTGCCCCACATCAACACCATGCGCTTGCGGCCCAGCCGGCGCGCCACGTCGATGAGGTGACGCATCATCACCGTGCCCCAGCCGCGATTCTGGTAGGCGTCGGCCAGCGAGGGCGCCAGCGTGCAATCGGCGTCGGGATCGAGCGCGATGCCGTTGCGCGCGTAATGCGCGCGGTCGCCCTCGGTGATGCCCAGCAACAAGATGATGTAGGCCACGATGCGCGGCCGGCCTCCTTCATCCAGAACCCCGATCATGCGCAAGGTGTGCCCCAGATCAATGTTGGCGCACAACTGATCGGCGGTGGCCTGGTCGAATGGATGCGGCCCGTAGCGCCGTTTGGTTTCATCAGACAGGCTAAGGAAGTATTCGCCCAACATGCCGGCGTCGCCGGGGCCGAGCGGGCGAAACAGAACAGGCGTGCCGTCGGGCATGGTGAGTGTCGCGGCGATCAGGCCGGGGTCGGCTTTCAAAGCGTCGAGCGTGATCGAGTCGGGCATGAGTTGTCACGTCCTCCAGCGCGAGATGAAGTCAGTGTACTACAGGCATGATGCGGTAGGATTGCCGGCCAGACACGATGACCACGACCACACTTGCGCTGTCAGCGTCACCCGATGTTGCCATGCTCGGCAACTGGATTCGCTCGTGGGTGCAGCCAGATGGAGCCATTCATGGCTTTCACAATCACCCGGTATGGGGCGGCAACCCTTATCGCTGGAACGACTGGACGTGCGGGCACAGCACCTGGGCCAGCCCTTTTCTGGCCGGCCTGGCGCTGGCGCTGCGCCAATGCATGCATGCAGATGCGCTGGCGCTGCTCGAACGTCTGATTGACTTTCAGACCCGCTCGTTTCAGCCGGATGGCAACTACAAACACATCGGCTTCCAGGTTGGCGAAACCCTGAAGTCCGGCCTGATTCACAACGCCATCGCCAATGCCTCGCTGGCAGCAGCGGCGTGGCACGGGCGCGAGTTTGTGCGCCCTGCGCTGCGCGATCAGATTCAGCGCGCCTTCGATCAGAACACCGCGTGGCATGGTCGCGCTTCGGCCGGCGGCACGTGCAATCAGGAGTACGCCCGCATCTGGGGCAAGCTGCTGTACCAGCGCGCGTTCGACAGCCGGCGCTGGTATGACGAATTGCCGGCCGACCTTGATCTGATGATCGAACACTTTCACGTGGGCGGCTTTCCCGACGCCGACTGCGAGGCGACCTGGCGCAGCACCGGCGACCACAGCGCCGTCGAGCCGACGGAATACTATGGCCTGATGATCCTGCCGCTGGTCATGGCCTTCGAGACCTACGGCGAGCGGCGCTATCTCGATCACGCCAGACGGCTGTGCCGGCATGTCGTTCGCTCGGCGTGGATCGATCCAAATGACGCCACACGCCTGCATCGCTTGTGGTACGCGCGCAACGGGACGTGGCGCGTGATGCGCCAGCCGATGTTGATCGCCGGAATGGGCGACACGCTGGAGGGCATCAGCGCCTACCTGCGCCACGAGCGCGATGAGGAGATGGCCGGCTTCCTCGCGCAGTGCGATGCCAGCTATGCGCGCTATCAGAACCCGCGCGGTTACTTTGCGTCGGCCACCGGCTGGCAGAGCGAAGTGGACATTGCGCCCAGCACGGCTTGGCACGCGCATGACTTTCGCTATCTGGTTAGCCGGCATGCTGTGAACGACGCCTTCTGGACGATCTTCTTCGCGCCTTATGAGCGCACTTCGGTGCTGCTGGGCGATCAGTGCTACTGGGTCGAGCGCGGCGCGCACTGGAGCATCGCCGATTACTTCTGGCAGGATGTGTTCCAGTTGATCGGGCGGAAGGATGAAGCCGTGTTTGGCCGCGATATGGCCTGGATTCCGAGCGAGCGCGCGCTGCCGGCGCGCTTCACGTTCCCTGACCTGCCGCGCTTCTTAAAAGACGACGCGGCCATCCACCTGGTCGAAGGGGACTGGGCCACGCTGGATGTGACGTCGATTGCGACTACGCCGCCGGCGCGCTGAGCAACACCATGCCATCGATGACCATTCCACACACACTGACCGCTTTGCTTTCGCCCACGCAACAACAGGCGCTGGAGGCTGTGCGGGCGACCGCCGCGCGCGAGGACACGCCGGCCTATCTGGTCGGCGGGGCCGTGCGCGACTGGCTGCTGGGCCGGCGCATCGACGACCTGGATTTTGCCGTCGAGGGCGACGCGATTGCCTTTGCCCGCGCATTGACGCGCGCGCATGGCGGCGAGACGCAGACATATGAACGATTTCGCACCGCCACCTGGATCACGCACGGCCAGTCTGTGGATGTGGTCACTGCGCGCGCCGAGACATACGAACGGCCGGCTGCGCTGCCGCGCGTCAGGCCGGCAAGCATCACCGAGGACTTGCTGCGCCGCGACTTCAGCGTTGACGCGCTGGCGCTGGCCTTGCGCGATTATCGCCTGATCGACGTGTGCGACGGGCAGGCAGACCTGCAACGCCGGCTGATTCGCGCCCTGCACGCGCGCAGCTTTATCGACGACCCCACGCGCATCTTTCGCGCGGCGCGCTACGCAGCGCGACTGGATTTTGCGGTAGAGACCGAAACGCGCACATGGATCGAGCGCGGCCTGCCGCATGTCGGCGCGCTGAGCGGCGAGCGCGTCAAATATGATCTGGAGTTGATCTTTCTGGAGCAGGCGCCGGCGCGTCCCCTGGCGCTGCTAGGGGAATGGCAGGTATTCCGCGCCGTGGGCATTGCCATACCGGACAATGATGCGCTGACGGCGCGCTTCACCCGGCTCGCCGACGCCCTCGCCGCTGAGGGCTGGGATTTCGGCTCGCCGGGCATGTCAGGCGATGCGCTGCGGCGCGCAGCCGGCTGGGGGGCGCTGGTTTACAACCTGGGCCAGATGAGCGTCAGCCGGTGGATCGACTGGATTCCGTTCACCGCCGAGACGCGCGACGCGCTGGTTTCACTCGGCGCGCTCAGCACCCTGACACCCCATGCGTTTCACGGGCCACCCAGCCGGCAATCGGCCCTGCTCGGTTCGTTCGGCGGGCTGACGTTGTGGTTGGGCTGGCTGTTCGACCGCGACGCGCTCAAGCGACAGGCCATGTGGCTGGAATGGCATCGCTGGCGCAAGATGCAACCGACAACCACCGGCGAGGATCTTAAAGCGCGCGGGATTCCCCCCGGCCCGCGCTATGGTCAGGTGTTGGGCCGGCTGCGCGACGCCTGGCTGGATGGCGAAGTGAGCACGCCTGACGAAGAAGCCCGTTTGCTGGAGTCGCTGCTGACGGAGTGACGTGTGGTAGACTTAGTCTCCGTTGCCACTGGCCCCATCGTCTAGTGGCCCAGGACGGAGCCCTCTCAAGGCTCAAACCGGGGTTCGAATCCCCGTGGGGTCACCTCTCAACGACGGAGGGGCGAGTTTCAGACTCGCCCCTCCGTTTGCTTTTCTGTTTCAGCCGAGACACAACGACGCCGGTTGCGTGGCATACGTTACCGATCTTGTGTCAAGCGCAACCCCAGATTCCAGAAGGTGAAGCCCACGCACAGCACGGCGAACAACATCGCAATAGTCAGGGCAGCCAGATCGGGCAAGCCGGCGCCGGCCAGCCACAGATAAAAGATGCCCGTCACGGTCAGCGCCGCAATCACACAAGCCGCCACACGCCCATAGTGGATTCGAGACATTGTCATCGCGCCACCTCCTTGCATCGTGGCTTATCGTAAGCAACGCGCGCCGGCCAGGATTGACCGGTGATTGACTTTTTCCAGACGGTCAACCTACGCAAACGAGACCCACATCCCATCCATGCTGCGCGAACTGAACGACAATAGCGCCATAGCCCGACGCGATGACATGGAGGAAAGATGGTGAATCAAACAGCGGATCGTATGCGCGATGACGTTTTCGCCCGCATCGCCAGCCAGCGCGAAGCCGAGCAGCGCGCTGCGCTGGTCGAGCCACAACCGCCGGCATTGCCCGATGTCACGTTGCCGGCCCGCCGCCACAACCCGGCTGCCGCCTTCAAGCCGTTGCCAAAACTCGACACGCCGGCCAAACTACAACGCGAACTGGCCCGACAGCGCAAGCGATTCGCGCCGTTCATGCGCGATCTGGCCCCCACACTGGAATCCATGCGCCGGGTTATTCCCATCACCGAGTTCAACTGGCGTCTGCGCACGGCGCAAGACGCAGCCGATTTCGAGCGCGCGCTGGCCGGCGCCGGCGAATGGCAGTCGGTGACCATTCCACACTACGGCGGCCCAATCGGCAAAGCAACTGCCTATTACAGGACGGTGTTCGACCTGGCTCTGAACGCAGACACGCCACAGCCAGTCGACGCGCGCTGGTTTATCTGCTTCAAAGGGGTGGACTACAAAGCGCACGTGTTTGTAAACGGGTCGTATCTGGGATCGCACGAAGGATTCTTCGCGCCGTTCGAGTTCGACATGACGCGCGTCATCCGCGCCGGCGCGAATACCCTGGTGGTGGTGGTCGAGAACGACGCCATCATGCTGGGCAACGACACATGGGACAAGTTGCAGGGCGTCGACACCTTTCATGAGGGCGACAAGGTCTATGCAGCCACCGGCCCCGGCTGGGATGATCCACAGGTGGGCTGGCATCATTGCCCGCCGGGCATGGGCATCTACCAGGATGTGTTCATCGAAGCCCGCGCGCCGATCCACATTCACGACGTGTTTGTGCGACCACTGCTGGCCGAAGGTCGCGCGGAGGCCTGGATCGAGATCAATAGCGCGCATGACGTGTATCAGCCGATATCGCTCGTGCTGTCGGTATACGGGCAGAACTTTCGGCAGACGGTGTTGGCTGAGCGCGGGTTTCCCGTCAGCGACGCGGGGCCGGGGCTGAGCTATTACCGCCTCTCATTCGAGATGCCAAAGGCGCGCGTGTGGGATGTGGACGCGCCGTGGCTGTATCAGGCGCAGGTGAAGCTGCTGGATGGCGCAGGCCGGCTACTCGATACGGCGCGCCGACAATTCGGAATGCGAAGTTTTGAAATGACCTCGGGCGCAGCCTCTCTCACGGGGGGAGAGGAGGACATGAATGGCCGGATGTATTTGAACGGCCGGCCGATCAAGTTGCGCGGCGCCAACACCATGGGCTTCGAACAGCAGGACGTGATGAAGAAGGATTGGGATCAACTGCGCGATGACATCCTGCTGGCCCGCATCTGTCATATGAACTACTGGCGCATCACACAGCGGCCGGTGCAAGCTGAAGTGTACGAGATGTGCGACAGGCTGGGCTTCCTGACCCAGACCGATCTGCCGCTGTTCGGTCAATTGCGGCGCAACCAGTTCACCGAGTGCGTGCGGCAGGCCGGGGAGATGGAACGACTGGTGCGCAGCCACCCGTGCAACATCATGGTGAGCTACATCAACGAGCCGTTTCCAAACGCGCAGGGCAAGCCGCACCGGCATGTGACACGCGCCGAGATGGAGTCGTTCTTTGTCGCAGCCGATCAGGCTGTGCATCTGGCAAACCCAGATCGGGTCATCAAAGCGGTGGACGGCGACTACGACCCGCCCGGCCCCGGCCTGCCGGACAATCATTGTTACACCTGCTGGTACAACGGCCACGGCATCGAGCTGGGCAAGCTGCACAAGGGCTACTGGCAGAAAGTCAAGCCGGGCTGGATGTATGGTTGCGGCGAGTTCGGCGCAGAAGGACTCGATTCGGTCGAGCTGATGCGCAAGTATTACCCACGCGAATGGCTGCCGCAGACGCGGGAGGAGGAGGCCACGTGGACGCCGAATCGCATCACGTCGGCGCAAACCGGCAAGTACCACTACATGTTCTTCGAGACGCCGCGCGGCTTGCAGGGCTGGGCAAACGCCAGCCGGCGGCACCAGGCGTGGGCCACGCGCATCATGACCGAAGCATTCCGCCGCGACAACCGCATGACCTCGTTCGCCATTCATCTGTTCATCGACGCTTTCCCCGACGGCTGGATGAAGGTGATCATGGACTACGATCGGCAGCCGAAGCCGGCTTACTTTGCTTACCGCGAAGCGTTGACCCCGCTGATGGTGAACCTCCGCGCCGACCGCACGGCTTACTTCGCCGGCGAGACGATACAGGTCGAGTGCTGGGTGTGCAACGACACAAGCCACACGCCACCGGCACAGGTGCGCTATCAACTGGAACTGGATGGCCGCGTAGTGTTCGCGCAACAGACGAGGGCCAAAATCGAGGCGTGCCGCAGCACATTCCAGGGCTTCCTCAAACTACCCGCGCCCCAGGTCAGCCGGCGCAGCAAAGCTGTGCTGCGACTGGCGCTGTTTGAGACGAATGGCCGGCAGATTCACGACACCGCGCTCGAAATGGATGTCTTTCCCGCGCCGCAGGAGAACAGCGCGTCAGCCGGGCGGGTGCGCGTCATCGGCTCGCGCAACGGCAGAGCCGCGCAACTGGCGCGCGAACTGGGGCTGCGCCCGGTCTTTGCCGGCGCCATCCGACCAGATGATGTGATCCTGATCGATGACATGGCGCGCTATGCCGCGCAGCAATCGCTGATTGAGTTTGCGGTGGAACGTGGGGCGCTGGCCGTGTTCGTCGAACTGCCGGCGGGCAACCATGAAATCGGCGGCACAGCGGTGCGGGTCGAGCCATGCGGCATGGGTGGCCGGCACTTCGTGTCGCGCGACACCGGCCATGCACTGGTCACCGGCTTCGAGCCGGAGGACTTCAAATTCTGGTATGACCCGGCAGTTGATCGTCCCAGCCCGCTGATCGAGACGGTGATCGAGGCGCCCGGCTGGACGCCAATTCTGATGAGCGGCAACGGCGGGTGGGAAGTGGATTGGCACGCGACGCCGGCGGCGGCGGCATTGCAACGCGGCGCGGGGGCCCATCGCGTGTGCCAGGTGAAACTGGCCGGGCGACTGGTCAACCCGGTAGCGCGCCTTTTCGCAGCGCGGCTGTTGCACCACCCAAGTCGGACGCCTTGAAGGCGACCGACTCTGTTAGGCTCGCAAACACGACTATTCGCCTGTCTTCTCAGCAATGATCACGCTGACGCCATCGTCGCCGGGCGTGATCATGATGCTGAGGGTGCGATCCTCTTTGGTAAAGCTGAGCGTGCGCATGTCGCCCAACTCGCCGGCTTCGCCCTCTGTCCAACCGAGTTTGGGCAACTCGGCACGATAGAACTCGACCACCTGATCGGGCGTGTCGGCAGTCTTGAAGGTGATCAATCCGCCAAATTGCCCCTTCTCGGTCGCGGTGTCCGGCACAGGGATGTCATCGGCCGGCTTCTGTGCCAGACACTCCTCCGGCAACTCAATGGCGGCCAGCGTGTTGATCGCTTCGAGTTGATACTCCCACGTTGCCGTGCCTTCGCTGTCGCCGCCGAACAGCAGCAACTTTCCGGTGGCTGTGCCGGTGTACTTGACCACGAAATTGCCGTCCTGAGCCACCCAGATGTCGCCACTGGCTGTGCTGAACATGCCAGAACCAATGCTCGATTCATCGGCGGCATAGTGGTCGGCCTTGACGCCGTTAACGGTGACGCCGCGCTCGACCAGGCGCGCTTTTTCGAGGCCACCCAGCATATCGCCCGGCTTGAACATGGCCATGGGGGCAGACGCCGGGTCACCACCGGAGAAGCCGGTGCACTTTGCAACCCCGTCGTCCATGCCGTAGATGTAGCTCACACCGCCGACGGTGAAGAACTCGAAAGCGCCGCTGTCTGAAGCATCGCTGCCCATGCCGGCAGTGGTTAAACGGACGTGCTGATCGTTGCTCTCGGTGATGACCTCCTGCAGGAACTCCAGCGAGCCTTTTCTTTCCTTGCCGTCCTCATCCTTACCTTCAAACGAGAAGGTGTAGCGAGCACGATAACTGGCGAGCGACTCGAGGCCGGCTTCGATGTTCGGAATGCTGCTGGTCTCGTCGACAACCGCCGCCGGGGCCGGCTGTGGAGATTCCGCTGTGGCAGCCGGCCGGGTCGGTTCGCTGCGGGATACGCTGGTCGCCGACTGAGGCCTGGCAGCCGGGATGCTCTGATCCGTGCCCTCACTCTCACCCCCACCACACGCCGCCATGACAACCGCAGCGGCAATGGAGACGACTATCCATGTATAACGCTGATTCTTGCGCATGACTCTCCTCCTGCCTGAATCTTAGTTCAAAAGCGCGAATTGGCGTAAAGCAAGGGTGAGGAATGTTCTTTACAAGGGAGAGCCAGACATTTATAAACCATCTCAACAGTGCGCAGCCGACCATCGGACGATACCGCGGACAATACCGCGGACGATATCGCGGACAATACCGCGGACAATACCGGGCGATGTCACCAAATGGCGCACAACGCATCTAAAAAGTGAAAGATTTCACAATGTCAACCCCGGTATGGGTTGGCGTCTGAAAGGAGAAAATCGCGCATGAAGAAGCTGTTGATCCTGGGGGCCGGGACAGCCGGCACCATGGTTGCGAACAAACTGAGCCGGCTGTTGGAGCGCGACGAATGGCAGATCACGATTGTGGACCAGCACCCCATCCACTACTACCAGCCCGGCTTTCTGTTTATGCCGTTTGGCATCTACACGCGCGAGGATGTCGTGAAGCCCAGGCGCAATTTGATGCCCCATGGCGTGGAACTGATCTTGTCCTCGATTGAAGCGATTGAGGCTGATCACAACCGCGTGCAGCTGAGCGATGGACGCACATTGAGCTACGACTTCCTGATCGTGGCCACCGGCGCCGACATTCACCCAGAGCAAACGCCGGGCCTGGGAGAACAAGAATGGGGGCGCTCGATTCACACGTTCTATTCGTTCGAGGGCGCATGGGCGCTGTTCAAACACCTGCGCTCATGGCCTGGCGGCCGGCTGGTCGTGAACGTGGTCGAAAACCCGATCAAGTGCCCCGTCGCCCCGCTCGAATTTCTGATGTTGGCCGATTGGTTCTTCCACGAGAAAGGGATGCGCGACCGCGTGGAATTGATCTATGCCACGCCGCTGCCCGGCGCATTCACCAAGCCCATCGCCTCCAAATTGCTGGGCGGGATGCTGGAGCAGAAAGGGATCAAGGTCGTGCCAGAGTTTCTGGTGGAACATGTCGATCCCGACGCCAAAAAGCTGGTGGCCTATGACGAGCAGGAAGTGGAATACGATTTACTGGTCAGCGTGCCCCTGAACATGGGCGCGGAGGTGGTTGGCAAATCGGGACTGGGCGACGAATTGAACTTCATCCCGGTGGACAAGCACACGTTCCTGTCGCCAAAATATCCCAACCTGTTTGTCCTGGGCGACGCGGCGGCGATTCCGACATCAAAGGCCGGCAGCGTGGCGCATTTCGCCGTAGACACCTTCGGCGAAAATTTCGTGCGCCACACCGAAGGGCTGGAGATGCGCCCGCTCTTCGACGGACACGCCAACTGCTTCATCGAGTCGGGTTTTGGCAAAGGCCTGCTGATCGACTTCAACTATGACACCGAGCCACTGCCCGGCCGCTACCCGCTGCCCGGCGTCGGGCCGTTTACGCTGCTGGAGGAATCGGAAGCCAACCACTGGGGCAAGCTGATGTTCCGCTGGATGTACTGGAACCTGCTGTTGAAGGGCCAGGAACTGCCGTTGCCGGCGCGCATGAGCATGGCCGGCAAGTGGCTGCCCTCGGCGGCCAACTAGGAGGCGGCGATGGACCCGGCAATCGCAGAACTCAACCAGAAAATCGACGCACTCACCGAGCAGGTGCGCTATTTGACCGAACAGGCACGTGTGGCCGAACGGGCGCGCCAGCAGCGCGAGGAGTTGATGCACGACCTGATGCCGGTCGCCAATAGCGCCATGCGGATGGCCACAGAGCACTTACAAGAGATCGAGGAATACGTCAACCCGGCTGACTTGATCCGGCTGCTGAAGAAGCTGGCCCGCGCCGCCCCGTATATCGAGCAGGCGCTTGACCAGCTCGATGGCCTGAAAGACCTGCTCGATGTGGTGATGCCGCTCAGCAAGGATGTGTTCGACAAAGCCGAACGCGCCCTGGATAGCGCCGACCGCAAAGGCTACTTCGTCTTTGCGCGCGGGGGCATGCGAATCGTGGACAACATTGTCACCTCGTTTACGGAAGAAGACATCCGGCAACTGGGCGACAACATCGTGCTGATTCTGCGCACGGTGAAGGAAATGACGCAGCCGGAGGTGATGAACTTCATGCGCAACACAGTCTCGCTGGCCGAGCAGGAAACGGAAGCGCCGGTGGACATCTCGTACCGCGCGCTGCTGGGCCAGATGCGCGACCCGAATGTGCGGCGCGGCCTTGCATTGGCCATGCGTATGCTGAGTGGCATTGGCGCGCAAGCAACAAACGGCAACCCGTGATGGGCGACGGAGCAAAGAGCACAGATTACAGAGCGCAGATTCACGCGACACGCGATAAGGATTACAGGAGATTGATATGGCAACCCGAACAATCGCAGGAAAGACAGTTGAAGTAAACGAGGAAGGCTTTCTGACGAAACCAGAGGAATGGACGAAAGAAATCGCCATCGAGCTGGCTAAAGAGGAGGGCATTCCTGAACTGACCGAGGCGCACTGGAAAGTGATCGAATTTTGCCGGCAGGATGCCGGGGCGACCGGCAAAGCGCCCACGCTGCGCCGCATCACCACGGCCGCCGGCGTTTCGACGAAGGAGATGTTCGCGCTGTTCCCGAAAGGGCCGGCCAAGAAAGTGGCGCGCATTTCCGGGCTGGGCAAGCCGGAGGGCTGCGTTTAGTCAGGATGGCCGGCTCGCGCCGGCTGTTCATTCATTCACGGAGCAACTGCAATGGCTGACGAAACCCGCAAGATTGCGTTCATCTGCTCAAAGGGCGACCTGGATATGGCTTACCCGGCCCTGGTGATGGGCTGGGCCGCGTTGGGCAACGGCATCGACGTGACCATCTTCTTCACCTTCTGGGGCATGGACATGATCCGCAAGACGCGCCAGGATCATCTGGAGATTGCGCCGGTCGCCAATACGGCCATGAAGATGAGCATGATGGGACTGAAAGGCGCGGACAATCTGGGCATCCCGAACTTCATGGGCGCTTTGCCCGGCATGACCGCCTTCGCCACCAAGCTGATGAAGGACAAGATGAAGGCCCTGGGCGTGCCTCCGATCAGCGAATACATTCAAATGCTCGTTGATGGCGGCGCCAAGTTGTACGCGTGCAAGATGTCGGTCGACATGATGGGCCTGAAGAAAGAGGACTTTGTGGACGGCGTGATCGACATCGTCACAGCCGGCGACTTCATGGACATGACTGAGGGCGCGCAGATTATCTTCATTTAGCGCCTGTCCAGCGCCTCCCCCAGGGTGTCGGAGGCCTCACAGACCTCTGACACCCTTTGACACTCATCGACACCCGTTGACACCCGCCGCCTGGCTTACATCGCCACGACAAACGCGACGGCGTACTCGCGCTCATGCGTGAGTGAAACCGACCACTGAGTGAAGCCCAGTTCCTCGGCGCGCAATGCGGCGCGGCCATGCAGCCGGATCAACGGCTTGCCCCGGCCATCGCCAACAATCTCCGCCTCATGCCACAGGATGCCATCACGGGCCAGGATGCGCATCCCCACCCCCAGCGCCTTCGACACCGCCTCCTTGGCTGCGAAACGCACTGCCAGCTCGGGGATGCGCTCGCGGCAGTACAGACGCTCGAGCGGGGTATACACGCGCTCCAGGAAACGCACGCCGAATTCACGCACAGCGCGCTCGACGCGCGGCACATAGATGATATCAACGCCGGTGGTCAACATGGAGTGGTTGAGTGGTTAAGTCATTTGGACATTGGCGCAGCCAACCCGCCACGACACATCCAAAATCCAAAATCGGGATCATGGCCCGGCGGTGACCATCACAAAATTGTCAGGGTCGAGCCATTTGCGGGCGACAGCCTGAATATCCGCCGGCGTAATCGAATGGACAAGCTCCGGGTAGCGCAGCAGATAATCCAGGCTCAAGTCGTAGCGGACCATGTTCACGATCTGGTTGGCAACGCCTTCGTTGGTTTCCATCTGCAAGGGCAGACTGCCGGTGAAGTAGGACTGGTTGTCCTGCAACTCCTGAGGGCGGACTTTGCGATCACGGATGCGACGCACCTCGGCCAGAGAGACTTCCACGACACGGTCGACCGATTTTGGATTCACGCCGGCATAGATGTACCACGCGCCCGGCCCGATGCCGCCTTCAAATCGGCTGCCGATGTAATACACCAACCCCTCATCCTTGCGCACGCTTTCGCCCAGCCGCCCGTACATGCCGAACTGCCCGAGGATGCTGTTCATCAAAGCGAGCTTGATCCAGTCGGGGTCATGGCGCGAGGGGCCGGGGTAGCCCAGCATCAGACTGCTCTGCGCCTTGCCGGGCATGGAAACATGCCGGCGGTGCTGGCCCTCAATTTTGGGCGCGGGGGGTAGATGCTGGCGCGCGCGTCGCGTCGCATGCCAGTCCCCAAATGCGCGCTGGACGAGGGCGTGAGCGTCTTCGGTTCTGACTCCCCCGACGACCGTGATCACCATTCCCTGGGGCGCAAAGTATGTCTGGTGGAAAGCGGCGAGTTCGTCGCGGGTGATGGCGCGCGCCGTCTCCGGGTAGCCGTCGATGGAATAACGATAAGGATGCCCATCAGGGTAGCACAATTCGTTGAAGGCCAGGCTGGTCATGGCGCGTGCGCTATTGGCGCGCTCTTCGAGCGAGGTCAGCCACTCGCCGCGCTCTTTCTCGATTTCGGCTTCGGGGAATGTGGGGCGAATGAGCACGTCGCTCAGCAGGTCAAGCATGAGCGGCAAATCTTCGGCCAGACTCTTGGTATAGAAGCCAGTGGTGTGCATGCCACCCGACACGCCAATGGTTGCGCCGATGGACTCCACGCGCTCGAAAATCTGTTCGTAGCTGAGACTGCCAGCGCCCCGGGTGAGGCAATCAGCAACAAAACCGGCCAGGCCGGCGCGGTTTGGCCCGCCGTTCACCGCCGCAGAGCCGGGCGCGCCGGCGGGCGCTTCATCACGCGCGCCGGCCATTAGATAGCCGCTGACGACCACAGCCGGACTGGCGAAGTTCTCATAGGCGAACACGCGGATGCCGTTGCTCATCTCGGCCTGAGCGATGTTTGCCGCGCACGGCACAGACAGGGGACGGGATCGCGATCGGGATCTGAGATTGTGTGCAGGCATAGGAGTCATCAGCTTGCAGTTTGGCCGGGCGTCATCCCTGAGGAAGATAGCGCCCAACGGTCACGGTGTCTCGCGTGAGATAAGCATTGGCCACGCGCTGCACATCCTCGACTGTCACGGCAGACAGACGGTCCAGGTAAGTATGGACCCATGTGTAATTAGCGAACATTTCGCAAAAGCCGAGGTAGAACGCCTGGTTGGTCACACTTTCAGAGCCGAACACGAACTGGGCTTTGGTTTGCTTGATGGCCTTGTCCAGTTCGACCTGTGTGACGGGCTCGTGTTTGACGCGCTCCAGTTCGGCCCACAATGCACGCTCGAGGTCTTCGATGTCGCCGCCCGGCTGCGCCGTGGCAAAGAACACGTAGAGATATGGGTCGATGGTCGGGGTGACGCCGCCGCTGATGTCGGCGGCGAGGCCGGTGTCGACCAGGGCTTTGCTCAGCCGGCTGCTGCGATTGGTGGTGGCCCCGCCGGTGAACGACAGCCCGCTGGCGCCGCACAACACGGAGTCGAGGGCGACGAGGGGAAAGAAGTCTGGGTGCGCAGCGGCGACATTGCGGAACGCCAGCATGAGGTAGTGGGTGGTTCCTTCGCCCTTGACGATGACGCGCCGCTCGCCGGTCTGGGCCGGCTCTACACTGGTCACGCGCGGGGGGCGCGCCGCCGGCTTGAGCCGGCCAAAGCGCCGGACGATCTTGTCCAGCATCTCGCGCGTGTCGAAATCGCCGGCAATGGCGACGACAGCGTTGTTCGGGACGTAGTAGGTCTTGTAGAAACCATACAGGTCGTCGCGGGTCATGGCCCGCAAATCGCACATGTGGCCGATCACTTCATGGCCGTAAGGGTGCGCTTTGAAGGCTGCGGCCTGCACTTCCTCGAACAGCCGGAACGACGGGCTATTCTCCGAGCCTTGCCGCTCGTTGATGATGACCGAGCGCTCTTTGTTCACCTCTGTGGGCTTGATGAGGGCGTTCACCATGCGATCGGCCTCGATCTCCAGCGCCAGGTCGATCTTGTCAGAGGGCATGGTCTCGTAGTAGGTGGTCCAATCAACCCATGTCATACCGTTGCGGGCGCCCCCCTCGCGGCTGACGATCCGATCGAGGTCGTTTTCAGAATAGCGGCGTGTGCCCTTGAAGAGCATGTGCTCGACCCAGTGGGAGATGCCGGTGACGCCGAGGCCCTCGCGCCCGCTGCCGACGCGATACCAGATCCAGAAACTGGCAACAGGGGCCGTGTGGACGTCCTTGACCAGCACGGTCAGGCCGTTGTCGAAGGTAGTTTTGCAAAAGCCCATCGCTTACCTGTCCTTGGTCCCGCTCTTGTTGTAGCCGCGCCCCATG
>DAOUDB010000307.1:0-8825 GCA_034431495.1 Thermoflexales bacterium
GCGCGCTGTCGAAGCGGCGCTCAGACAGCCTGCGCCCGACGCCTTCATCTTGCTGGTCGATGCGCTGCGCCAGGCGATGCTGCGCGCGCAAGTCTATCCCGACCAGCGCGCCATGAAATGGTCGAAGCTGTTGCTCAATCTGATCGGCAACGCCACCAGCGCAATTCTCGACCTGACGCCGGCCCAGATTTACGCCGATCCACGCCTGTTTAGATTGGAGATGCGCATGCTGCGCGAGACGCTGGCGGTGGCGCGCGCGGCCGGCATTCGCATGGTGAATCTGCCCGGCGCGCCGGCAGCCTGGCTGGCCGGCCTGATCCGCGCGCTGCCCGACCGGGCGCTGCGGCCGGTGTTGCGGCGCTCCATCTCGCGCGGGCGCGGCGACAAAATGCCCTCGTTCTATTACGATGTGCCGCGCGCCGGCGCTGTGTCCCGCTGGCGCTGCGAAGTGGCCTGGCTCAACGGAGCCGTGACGGCGCTGGGCCGGCAACTGGGAGTTGCCACGCCGGTCAATGCAGCCCTGACCGATGTGCTGACCGACCTGGTGGCCGGCCGCGATGATCCGGCGGGATGGGCCGGCCGGGTTGATCGCCTGCTTGAATTCGTCGCGAGGCGCGAGACAGACGACAGATGACAGATGGCTATCTGGGACGAGTCGTCAATCTGTCAATCGTCACTGTTCCCAATCGTCAAGTTGCCAATCGTCAGTTGCCGGCTTGATCTGTTGGGCCACGATGGTTTCGATGGCTGTCAGCGCGTCGCGCAATTCGGCGGGGTCTTGCAGGTCAAACAGCACGGTGATGGTGGCGCTGCGCTCGACCAGCACCAGCGCCTCGCGGTCGAGGGCGGGGGCAGTGGTTTCGTGGGCCGGTTCGGTCATGTAGGCCACCGTTGCTTTCAGCCGGCCGCTGTTGTCGATCGCCACTTCCCACACGGCGTCTTGCTCGCGGCGGGCGATCACGGCATCGCCGCAGGTCACATCGAAGCCGGCGGACTCAAAAGCAGCGGTGAGGATGTTGGCGTCCAGTGTGAACGACATCAGCGATCGACTCCTTTGTTCCAGTCTTTCTCGAACGCTTCGAGCATGCGCTGAATCGCCGGCCGGTCCGAGAGCAGAATCCCCAGCTCGCGGTTGAAGTCGAGCGACGTGGTGGTGATGTTCTCCGAGCCGGTGTAGGCAAACACCCCATCGGCCACAAACATCTTGGCGTGGATGTATGGGCTGCGCACATAGCGCACGTTGACCCCGCCGGCCTGTAGCGCGTCCAGCCCTTTGCTCTCGCCGGTTGTGGAGGGCGAGGTAATCAGGCGCACCGTCACGCCGCGCTTGACTGCCTCGGTCATCAATGCAATCTGGCGCGTGTCCTCGGCCACTTCTGCGTACACCTCCAGTGTGCGCGTGGCGGCGTTGATCACGCTGTTGATCCGCTCGCGCGAATTGACCGGACTCCATACCAGATGCGGGCGCTGCGGCGTGAATGCTTCGCGCTGCCAGTCTGCCTCGAATGCGGCGGCGACTTCGGCGACATCGGCCGGGTCGCGGGTGATGACAAGCAATTCGCGGTTGCGGGTGAACGCGGCTTTGGTCATGTTCGCCGTCATGATGACAGCCAGATCGTCGATCACGAAACTCTTTTCATGCGTGAAGCGAAAGGTGGGATTGGTGTACTTGACATCGACGCCGGCCTGTTTGAGCTTGTCGAACATCTGTTTGGTGGCGCCGGCGCCGCCGAACGGCTTTTCTTCCAGCATGGCGCGCACTTCCGCCCCATTGCGCATCGCCGCCTGCATGGCGTCGATCACCTGCTCATCGGTCAGCAGATATACCTTCATGTACACGCGCCGGCGGGCCTGCGCGATCATGTCCAGCAATTCCTGCTCGCTATCTTCGGGATAGACGTGCAACTCGATGTTGGTGGCGCCGGGCAATGCCGCCGCCTCGGTGGGCGTGGCCGGCGGGGTCGGGGCAGGCTGCGGCTGCGGGAAGAGCTGATCTCGCAGCGCAAGAAAGCCGACCAGGATCAGCCCGGCGACGAGCGCGATCAACTGCGCCTGGCTGATGCCGCTATGTGCGTTCTTGTTGGACGCGGGCTTCTTTCTGGGCTTGGGTGTTGGATCAGCTTTGGATGACGAGCGTTTCACTGGGCCTCCTGGGGACAGACGATGCGCGTGTGTTGCGTATTCAGCATTGCGTATTGGGCAGGACAGTCAGGTGTTGGGGGAGCGGGTGTCACGCTTGAAGTTCAACGCCGGCAGCCCGCGCTGATAGATCCACCATTCTGCCAACAGCACAACCAGCGCCAGCGCTGCCAGCCACTGCCATATCTCGCGCTGAGAGGTTGCCATCTCTGCGCCGGCTGCGGGAGCGAATTCTGTTCTGCCAGCCATTGCTTGCAGGTTCGGCGCGATGTTCGACTCGGCCGGATTCATGAAGTTGACGGCGAAGTCGCTGCGTGTGGGCGCGCGCACGCCGCTCACAAGAGCCTGATAGATGCCGGGCTGGTCGGTGTCTGCAAAGCCGCGGTCGCCCACGGTCACAACTGATCCATCCGGCAGTTGCACCATGCTGTTGGGCGGCAGCGCCACAGCTTCGCCCGGCCTGACTGAGGCGGGGATGCTGGCGCCCTGGGCCGGCGCAAGCCATTCGACGGCATTGGCGATCAACACCGGGAAAGCAATCTGCAATGGCAGGTCGCTGCGGCGCAGATCGAACGGGATGACCACAATACGCCCCGCTGGCTGGGGGCCTGCCGAAGGCGACTCGATGGGCTGACCCGCGTACAGCGCCGGCCCGCCCTGTGTTTGAACCACCGGCCTGAGCCAGGCCGGCGCATCGAGCAGCGCAGCGCTCAGGATGTTCACGCCGCGCCAGTCCACTGCCTCCACGATCGGATGCGCTTCGCTGCGCACATACGCTGTGTTGCTGAACTGGCCGGTGACGGTGAAAGGAGCGGCTGCGCCCACATACAACACATTCGCTTCTGCCGGCAGTGTCATGGTCAGGTTATCGAGGATGAACAGATCGAAGCCGAAATCGCGGCCAGCGGTGAAAAGCAGGCCGGCATCCGACAGGATGGGCGGCGTTATCGCCCGCGTGACTTCCAGTTCGGGCAAGGCGACCAGCGCCTGTTCGAGGAACACATTGCCCCGGCTGAGCAGCAGGGCGCGGCGGATGTTGCGCACCGTGTTGACGGCATAGGCTGTGTCGTCGATGGCGAGCGCATTCCCTGCGCCGGCCTGGAGTGTGGCCTGGATTGCAGAAGCGCGCAGATCGAGTCCGTTCACCGTCCAGGCGACCGATTGCCCGGCCGGCACGACCCACGTGCGGGCATCGGCCAGCGCGCCATCCACACGCAACGACACCAGCGCCTCGCGCGGCTGGCTGCCCATGTTCTCAACGCGCACCAGCGCGGCCAGCCCTTGCAATGTGCGCCGCAGCGACAGGTTGGTGATGGCGAGGTTATCGCCGGAAGTGCCGATGGGGATGAAACGAGCTGTGTCACTCAACAAACTCAAGGGCGACGCCGGCGACCCGTTGGCCGGGCCGGCGGTGGACGTGGCGCCGGCTCCGTCACTGATTACCGTGATGAACGGCAATTCGCTGCCGACTGTGGCCTGCGCCAGCGCGATCGCCGCGCTCCAGTTGGCCGCGTGCAAAGAAGGTTGCGCGGCGTCCAGCGCGTTCAGCAATTCGGCTTTGTTGTCCGTCGCGGCGGTCAATGCCCGTGGCGCGCGGTCGACCAAAATGATCGACATGGCATCGCCAGGGCCGAGTTGCTCGATCATGTCACGCGCGCGGGCGCGGGCGGCCTCGAAGCGCGATGGCAGCATGTCGGTGGCCTGCATCGACGCCGAAGCGTCGAGCAGCACAATGTGACGCCCGCTGACGCCGCCAGGCGCTTCGACGTAGGGACGGGTTAGCGCAAAGACCAGGAAGGCCAGCGTGATGAGTTGGAGCAGCAGCAGCAGGTTGCGGCGCAATCGCTGCCATAGGGTGTTGGCTTCGCGGTCGAGCAACACCTGCCGCCACAACAGCGTGCTAGAGACAGTCTGTTCGCGCCGGCGCAACCGCAGCAGGTACAACAGCAAAATCGGGATTGCAATGAGCGCGAACAAGAGGGCCGGCGCGTTCAACACATTCATCTTCCGCTTTCCGTGTCGCGCTTCATACCAACCAGCCTTCGCGGCGCAAATCGCGCAACATGATCTGCTCGATCGGCGTTGCCGTGTTCGTCAGATGATAGCGCGCGCCGCGTTTGCGGCACAGGTCGTTGAGCGCGGCTGTCCATGCGCGCAGGCGGTCGCGGTACTGGCGCAGCGTCGCATCGTCGAGGCTGACATCCTGGGTGGCGGCAGTCTCGATATCCTTCAGCCGGACATCGCCGGCAAGTTCGGGTTCCAACTCGGCCGGGCACAACGTGTGCAACAGCCGCGTGTCGAGCCGGCTGGCGCCCAGCGCATTCAAGCCCTCGGTGCAGCCTTCGGCGTCGAGAAGATCAGAAATGATGACGCAAATGCCGGGTCGCGCATCGAGGGCGTAGCGTTTCCACCATACATTCAGGCCGGCTGTCGGCGCAAGCAGGCTTGGCTCGATGCGTGACTCGCGCAGATGCATTTCGGCCGATCTGCTTTCCATGAAAGCGATCAACTCTGCTGTCGCAGTCACACCACGCTTGGGGCCAAAACGTTCGCGGGTGCTTAGCTCCAGCTGCAAACGGTCGCCAGATGTCAGCGCAATGTGGCCGATGGCGATGGCGAGTTGCGCGGCGCGCGTCCACTTGCCCGATGCGCCGGCGCTGCCGTCGTTCGTCTCGTCTCTCCAGCGCATAGACGGGCTGGCGTCGAGAAGGATGTGCACAGTGAGGTCCTGTTCGTCTTCGTAAAGCTTGATGAAAGGCTTCTCCAGCCGGGCGTAGATGTTCCAATCTACGCGGCGGGGATCATCGCCGGGGGTGTAGTTGCGGTAGTCGGCAAACTCGATGGAGCGGCCGCGGCGCATGCTGCGGCGCTCGCCTATCAGATTGCCGGGCCGGCGCTTTGGCGAGGCCAGTTGCAACCCATACAACGACCTGAGAAAAGATTCAGACAACACCGTGACGATTTCCGATATAGGATTCTAGCTTTCGGACTTTGGGTTTGGTGTGTCGACGCGCAGGGCGCCCAAGATGGCATCCATCATATCGCGGGTGGTGGCGCGGCCGCCCAGGTCGGGCGTGCGACAGCCGGCTGTAATGGCTGCATGCACGGCGCGCTCGATGTGACCGGCCTCTGTGGGCCGGCCCCAGTGATGACGCAATAGCAGGCCGACACTGAGGATTGCGCCGGCGGGATTGGCGATGCCCTTCCCAGCGATGTCTGGCGCGCTGCCGTGCACCGGCTCGGCCACAGCGACCGACGCGCCCAGGTTGAGCGCCGGCGCGACGCCCATCCCACCGCCCCACACACTGGCAATGTCGGACAGGATGTCGCCGAACAGGTTGGTGGTGACGATCACATCGAACTGTTCGGGTTTGGATGCCAGCAGCATGGCGGCCGTGTCCACCAGCACTTCGTTGATGGTGACGCCGGGGTAGCCTGCGCCGGCCTCGCGCACGGCGTCTCGAAACACGCCGTCGGTGATCGGCAGGATATTCGCCTTGTGCACGATGGTGACTTGCTTGCGCGCGCGTTGAGACGCCAGCTTGAACGCCATCTGCCCGATGCGCGTTGAAGCGGCCCGCGTGATGACCCGCTCGGCAATTGCTTCATCGCCGCGCATGTATTCGCGCCCGGCGTACAACCCTTGGGTGTTTTCGCGCACAATCAACACATCGATTCTGGATTTTGGATTTGGGATTCTGGGTGGATCGTCTCGCGTTTCGATCTCGAGCGCACAGGTGGGGCGCAGATTGGCGTACAGATCGAAGCGCTGGCGCATGTGGACAATTGGGCTGCGATAGCCTGCTACTTTGCGCGATGGCGATGACACGGCGCCAAACAATGCCGCCCCGCACGCGGCAATCTTTTCAACCGTGGATTCGGGCAAAGCCTGGCCGGTGCGGATGAAACAATCCCAGCCGGCGTCTGCGTCGATCAGAGTCACGCCGGGCAATACGCGCTGCAAGACTTCGACGGCACATGGCACGACCTCGCGGCCAATGCCATCGCCGGGGATCACACACAAGCTGAATGCGCTCATATCCAATACACCATAGGCGGTGATTGTACCCGCCGCAGTGGCGCTCTCCGGTGGCTTCGACAAGTTCAACCATCGAAGTCGGTGCGATTTGACAGTTTTTCTGCGCGGCTCCGCTTGAGGGGTGTTACTGGAATTCATGCGCAGGGATCTGCCCGGATGGCATTACGGCCGGATTCGGCGCTGCCGATTCTGCGGTTCGTGAAAACGTATCCTTGAGAGGCCGGCTGTGATGATCTGGAGGATAATCAATTTCATGCGCCATTGAGAGCGCTGAGTATTGTTTGCCCTGTTCATCGTTTTGGCCGTGTAGCAAATCGTGGCTGCTTCATTAATAGAAGGAGGCGCGTCATGAGCGCAACAATCGCTGCCAGGTTCGGGCTGCTGTGCGCGATGGCTGTGTCGCTGCTGGCAATATTGCCGGCAGTGCGGCCGGCGCCCACTCTGGCTTCTGAGGAAGCCCCGCACATGGTTGAGGGTGTCGGGGCGGTGATCGAAACTGCCGGCTGGTTGAGCGTAGTGTGGGGAGATGGAGAGCCGGGCACGGGGTATACCACTCAACGCTACTGGCTCGAGGTTGATGCCGGCCAGTCCGTAGAACTGCGCATCGACGACAAGACATTGCGCGCGGCGGGGGGCGCGCTCGCGCTCAACCGCCAGCATGTTGGGGTGCAAGGCAGCCCAATAGCATCCAACGCCGCTTCTTTCGATGCCGGGCGGGCGCCCTCTGCGTTGTTGCAGGTAGAGTCTCTGCGACTCGCGCAGCCCGGCCCAGACGCCTCGCCAGCCGGCATTATGGCCGGCGAGGCGGTCACCGGCACGCATCGCTGGATTTCGATCTTGTGCAAGTTCAGCGATGTCGTAACGGAACCCAATCCCCTTTCGTTTTTTCAGGGCATGTATGCCGACACATATCCTGGATTGGGCCATTACTGGCGCGAGCAATCATTCAACAAGATCAATCTGTTGGGCAGTGGCGCGGTCGGCTGGTTCGTCCTGCCGAAGCCGCGCAGCTTTTATATCTATGACATGAATGGCGACGGCTCTCTCGATGCCGATCTTAGCCGGCTGGCCGACGATTGCACCGGCGTGGCCGATGCCGCCGTGCACTTCCCGGACTACAAGGGCGTCAACCTCATGTTCAACGCCAATCTGGATTGTTGCGCCTGGGGCGGCGGGCGCTATCTCAATCGAGATGGCCAGAACCGTTATTACAGCATGACTTGGGAGCCACCCTGGGGCTATGCCAACATCGGCGTCATGGCGCACGAGATGGGGCATGGCTTTGGCCTGCCGCACTCATCCGGCAACTATGGAGAGGTGTATGACAACCAGTGGGATGTGATGAGCGGCGCGACGGCCGGCTGCAACCGGCCACAGGGCAGAGACTCTGTCTATGGCTGTCTGGGCCAGCACACGATTTCGCATCACAAGAATCTGCTGGGCTGGATCACGCCGACCCTGATCTATACGGTGACACCGGCCAGCCGCGTGACGCTGACACTGGAGAATCTGGCTACCACGACCAACAGCAACTATCTGATGGTGAAGCTGCCACAGGGTAGCCCGACGCGCTTCAAGACGATCGAGGCGCGCAAGTTGACAGGTTACGATTCCAGCCTACCCGGCGCGGCGGTCATCGTCCACGATGTGGACACTACGCGCTCGGAGCCTGCGCATGTGGTGGACATCGACAGCAACGGCAACACCGGCGACGCCGGCGCGATGTGGACCGTGGGCGAGTCGTTTCTGGATGTGATGAATCAGGCGCTGATCACTGTCAGCGCCCAGACCGCGAACGGCTTCAGGCTGATGATTGGGCCAGCCGCCAACCGCATCAAACGAACCTTCCTGCCCATGGTTCGATTGAGTGTGGTCGGGGATGCCTATGAGCCGGACAACACAGCGCAGGACGCCAAAACCATCGCTTCTGGCGCGCCGCAAACGCGCAGCATTATTCCCGCCGCGGATGTGGACTGGGCGAAGTTCACGATCAGCGCGCCGTCAGCCGTCACGCTGCAAACATCCGGCCCGGCCGGCGCATATGACGACACGCGCCTGTGGCTCTACGACGCCGGCCTGAGCCAGATCGACTACAACGACGACATCTCCTACCCGTCAAACAACTATTCGCGCATCAGCCGGCAGTGCGGCGTGAATCCGCTGGCAGCCGGGACGTACTACGCCAAAGTGGATGAGTGGGGCAACAACAACACCATTGCCACCTACTACCTCTCGTTGACGGTCAGCCCATGCCCGTGATCGTGTGCGGGCAGATGCGCCGGCGCGCACCCCCGGCCAGCGCGCCGCCCGGCATGCGCCTGTGATTTTCGCGCGCGAGTCGCGCCGTTATCCGCGCGGCCATAGTGCCCCTGTTGGAAAATGCGCCCCGTCGCAGGCTCAGCCTGCCGGTTGCTGATAGACTGTGCGGCGCGACAACGGCGGGCCAGGCGCCCGCCCCATCCAACAGGAGACACGATGATCACACTTCCTTCCCGTCAGGTTCATCTGGACTTTCACACTTCCGAGCTGATCCACGATGTGGGTGAAGACTTTGACAAAGCGCAGTGGCAGGCTGCATTGCGCGCCGGCCATCTCAACTCCTTCACGGTGTTTGCCTAGTGCCACCATAGTTGGTGCTACTACCCCA
>DAOUDB010000308.1:0-25976 GCA_034431495.1 Thermoflexales bacterium
AGCGATATGCCCGGCTGGTTGCAGTCGGGCATGATCGTTTTCGGCAGTGCTGATGCTACAATCCCGCGCGTTTGATTGATCGCAGCGCGGCGGCCGCGCAGGCTGCCGGGGAGTGTGAGTGTTGGATACGAAAGACCGCCAGGTCAACGCGGATGCCGTCCGTGACGTTCCAGACGATGATCTGGAGCCGTTGCCGGAGAACCGGCTGTTGCGTGTCATCGGCCAGTCGAGCCGTTACGTGGCGCTGTTGGCCGCCTGGGTCGCCACCAGCGGCAGCCTGTACATGAGCGAGGCGCTGGGCTGGATTCCCTGCCTGCTGTGCTGGTATCAGCGCATTCTGATGTACCCGCTGGCTATCATCACCGCCGCAGGCATTCTGACTAACGATCGTCGCATGCATCGCTACCTGCTGGCGCTGGCCGTGCCGGGCATGGGTATGTCGTTGTATCACTATCTGTATCAGAAGAGCGACTTCGTGCGCGGCCTGTTGCCGTCGTCGTGTGTGGTGGGTGTGCCCTGTTCTGCCGACTATCTGAACTGGTTTGGCGGGGTGGTGACGATTCCGTTTCTGGCGTTGATTGCGTTTACCCTGATTGTGCTCGCGGCGGTTGCCTCGCGGCTGGCCGATGAGCCGGAGGAGGAGACGCTTGAAGCGCCGGCAACCGCGACAGCAAAGGAACGGAGACTGGGGCGTGTGGCGCTGACGCTGGCAATCATTGCCGGCGTTGTGGGCGCCTTTTTGCTGGCCGGCAATGCCGCTGCCCAGGGGCAGTCAACGGCGCCCGCGATTGCGACGACGCCATTGCCGGCTGCCACAGCCAGCCCGGCTTTGCTCAAAAAGGGCAGAGCGGTATACGAATCGGCTTGCATCGGTTGTCATGGGCCGGCCGGCGAAGGGGTTGCCTCGGTGCGGCCAATCACAAACTCGGTGTTATTGCGAACCGGCTCAGACGCGGAGCTGATCCAGTTGGTGCGGGCAGGGCGTTCGGTCAACGATCCGCACAATGTGAGCGGTCTGGCGATGCCGGCCGGCGGTGGACGGGTCGGTATGGCCGATGAAGACATCGTGGCTGTGATCGCCTACATGCGCCGCCTGGCGCAAGGCAGCGCAGATTAGGCTGAATCCTGGCGCATGGCGGGCAAGAAGTCTGTTTTCTCCCGGCGGTGGAAGTGGAATAAGCGCGCCCCGTTGCGCGGCTTCTACAACTTCTGTCTGCGGCTGTTCTATCGACTGCTCATCCGCCACACCGTGCTGGGCTTGGAAAATGTGCCGGCAAGCGGGCCGGCGATTGTGATGATCAACCATGTGGCCTGGGCCGATCCGTTTGTTGTGCTGGCCGCGCTGGAGCGACCCGTTGTGCCCATGGCAAAAGTCGAGGTCTTTGAAGACTGGCGCATTCGCTGGCTGACCTCGCCCTATGGCGCAATCCCCGTGCATCGCGGCGATGTGGACACGCAGGCCATTCGCTCGGCGACGGAGGTGTTGAACGAGGGTGGGTTGGTGTTGATCTCGCCCGAAGGCACGCGCAGCGAGACCGGTGGCCTGATCCAGGGACAGGAAGGCATGGCCTATCTTGCTGTGCGGGCCGGCGCGCCCATCCTGCCGGTGGCGATCACCGGCACGCCACAGTTGAACGCACATCTGAAGCGGTTGCGTCGCGCGCCCATCACCATTTCGGTGGGCAAGCTGTTTCGCCTGGATGCCGGCGGTGACAGGCTTAGCCGTGATGTATTGCGCCGGCTGACCGACGAAGCCATGCGCCATCTGGCCGCCATTCTGCCCGAAGAAATGCGCGGCGTATATCGTTGAGGGGGTGAGCAATGGCAGGGATCATCCGACATGTCGAGCCGTTGAGTGTTGCTGCAATGGCGGGATTGCTTCCCGGCGATGCGCTGCTGGCTATCAACGGTCACCTGTTGCGCGACGTGATCGACGCACAGTTTTACGCCGCCGAGGACACGCTCGAATTGTCATTCGAGCGCGCCGGCATCGCGCGCACAGTCTGCGTGCAGCGCGAATTCGGCCAGTCGCTGGGCATCACGTTCGAGCATCCCACTTTCGATATTGACATTCGCCGCTGTAACAACCTCTGCCCGTTTTGCTTTGTGCTGCAAAATGCCCCGCGCATGCGGCGCACGCTGTACATCAAGGACGATGACTATCGCTACTCCTTCCTGTTCGGCCACTTCGTTACTCTGACGAATCTGAGCCAGGAGGATTGGGATCGCATCGCCGAGCAGCGCCTCAGCCCGCTGTACGTGTCGGTGCATGCTACCGATGTGGAGATTCGGCGTAAGTGCCTGCGCAACGCCAACGCGCCGGATGTGCTGGCGCAATTGCGCTGGCTGGCCGGCCACAGCATCGAGACGCACACCCAACTGGTGATTACCCCTGGCCTGAACGATGGCACGCATCTTGAGAAAAGCGTCCTCGACCTGGCCGAACTCTATCCACATGTGCGATCGGTCAGTGTTGTGCCGGTGGGTCTGACCCGCCATCACAAATACGGCCATCGCCCGCACACGGCTGAGGAATGCGCGCGCATGATCGAGCAGGTGCGGGCATGGCAGGGTGACTTTCGCGCGCGCCTGGGTGTCGGCTTTGTTTACGCCACCGACGAGTGGTATCTGGTTGCCGGCAAGCCGTTGCCGCGCAAGCGTGACTATGACGGCCTGGCCCTTCAAGAAAACGGGCTGGGTATGACGCGCGATTTTCTGGACGAATGGCGGCGGCTGAAGCGAACGGAGATTGGGCGCGGGACGCAGACAGAACACAGAACACAGAGCACAGAGCACAGAGCACAGAATACGCAATACGCTTTGCGCAATACGAAATACGCACTACGCACTACGCACTACGCAACGCCGAATCCAGAATCCAAAATCCACAATCCAAAATCGGCAGTCCTAGCAACCGGCATGTTGTTTGCGCCCACATTGCGCAAGGTAGCGCGCGAGTTTGCTGACTTGACTGGCGTCGCGCTTGATGTGATCGCGATTGCGAATGAGAAGCTGGGCGAGACCATCACGGTGGCCGGCTTGCTGATGGGCGCCGATGTGATACGCCAGCTTTCAGCCGTGTCTCTGCCGGCGTCGGCGATTGTGGTATTGCCGCGCATCATGTTCGATCATCCCGACGGGGTGTCGCTGGATGATGTTTCGCCGGGGGAGATTGCGCGCGCCCTGGGCCGGCCTGTGGCGCTGGCCGATTGGATGGGCGATGTGCTGGATGCGCTGACCGGGCGCAACCCGCTGCTCTTCGATCCGGCTGTGACGGTCACTGATATGCCGGTTACGCGGGATGGGGGCTGGACGGTGGAGAAATACCTGTAGGGCAAGCCGCCGGGCTTGTCTTCTGGCGGCTTGCCCTACAAGCGTCACTCTTTGAGGAAGTCGCGCAGCTTGCGGGCGTGGGCTGGGTGGCGCAGCCGGCTGAGCGCCTGCGCCTCGATCTGGCGAACGCGCTCGCGCGTGACACCCAGCTTCTTGCCCACTTCTTCAAGGGTATAGGTTTCGCCGTCCAGCAGGCCGTAGCGCAATTGCAAAATGCGCACCTCACGCGGGGGCAGCGTGGCCAGAATGTCCGACAACTGCTCGCGCAACATTTGGGTCGTTACCACTTCAGCTGGCGCCGGGCTGTCTTCATCTGGAATGAAGTCACCCAGCACGCTTTCTTCCTCGTCGTCGGTGGGTGTCTCCAGGCTGATCGGCCGGCGGGCAACCTGGATCATCTGCTCGGCCTTGCGCACGGTCACATTCAGCGCCTCGGCTAGCTCGGCGACGGTGGGGTCGCGCCCCAGTTCCTGCGTCAACTGGTGACTGGCACGCAACAGCCGGTTGATTTGGTCGCCCATATGCACCGGGACGCGGATGGTGCGGCCCTGATCGGCGATGGCGCGTGTAACCGCCTGGCGGATCCACCAGGTGGCATAGGTGCTGAACTTGTGTCCGCGTCGCCAGTCGAACTTCTTGGCAGCCCGGATGAGGCCGATGTTGCCTTCCTGAATCAAGTCCAGGAACGGCACGCCGCGCCCGATGTACTTCTTGGCGACGCTGATGACCAGGCGCGAGTTGGCATTGATCAGATGCTCGCGGGCAGCCATGCCATCATCGCCCATCTGATCCAGTCGCAATCTCTCTTTGTCTTCCAGCTTCTCCGAGTCGGCTTCGGCGATGGCATCTCGCGCAGCTTTGCCGCGCTCCATACGCTGCGCCAGGTCCACTTCCTGTGCCGCCGTCAAAAGCGGCACGCGGCCAATCTCTTTCAGGTAGAGGCCGACCGTGTCGTCAGCTTCGATGGCCTCGAGCAAGTTCTCGTTGTTGTGGTCGTTGTACTCGTCCTCGTCGTCGTCTTCTTCGTAGCCGAGTTGGTCTGCCGCTTCGTCCTCGCTGGGGACGATCTGAATGCCGGCGTCTGCCAGCGCGGCAAATACGTCTTCCATCTGCTCGAGGTTTTTCTCGGCATCTGGAAACGCGGCCAAGATGTCATCGTATGTTACATAACTCTTTTCGCGGCCAATGTTGAGCAGCTGTTCCTCGCCTGACAACTCCTCAACGGTGTCTTCTAGGGCCACCGGCACCGTGTCTTTGACCTCTTTCCTGGCCACTTTGCCGTCTGGGGGAGTCGCGGCGGGCTTGACTGCTTTGGCACTCACGGTCGCCTTGCCGTTCTTTGCCAAAGGAGCCTTCTCGGTTTTCTTCTTGCGAATGGCCATTCCAAATCCTATGTATCTTCCGCCAGAATGAGATGGCGATGAGACCAGTCTGCTTACAGTATTAACTCGGTCCGTGAGGCAGCCCTGAGAACACTTCGAAGCAGGTTTCATCGGGCCGGCGCAAACGAACTGTCGCGGTCGAACTTGACAGAATCCGCCTACGAGAGATGTTAGTTAACAGAAGGACGATTGTCAAGCACGAAAAGCCGCCGTTTGCGCCGCTTTGGGGCTTTGTACACCGCGATTTCCCGGTGCTTTCCCCGGATCAAGGCAGGACACCCACATAGACCCATCGAGACACGAGCGTGCCGTTTCCGTCGCGCAGTTCCGCAACATCGCCACTGTTCGACCACACCGGCGCATCTGCGCCAAACGCCAGCGTGCCGCATGTTCCAAACGCGATCGGCGAACTGGTATACACCCGGCAGGTGTCGCCAGGAAACATGACCATCCCGTTGCTGAACGTGTACACCTGGTTGGTTGACACTGCCCGCAGCGTCCAGTTTGACAGATCGATCGGCCCCTCGCTCTGATTTGCGATTTCGACAAACTCATTGGCCTCATTGGTGGCCGGGTCACCCAGATACTGAATGGCGGTAATGGCAATGGGGCCTGTGATGACATTGCTCGATATCGCCGGCGGAGGGGTATCTGTCAGAGCCGGCGGGGCTGCTTCCGGCGTTGGCGGCTCGGTGGGTGAGGGGAGCGCAGTGTCGGTTGGGAGGGGCGGAGGGGGGGTGCTGGTATCTGCCGGTGTATCAATTGGTCCCGGCTGGGATTGATCCGATGGCGGCAGGGTCGCGCGAGACTGCGGATCGATAGTGGGTATCGCGTCGGCGGGCAGTGTTGCCACCTCAACTTCGAGCGCTGTCGTTGGCGCCGGCACATTGTTGTCGGCATTGAGCGAGACTGGGGCTGTGGCTGTGCCGTCGGCGATGCCGTTATTCGTGTTGCGCGTAGCTGACATGTCTGGGCTGGGTGTCTGGAGCGGCGATTCAAGCGGCCCAATCGGCTGTGTTATGCCATGAGGCGCGGATGCGCCTGACGTGCTGGCTGCGGCGATCCTCTGGCGTGTCTGGGCCATGCCAGGGCTGAGCAGTAGGGCCGTGGCACATGCGCATACGATTGCAACTATCAAGCCGGCGGCAATCAGCACCAGCCAGACCAGCGCGCTGGACACAGGCAATCCCGGCCCGGATGATGGCTGCCACGATGTGAACGCTGTTAACTCGAACACCTGCCGCCGCGTCAAAGGGCCGGCCATCAGATGCGCTGCAATCTCAGGGTAGCGCAACGTAAAGCCTTCTGCGATGTGGGTATGGCGCGAGCGGCGCGTTGCGCGGTCCAGGGTGAACCGGCTGCCGCACATCTGGCAGAGCACCGATACACGTGCTGCGTCGTCTGTCGGACTCAATTTCAGCGCGCGCTGATGGCACACCGGACAGGTGTCCGGGGGCGTGTTGGCGATATCCAGGTTGCTGTTCTCTGTCGCCATGCGTCCTGGGAATGAGGGTCACACGCTCCGAGGATGTCTGCTCACACCTAGAACGGCTGAGCGGCCCGCACGCCGCGCAGGTTGCGGTCGATTTCCCAGGGGTAGACGATGAAGGCATCGGTCAATGCTGCGTAGTAGGTCGGTTTGTGATTCGGGAAGAGATTGGCGCTGGCGCGGTAGTGGAGCACGGCAGTTTCAGTCCGCGCGCCGCTGGCTTCCACGCGCCCGCGTACCGTCATGATGTGCCGGCCGTGTGTCCATACGTCATCTACTACCAGCACGCGCCGGCCCCGTGTCAGGGTCTCATCTGGAAACTGTAGAAACGTGGGCCAGGCCAGCAGGCGAGGGGCGTTTTCGGATGGAAATTCCACTGCTGCCGTTAGAATATGCTTGATGTTCAATGCTTCAGCGATCAACCCGCCGGGAATGATGCCGCCGCGGGTAATCATCACCAGGGCGTCGAATGTGCCGGCCATCTGTGGTAACAACTGGTCGATCAGCGCATCCACATCGGCCCATGTCAAAACTTCCCGTTTGGGTGCTTCCTCTCGTCGCATGCTCTTCGTCCTTATCTTGACCTAGACCTTTGCCTTTTCTACCAGGTTGGTGTAACGTATCCCTCAGGATAACGCAGGAGCAGATCTATGCGGCAACGATTCTCCATCTCGTCTCAGACGCTGTCTCGGACATCGATTCTGGCGCTCGCCGGTTTGATCATTCTAACGGGCTGCGCTCAACCCGCCAGCGTCGGTATTCCGACGCCAAATGCCGCCGTCGTTGCCGCGCGGCAGACAACCATTGCCCAGAGCGCCGCCAACGCGGCGGCTACACAGACGGCGGTTGAGCCGACGCCCATGCCCGTGCCGACCATCGAACCGCCTACGCCCCTGCCGCCGCCACCTACAGAGACGCCCGTGCCGCCTACGCCCACTACCCCGTCAAACGCCAGCGGCCAGTCCGGTCAGCCCAGCAACTCACGCATCGTGTGCGGCCAACAGATCATTCACGTTGTCCAGCCCGGCCAGAATCTGTTCCGCATCGCCCTTCGATACAACACCACCATCAATGCCATCGCGCGGTTGAACGGCATCACCAACACGCGCCTCATTCGCGTCGGCCAGCGCCTCCGTGTCGTAACATGCGCTCGTGGCAGTGGCAGCGCACCGTACTATGGCGCGCATTACGTTGTCAGAGCCGGCGACACGTTGTTTCGGATCGCTGTGCGCTATGGTGTCAGCGTTCCCCGGCTCATGGCTGCCAACGGTCTGCGCTCGACCCTGATCGTGCCCGGCCAGAATCTCGCAATTCCCTGACTCTAGCGCGCCTGTACGGGAAAATCCAGTGGCACCAGTTCAAGCCATGAATTGCCAGGCTTGAGCGGGATCGGGTTCCCCTGCGCATCAACGAACTCCAGCACCCCCGGCTGGCCGGGGCGACGCCACAGGCCGTCGATCACCTTGCCATCGCGCGCGATCTTCACCGGCCCTTGCCCCCACAGTTGAATTTGGATCGACATCCCGCCGGCCATGTCTTCCTGGATCGCCGTCACCGCGTGATACGCAAAAGCCACGATGATGTTGGTTGCCGTCAGCGTCTGGCGGGTTTCCGCATCCACATGGGGCTGGCCATCCACGTTGCGCTCCCACACGCCTGTTCCGGCGTTGTAGTTCCAATCGACCGGGTCAGCCTGGTAAGGGATCGACAGGGTGGTGGCTGTCTGGCCGCCTGACGGCGCGACAGGATCGAACACCCAGGTGTTGAACATCGTGCGCTGATTCTTGCCGCGTTCGCCCAGCACACGCCAGGCGTTCACCGTGTTGGCAAACAGGTTGTGCGGCATGGGACGGTCGTTTGTGCGAAACATCGGGCAAGAGGGACATTCGAACGGACCGAAATCGCTGATGATAACGTCGCTTGAGTTGACATCCCCCGGCCGGGTCGCGCCTTCGAGCGCGACGGCGCGCATGGTGGGTTTGATGCCGGGGCTGGTGCCAGAACAGACCAGGCCGGCGCCAAAGATGCGCGGCAATTCGATGTCGATCAAACGGCAACTGCGCACCGAGCCGACGCGCTCCGGTGCGTTCGACAAATACAACGCGGTGAAGCGCGTGATACCGCCCTCTGCCAGATGCTCGACAACCACATCCGCGCTGCTCAGCCCGCTTTGAGGGCGCACCTCGGCAGTGTTCGCCACCTTGATTAAAAGCGGGGCGCGTTCCAGCGCAGTGCTGTCTGACACCGGCAGGCCGGTGAACGGATTGATCGACCCATCCGGCGTGGGCGTGGCAGCTTGCGTAGGCGTGACGGCAGCCGTCGGCATCTCAGTGGGTGGGGGGAGTGGTGTGTCCGATGGCGCAACAGTTGGCGCATGAAGCGTTATCACCGGCACGAATGCCGGCGTGGCAGTGGCGGCCATGTCGCTGTCGGATGGCGCGCCGCAGGCCCCCATTGCCAGTGAGAGGATCGCCAGAACGCCGAGACAGCGCCTCAAGGATTTCTTCAACAACTTGCCTCCGATTCGTCTCGGTCGCAAGGACAGCGCGCCGGCAATGGTGGCGCGCGTCCAATGTGCCGCAAATATGTGGTGGCGATTATACCCATGCGGTGGTAGAATCGTTGTTCGTTGCCTGTGGCTCCTGGGTGCGCGAGGGCTTGCGCCAGAGCAGACCAGGCCCTCATCGTCTAGCGGTCTAGGACGTGGCCCTTTCAAGGCCAAAACACGGGTTCGAGTCCCGTTGAGGGCACTGCCATCGTCTACAATTTCCCCCGGCATGGATGAAGCGGCGCTCATCAAAGCAGCCCAGCGTGGCGATGCGCATGCATTCAATGCGCTGATCTTGTCCTATCAGTCCCAGGTCTACAACGTGGCCTATCGCATCATGGGCGATGCTGCCTCCGCGTCCGACGCCACCCAGGAAGCCTTTCTATCGGCCTACAAAGGCATCAAGTTGTTTCGGGGCGGCTCGTTCAAGAGCTGGATTCTGCGCACGGTCACCAATGCCTGCTTCGACCTCTTGCGCTATCGCAAGCGCCGGCCCACCACATCGCTTGACGGATTGGGCGCAGACGACGCCGCGGAGGATGGCGACTTTGAGTCGTTTCTCGCCTCTGTGGACGAATCGCCCGCCGACGCTGCCGAGCGCGCCGAGTTGCGCGACGCCATTGCGCGGGCGGCGTTGGCGCTGCCTCCGGATCAGCGCGTTACGTTCGTTCTGTCTGATGTGCAGGGTATGAGCTACGAAGAGATCGCCGACATCATGCAAACCAGCCTGGGCACAGTCAAGTCGCGGCTCAGCCGGGCGCGCGCCAAGCTGCGCGACTATCTGCTCAGCCGGCCGGAACTGCTGCCGGATCAATTTCGTCAATAGAACTGCGCGCCGAAAAAACACGGCGCATTGTCATGTCGAATCGTCACTCGTCAATTGTCAATCGTCAATCTGATCAGTCGGATGATGAACTGATCTCGGCCTGGCTGGATGGCCGGCTGTCTGACGCGGAGCGCGTTGCGTTCGAGGCCCGCTTGCGCGCCGAGCCGGCCCTCAAGCGCCGGGTTGACGCGACACGCCTGCTGATCGACACGGCGCGCATTTTGCCGCCCCAGCCGTTGCCGCGTGATTTCACCATCCCGCTTTCAGTTGCCGCACCCCGTCCCATGCCATCGCGCGTGCCGGTCAGTCCACTCGGATGGTTCCTGCGCGTTGGCTCGGCTCTGGCGGCCGCTGTGTTTGTGATTGCGATCGGGCTTGATCTGGCCGGCTTGTCTGCACCCCCCGCCGCGTCGCCAGCGCCGGCAACGCAAGCTGCTTTTGTCGTGCCGCCAACGCAGTCAGAAGATTCGATTGCGGCCGATGCCGCCAGGGCTGCCCCGGCAGAATCCGAAGTGGTCGTGACCCCCGGCCCTGCCGCGGACGAGCAGCCGATGCAGGCTATGCGGCAGGCTGCCGAATCTGCCGCCGAAGCGCCCGAAGAGCAGCCGACGCCGGAAGCGGCGCAACCGATGCTTGCGCCCAAAGCTGCGCCACAGGCCACGCCGGCGACGACGCCAGAGGCCATGCTGATGCAGAGCGATGCTGCAACGGAGACCCCCGTAACGCAGGCAGGTGCCCCGCCGGCGCCGGGGCCTACCGAGACCTCTCAGCCGCCCGACGTGATGACACACACCGGCGAGCCGGCGGCGCAGCCGGCCACACAGCCGGACACAACACCGTGGTGGCGCATTGTGGCCGGCGTTGCGCTCGTGCTGGCTGTGGGTCTGGGTGTGTTGGGCTGGCGCCGATCCTGAGATAAAGGATTGTTCAGGAGCGGCGCGCGCCGGGCGGCGCATCGATCAACGCAAACGCCCTGCGCCCCTTGAACACGCGGAACAGCAGGAACAGTGAGGGGAACAGGATCAGACCGCCGGCGATGAGCGCGACAACCGCGATCTGCAATGTGATCTCTGGCCCGGCTGCCTGCTGGATTGTCAGATTCGGCAGCACCAGATAGGGGTACTGGGCGAAGGCCCATGTCCACATCACACAGACGACCTGCAGGGCCACAGTCAGGCGCGCCAGGTAGAACCGGCGTTTCAGCAGCGCCGCAAGCGTTCCGATACCGAGCAGGACAGACAGCCCGATCGTGGCCAGGGTCCAGGGGCGTTCGACGAAGCCGGCATATAACACAGGCGCATCCTGCCGGATCAGAAACAGGCTGATCCACGCGACGACGCCGGTCACGATCGCCGCGATGATTGCGCGCCGGCGGAAATCCTCGCGCAGCGCCTCGTTGTGGGTGCTGTCCGCTTCGACGGCAAGATAGACCGCTGCCAGCAACGCAAACAGGCACAGCGTCAGCGCTCCCATTGCAAGCGGGAACACGCCCAGCCACGCATCGATGAAATCGGTGCGCACCACGCCATCCACGACCACAATGCGGCCAGAACTGATGCTGCCGATGACGATGCCAAGAAAGATCGGTGTGACAACGCTGGCAATGGCGAACACCGTGCCGTATACCTGCCGCACCGAGTCTGTCTGTGAGCCGTAGGCGCGAAAGACGAATGCCGAGCCGCGCGCTACGATCCCGATCAGCATGACCATCAACGGGATAAACAGGGCGGTCGAAATCTCGGCGAACGCCACTGGAAAGCCGGTGAACAGAATGACGATGGCCGCGATCAGCCAGACGTGATTGGCTTCCCAGATGGGGCCGATGGCATGAGCGATCAACTCGCGCTGTTCGCGGGCGCGCGGGCCGGCGGCCAACAGATCCCACACGCCGCTGCCAAAGTCGGCCCCGCCCAGCAGGGCATAGAACGTCAGCGCCACCATGATGCTGCCGGCAACCAGAGAGGGAAGGTCAAACAGGAACGCATTCATCGCTATCAGACTCCGGGTTGTGGTTGTGCTGCGGTGGGTTGCTCGGGCGTGATGCGCGGGCTATGGATGACCTGATACGTCAGCACCCACACGGTGATCACGGCCAGCGCAACATAGATGAGCGCAAAGGTAACCAGTGGCACGCCGAGGTTGGTCATCGGCGTCACAGCGTCCAGCGTGCGCATGATGTCTTGAATGATCCATGGCTGGCGGCCCAACTCGGTCACGATCCAGCCGGTCTCCAGCGCGAGCAGGCCGAAGGGCGCCGCCAGCGTCGCCAGCCACAGGTACCACCGGCTGTCTGGCAGCCGGCGTCTACGCCATGCCAACACTGCGCCCAGCCCCGCCACGCCGGCCATGACAAATGCGCTGCCGACCATGATCTGAAAAGCCAGGTGCACCAATAGCACCGGCGGCCAATCTGCGCGCGGGAATTCCTCCAGCCCGATGACCGTCGCGCCGGTGTCGCCAAACGCCAGCCAGCTCAACATGCCCGGTATTTCGATTGCCAGTGGGGTTTCCTGCGTATCAGGATTGGGAATGCCGCCGATGCGCAAGGGCGCGCCTTGTTCGGTCTTGAACTGGCCCTCCATCGCAGCCAGCTTGGCCGGCTGCAATTGGGCCACTTGCTTGGCGCTGAAGTCGCCGGCCAGCGGTTGCAGGATGCCGGTGATGAGTGTGACCCCCAGCGCAAACGCAAATGCCTTGCGATGAAACAGGTTGCTCCGATCGCGCAGCAGCATGACGCCGTGAATGCCCATCATGGCGGCGGCAACTGTCTGATAGGCTGCGATGCTCATGTGCAGCGCGATGTGTGGCCAGGCCGGGTTGAACATGGCGGCGAACGGGTCGATGCTCACTGCCTGCCCGTTGGCCACTTCAAAGCCGGCCGGCGCGTGCTGCCAGCCGTTGACCATCAACACCAGCAGGCCAGAGAGCGCCCCGGAAACGGCTACGATCAGGCCGGCGCCCAGATGCAGCCGGGGCGACACGCGCTCCCAGCCATACAGATAGATGCCCAGGAAGATCGCCTCTGTAAAGAAGGCGAACCCTTCCAGCGAAAATGGCACACCGATGATCGAGCCGGAAAATTGCATGAAGCCGGGCCACAGCAGCCCCAGCTCGAACGACAGTACCGTGCCGCCCACCGCGCCGACGGCGAAAAGCACGGCTGCTCCTTTCGACCAGGCTTTGGCCAGAGACAGCCACACGCCGTCGCCGGTGCGGCGATAGCGCCACTCGGCAATGACCATGAACAACGGCATGGCGATGCCGGCGGCGGCAAACACAATGTGAAAAGCAAGTGATAGCCCCATCAACAGGCGCGCGGCCAAAACGTCGGTCATGCTGCCTCCTGATACACGATGACGTTTGTCAGCATGCGTCATATTGTAGGATTGTCGCGCGGGCGCGCGAACGGCTTCACCGTGCGTAGCTGCTGCGATTGCTAATTCTGCTCTAATGCTCGGCTGTATAATCCGCGCTCATGCCGACCTATCAGTACGCCTGTCCTGACTGTGGCAATCAGTTTGAACAACGACAGAAGTTCACTGACGAGCCGATCAAGCGTTGCCCGAAATGCGGCCGTCGCCACGTGTATCGTGTGGTTAGCCAGGTCGCCGTGACCTTCAAAGGTTCAGGCTGGTACATCACAGACAGCCGATCCTCCAACGGCAAGTCTGGAGAATCGAAGCGTGTGAAGCCGATGGAGCACAAACCGGCATCATCGACCAGCGATAGCACAGGTGGGAGCGAAAGCAAAGCGGCTGCAGAGACCAAACCCAGCAAGGCTGCTGAATCTGCTGGCTAAAGTTCGAATTTACCTGGGCGACTGATCGCTCGAACCAGCCACTCACAAGCCGGGCACTTGAGACAAGAATGCCCGGCTTGTTCTTGTTTTCGCCTCTTGAGACGGTATACTTGCCGGCACAGCACTACAGGAGAAATTTGCATCCATGCCCAAGATCACCTTGATCGGCGCCGGCAGCACTGTCTTTGCCAAAAACCTGCTCGGCGACATCCTGAGTTATCCCGAACTGGCCGGCTCGACGATCAGCCTGTACGACATCGACCCCGAACGCCTCAAAACGTCTGAAGTTGTGGCGCGCAAGCTGGCCGAGTATCTCGGCGCGCATCCCGTGATCGAAGCCACCACAGACCCCCGGCGCGCACTCGACGGCGCCGACTATGCCATCTCCATGTTCCAGGTGGCCGGTTACAAGCCCGGCACCGTCATCGACTTCGAGATTCCGAAGAAGTATGGCCTGCGCCAAACCATCGCCGACACGCTTGGCATCGGCGGGATTATGCGCGCGTTGCGCACCATCCCGGTCATGCTGGATTACTGCCGGACGATGGAGCAGGTATGCCCGGACGTGGTTTTCTTGCAGTATGTCAACCCGATGGCGATGAATTGCTGGGCGATCAGTCGGGGCAGCAAGATCAAGACAGTTGGCTTGTGCCACAGCGTGCAGGGCACAGCCGAGCAGCTCGCCCATGACATCGGTGTGCCAATCGAGGAGATCAACTACATCTGCGCCGGCATCAACCACATGGCGTTCTACCTGCGCTTCGAGCGCGATGGGCAGGATCTGTATCCCCTGATTCGCAAGGTGTACGAGGAGGGCCGCGCGCCAGCCTGGAATCTGGTGCGCTACGAAGTCCTGCGTCGCTTTGGATATTTCGTCACCGAGTCGAGCGAGCACTTCAGCGAATATGTGCCGTGGTTCATCAAGCGTGACCGGCCCGACTTGATCGACACGTTCAACGTGCCGCTGGATGAGTACATCCGCCGCTGCGAAGCGCAGATCGCCGGCTGGCAGGTCATGCGCGAAGCGTTCGAGCGCGGCGAAGGCATCCAGCACCAGCGCAGCCACGAGTATGGCTCTGGCATCATTCACAGCATCGAGACCAATCAGCCGCGCGTGATCTATGGCAATGTGCCGAACCATGGCCTGATCGACAACTTGCCGCAGGGCTGTTGTGTCGAAGTGCCGGTGCTGGTTGATCGCAATGGCTTGCAGCCCACCCGCGTCGGGGCGCTGCCGCCCCAACTGGCCGCCCTGATGCAGACCAACATCAATGTGCAGTCGTTGACTGTAGAGGCTGCTTTGACCGGCAAGCGTGAGCACATCTACCATGCCGCCATGCTCGATCCGCATACCGCCGCCGAGCTGGACCTGGAGCAAATCACGGCGCTGGTAGATGACCTGATCGCCGCGCACGGCGACTGGCTGCCGCGTTTTGAATAAGCCCGCTGCTGCAAAGCACCCAAAGCCTGCGCCCGATCAGCGGCTTTGTGGCCTTTGTTGCTTCGTGGTTCAACCGTATCTGGAATGAGGAGGTGCAGAGATGTCGAATCGAAGGGCGTTGTGCGTGGGAATTAACAAGTTCAAGAACTACCCGACGGCGGAGCTAAGAGGCTGTGTCAATGACGCCAACGACATGGCGCAATTGCTCAAGGACATGCTCGGATTCACCGAGGCCGACATCACCGTGCTGACCGATGCCCAGGCCACCAAAGCCCGGATCATGTCCAACCTGAGGTCGCTGGTGGCCGACGCCAAAGCCGGCGCGCTGAAGTACATCGTCTTCAGCCTGTCGAGCCACGGCACGCAGGTCCCCGACGTGAGCGGCGACGAAGCAGATCGCGCCGATGAAGCGTTCTGCCCCTATGATCTGGCAGCCAAAGATGACCAATGGGACCCGGATCACATCATCCTCGACGACGAGCTGCACGACCTCTTCACGCAACTTCCCCAGGATGCGCTGCTCGAGTGCTACTTCGACACCTGCCACAGCGGCACCGGCATCAAGAACCTGGACCCGGTGGTGTTGCTGCTGCCCAATGCGCCCCGGCCGCGTTATCTGCCGCCGCCTTCCTACAAAGCCTTTCTCAAGTTGCGCGACGCGCCCATGCGCACGGTGGCAGGGTTGCGCAAGTCCGACAGGATGCTGGCCCGGCATCACATTCTGTGGGCCGGCTGCCGCGACGATCAAACCAGCGCCGACGCTTACTTCGAGGGCCGGTTCAACGGCGCGTTCACCTACTACTACGTCAAGACTGTGCGCGCGTCGAACAACACGCTGTCGCGCGCCAAAGTGCGCGACGCTGTTCGCGCGGCGCTCAAGAAGGCGAAGTTCGACCAGATCCCGCAACTGGAATGCGACGCCACCAACCGCAACGCCCGGCTGATCTGAGCGGGCAGTGTGCGCCATTGGTGATCTGTCCTTTGCATGCCCGGTTGCGCGCAGCAGCCGGGCTTTTTTGCCGCCAAGCGCTCAGCAGGGCCTGGAACCCGGTTAGAATCAACGGCCATACCCACGGAGGAGCGCATAGAAAAGGAGACATCTGACATGTCCGACCAGACCAAGTTCACATTGAGCGAGAACGACATCCCCAAAGCCTGGTACAACATTCAGGCCGATCTGCCGTTTGACCTGCCGCCCGTGTTGCACCCGGGCACCAAACAGCCGGTCGGACCAGACGATCTGGCGCCGTTGTTCCCAATGGAGCTGATCAAGCAGGAAGTCAGCAAGGAGCGCTGGATCGAGATACCCGACCCCGTGCGCGATGTGTACAAATTGTGGCGTCCGACGCCGCTATTCCGGGCGCACAGGCTGGAAAAGGCCCTGCAAACGCCGGCCAGAATTTTCTACAAGTACGAAGGCGTTAGCCCGGCCGGCAGCCACAAGCCCAACACGGCTGTGGCGCAGGCGTTCTACAACAAGGAAGCCGGCACACAGCGCATCGCCACCGAGACCGGCGCCGGGCAATGGGGCAGCGCGCTGTCGCTGGCCTGCAAGATGTTCGGCATCGAATGCAAGGTCTACATGGTGCGCGTCTCCTATGACCAGAAGCCCTATCGCCGTTACCTGATGGAGACGTGGGGCGCAACCGTGGTGCCCAGCCCCAGCCCCGACACCAACACCGGCCGCGCCATGCTGGCGCAGGACCCCAACTGCTCCGGCAGCCTGGGCCTGGCGATCAGCGAAGCCGTCGAGGACGCGGTCACAAACAAGATCCCGACCAAATACGCGCTTGGTTCCGTGCTCAACCACGTGTTGTTGCACCAGACCGTGATCGGTTTGGAGACCCAGCGGCAGTTGGAAATGGCCGGCGTAGAGCCGGACGTGCTGGTTGGCTGCATCGGCGGCGGCAGCAATTTCGCCGGCTTTGCCTTCCCCTTCCTGCCCCCCAAGCTGAAGGATAAGAACCACAAACTGCGCATCGTCGCGATTGAACCCTCGGCTGCGCCCAGCCTGACGCGCGGCGTGTACGCCTATGACTTCGGCGACACGTCGATGATGACCCCGCTGGTCAAGATGTACACCCTGGGCCACGGTTTCATGCCGGCCCCCATCCATGCCGGCGGCCTGCGCTATCACGGCATGGCGTCTGAGATTTGCGAACTCTACCGGCACGGCTATATCGAGGCGCGCGCCGTCAACCAGTTGGCCACCTTCGAGGCCGGCGTGTTGTTTGCCCAGACCGAGGCGATTCTGCCCGCGCCAGAGGCTGCGCATGCCATCCGGGGCGCTATCGATGAAGCGATCAAGTGTCGCGAGGAAGGCGTGAGCCGGACAATCGTGTTTAACTTGTGCGGCCACGGCCACTTTGACTTGTCCGCTTATGAGCGCTACCTCAGCGGCAAGATGACCGATTACGAGTTGCCGGAAGAAGAGATCAAAAAAGCCCAGGAGTCGTTGCCGGTGGTCTGATCGAAAGACCCTGACTGCTGCATTACAGGTGTCAATCCCGGCCCGTCATGATGGCATGGCGGGCCGGATCTGTTGACGGGACTGGAGCGGCAAGGCCAGCAGGCGTAGCCCGTTCAGCGTGACCAGTAACGAAACCCCTACATCGGCCAGCACGGCCATCCACATGCTGCCCAGACCCAGCAGCACTACTGCAAAGACAGCCAGTTTGATGCCGATGCTCAGGCCGATGTTGACGCGGATGGTGCGCATTGCTGCCCGGCTCAAGCGCAGCGCGAAGGGCAGTTTGCCTAGCTCATCGGCCATCAGCGCGATGTCCGCCGTTTCCAGGGCCTGGGCCGTGCCACTGCCGCCCATAGCAATGCCCACGTTGGCGGCAGCCAGTGCCGGCGCGTCGTTGATGCCATCGCCCACCATCGCCCCATACCCGAACTGCCGGCGCAGCGCGCGCACCGCCTCGACTTTGTCCTCGGGCAGCAGGTTGGCGCGAATCTCCGTCACGCCGACCTCATCGCCAATGCGTTGCGCGGTGGCGGTGTTGTCGCCGGTTAGCATGATCAGCGCGCCAACGCCGTCTTGTCTCAATTCGGCCAGCGCCTGACGGCTGCCTGGGCGCGCAGCATCCGCCACCGCAATGTAACCCAGATATTGCCCATCTGCCCCGATCATCAGCGGCGTGTGGCCCGCGCGCGATGCAGCTTGCGCTTCCTCGCAATGGTCTTCGTGCGGGATGCCGTGCTCGAAAAACGCGTGGCTGCCGATGATAATCTCATGCCCGTTCACCGAGCCGACGACAGCGCGCCCGGCCAATGCGGTGACAGCCTGCGCGGCCGGATACTTGTTGCCCAGCCCGCTCTGATCTGCACGCTTCACCACCGCGCGCGCCAGCGGGTGTTCGCTGCGCCGCTCGATGGCCGTTGCCAGCGCCAGCAGGTCATTGCACTGTTCGCACGGCTCATTGTCGTTTGTCGCGCAGCGCGCCGAACGCACGCGCACCACTGCCGGCTGGCCGGTCGTCAGCGTGCCGGTTTTGTCGAAAGCGATGGTCCGCACCCGGCTCAGTGTTTCCACATGCGCGCCGCCCTTGAACAGCACGCCATTGCGCGCGCCGTTGGCAATCGCGCTGAGCAGACTGACCGGCGTGCTGATGACCAGCGCGCAGGGACAGGCCACGACCAGCAATTCGAGCGCGCGGTAAAGCCAGCCCTGTGTGTGCGGATCGGGATTAAGAAACGGCGCGCCGAACAGCGCCGGCGGAATGATGGCCACCAGCGCCGCGATCAGCACGACCGCCGGCGTATAGACCTTCGCAAAACGGTCCACGAAGCGTTGACTTGGGGCGCGCTGCTCCTGCGCCTCTTCCACCATGCGGATGATGCGGCTGAGGGTGTTGTCGGCGGCCAGCCGGCCAACTTCGATACTGAGCGCGCCCGGCCCGTTGATGCTGCCGGCGAATACGGCATCGCCGGCCTGTTTGTCCACCGGGATGCTTTCGCCAGTGATGGGCGCCTGATTGACAGACGACGCCCCGCTGAGGATGCGTCCATCCATCGGGATGCGCTCGCCGGGTTTGACGATCACCGTCTCGCCGACGCGCAGATCGCCAACCGGCGCCCGCTGCTCCTCCAGTCCGCAAAAGGGACATGGCCCGCCGGTGTAACCATCCTGGCCCAGGTGTGATTTGCAGTCGATGCATGGGCGCAGGACTGTGGCTTCGTTGGGCGCCACAGCCAACAGGCTGCGGATGGCGTGCCGGGCGCGTTGCATGGTGTAGCCTTCCAGCGCCTCGCCCACGGCAAACAACACCATGACCAGGCCAGCTTCGGTGTAAGCGCCGATGAAGACCGCGCCGACGGCGGCGATGGACATGAGCGCGTTGATGCCGATCTCGCGGTTGATTGTCAGCGCGCGCCAGGCGCTGCGGAACACCGGCAAGCCGGCGGTTGCCAGGGCTGCGATGGCGCATGCGGCGATCCATGCTTCTGGCAACGGGGATGCAATGCCCAGCGCTGGCAGCGCCTCGTCAAAGATCAAGCCGGGCAGAATCAACGCGCCACCCAGCACGGCCAGCGCCGTGTCGCGCTGGGCCAGCATGACATGAAAGAAAGTGGCCGGCGCTTGATTGTTTGTCGCCTGCCCGTCTTCTGTTGCCACGTCGTAACCCAGCTCGCGCACACGGGCGATGACCTGTTCGCGGGTGACGTTGCCTTGCACGCGCAGTTTGGCCGTCTCGTAGCTAAGGCTGCACGACTGCACGCCTTCAAGCCGGGCCACGCCGCGTTCGATGCCGCGCGCGCACTCGGCGCAGTCCATGCCGGTGATCTCAAGAACGCTTTCGTTCATGGTGCAATTACGCGCTTGCCGCGCCCAAAGACTCGCGCTGTTTGTCGGGGCAGCGCGCGCTGCCATATGAGCAGAACACGCAGCAGTCGCCCGGTTTTGGCTTTAGCACAGTTCCGCATTGCGCGCAGCGATAGAACCGTTGGCAGGCGTCATCGGGCATTGTTTCCTCAGACGCATGGCCGCACGCAGGACAGGTGATTGTGGATATGTAGGTGATGTTCATGATTTACTCCAGGCGCGCGGCGCTGTTAACGATGCCGCACATGATCGAGGCCGCGCTGAAAAAGGTCGATGACGTGGTCGTCGTCGATGGCGTAGAACACGGCGCGGCCGGCTTTGCGCGCGCGCACCAGCCGCAACTGGCGCAATTGCCGCAGTTGGTGCGACACGGCCGACTCGCTCATCTCCACGCGCCGCGCAAGTTCGCCAACGTTGCATTCGTTGCTCAATAAGGCCCAGAGAATGCGCACACGAGAGGGGTCGCTCAATGCGCTAAAGAGTTGCGCCAGTTGCGAGGCGGTTGTGTCGTCGAGCGGGGTCGGCGCAGCCGGCTTGTTTCGTGTTGCCATGTTTGCTTATATGAACATACGCTCAGATGTTCATGTGTTTGCATTTTAATCCGCTCGGCCGGCCTGTCAAGCCCGGCGCAAACTGCCAGACTGACCGGCAGGCTACAATACGTTTTCTCAAAGGACGACAACCATGAACTGGAAAGTCAAAGTGTTTGTCATCGGCGGCGGCATCGGGTTGATGGTCGGCCTGGCGGCTGCCGCGCTCTATGCGCGCACCGTTGAACAGTCTCAGGCCGGTCGCAGGGAAGTCAGATTGCCGGCGGTGCAAACCGGCGACTTGCTGCGCATCGTCATCAGCGTCATTACCCTGGTGCGCACGATCGCCGGCCTGGCGGATGACACCGAGGGGTAGCAAGCGCTTGTTGAGTGAACCGCTTGCATCGGGCGTCATGCTGCTGGCCTATGCCCTGATGCTGCTGGGGTTGATCGGCGCGGTGCTGCCGGTGCTGCCCGGCTCGCTGCTGATCTGGCTCGGCGCGCTGGTTTGGGCGTGGGCGGACGGGTTTTCCCGCATCGGCTGGCCGACGCTGCTGGTGTTGGGAGGAATTGTGGCCCTGACCTGGGTCAGCGACCGCTTGCTTTCGGCGCTGGCTACGCGCAAGGCCGGCGCATCGTGGAAAACAGTTGTGGCTGCGCTGGTGGGCGGACTGATCGGCGGCCTGGTGTTGACAGGGGTTGTGCCGGTGGTCGGCACACTGGCCGGCGCTGCGCTGGGCGCGTTCATCGCGATCGTGTTGGTGGAGCTGTTGCAGGAGCGCCCCTGGCGACAGGCGCTGCGCTTTGGCGTCGGCTATTGTTTGGGCGCGCTGGCAGCCGCCTTCCTCAACCTGATTCTGTGCCTGGTGATGCTGGCGATCTTCATCTGGCAGGCATTTGTCGCGCCGGGCGCGCTTGATCCCGCTGTTCAGGCCGGCATGTTGGCGCGCGGGTAGCTGCCCAGCACCCGCACAAACGTCGAAAACTCGCGCAGTTGCGCCAGCGCGTGCATGCACACTTCATCGGACTGATTGCCGATGAAATCCAGATAGAACAGGTACTCCCAGGGCGACCCTTGCAGCGGGCGCGACTCGATCTTGGACAGGTCAATGTCGCGCAGCGCAAATGCGGCCAGCGCCTTGTAGAGCGATCCCGGCGTGTTGCGCGTGGCAAACACCAGCGATGTTTTGCAGGGGGTGGCAGCCGGCGGGCTGGCCGGCTCGCGGCTCAACACCACAAAGCGCGTGAAGTTGGTGGGATCGTCTTCGATCCCCTCGCGCAGCACCGGCAGCTCATACAGTTCGGCGGCGCGCTTGCTGGCAATCGCAGCAGTGTCGGCGCGCCCCTCTGCCAGCACCATCTTGACCGCCCCGGCGGTGTCGTAGACCTGGACGCGCTCGACGCCGGGCAAAAGCCGGCCCAGCGTTTTCTCGCACTGGTCCAGCGCCTGCCAGTGCGAATACACGCGCCGAATATCTGCCAGTTCAACGCCGGGCAGGGCGATCAAGTTGTGACGCACGCGCACAATCGCTTCGCCGATGATGTGCAGAGTGTGGCGCATCAGCAAGTCGTAGTTGCGATGCACACTGCCGGCCAGCGAGTTCTCGACCGGCACAATGCCGAAATCAACTTTGCCGGCTGTGGTGTCATCGAACACAGCGTCGAATGTGGCGCGCGGCACAGGTTGCGCCTGCGCGCCGAAAAAATCGAAGGCAGCCTGTTCGCTGTAGGCGCCGGGTTCACCCTGGAATGCGATGGTTGGCATGGCGTGGGTTATATCATGGGCCGGCCTCAGGCGTTAGAACGGGGCACTCTGGTTCACGCCGGGTTCAGGCTATCTTCAGCGCGTTCTCAGCGCATTTGCATACCCTGGACCCATGAAACCAAAGCAACAGAATTTGTGGGCAGCGGTAGGCATGGTGGCACTGCTAGCTTCTGCGTGTGCTGCGCCGGTTGCGCCTGTCACCGGCACGCCGCGCGAAATGCCAACAGCCACCCGCGCGCCGGCCGAGACGCAACCAGTTGCCACGGCGGAAGTTGCGCCGTCAGCTGCGCCGCAAGCCGCGCCACAGCCGACGGCTGATGCTCCACCCCAACTCGCGCTGCAAACGGTTGTCGAGGGGCTGGATGCGCTGACTTATCTGACACATGCCGGCGACGGGTCGGGCCGGCTCTATGTGACCGAACAGCCGGGCCGTGTCAGGGTGATCGAGAATGGCCGCGTGCGCGACACGGTTTTTCTGGATATCACCGATCGCGTCGGCAGCCAGGGCAACGAACAAGGATTGCTGAGCATCGCCTTCAGCCCGGACTTTGCGCAAGATCGGCTTGTATACGCCAACTACACAGACCGGCGCGGCGCGACGGTCGTGTCGCGCTTTGTGGTGAGCGCGGACGGCTTGTCGGCCGACCCGGCCAGCGAGCAGGTCATTTTGACCATCGCTCAACCCTACTCGAATCACAACGGCGGGCAGTTGAAGTTTGGGCCGGATGGCATGTTGTACATCGGCATGGGCGACGGCGGCGCAGCCGGTGATCCGCAGAACTACGCGCAGAACACTGCGTCGTTGCTGGGCAAGATGATACGGATCGATGTGAGCCGGATTGACGGTGACCGGTTGTATGCCATCCCTGCCGACAATCCGGATTTTGGGCCGGGCGCCGCGCTGGAACTGTGGGCGATTGGATTGCGCAATCCCTGGCGTTTCAGCTTTGATCGCGCGACGGGCGATCTGTACATTGCCGATGTGGGCCAAAATGCCTACGAGGAGATCGATTTCCAGCCGGCTTCCAGCCGGGGCGGGGAGAACTACGGTTGGCGACTGCGCGAGGGATTTGCTCCCTATCGCGGCGGACAGGACAGCCCATCCTTCACGCCTCCTATCTATCAGTATGGTCACGATCTCGGTTGCTCGGTGACCGGCGGCTATGTGTATCGTGGGTCGGCTATCCCTGCTCTGGTGGGCCGTTATCTTTACACAGACTTTTGCAGCGGCACCATCTGGGCGCTGCATCGCAACGCTGCCGGTGAATGGGTCAATGAGGCGCTGTTCGAAAGCGGTATGAACATCACCTCCTTTGGCGAGGATGAAGCTGGCGAGCTTTACGTGTTGCACCGGCCGGGAGTGATTGCCAGAATTGTGGCCGGCGAATAGGCGCTTGACACGATGCCCTGTGGTCACTATGCTTGCTCCGGCAGATAGGGGCGTTCGCTGATAAGCGTGCGCCACCTCTTGCGTCAGGAGGATCTGATTGCCCGACATTGACCAACTGAGACGTGAGGCCGAAGCGCGTCGTGAAGGCGTTATCGCCATACGGCGGGACTTGCACGCCCACCCCGAAATCGCCTTCGAGGAAGTGCGCACCGCCGGCATCGTGGCGCAGCGTCTGGCCGAGCTGGGTTTTGAAGTGCAGACCGGCGTCGGCAAGACCGGTGTTGTGGCGGTGATGGACGGCGCGCGATCCGGCGGCGGACACACACTGCTACTGCGCTTTGACATGGACGCGCTGCCGATCCAGGAAATGGTGGATGTGCCATTCCGGTCGTGCAACGATGGTCGGATGCATGCCTGTGGCCACGATGCGCACACGGCAATTGGGTTAACGGTGGCCGAACTGTTGGCCGCCCGACGATCAGAATGGTCGGGGGTAGCCAAGTTTGTATTTCAGCCGGCCGAGGAGATTGTGGCCGGCGCGCGGGCCATGATTGCCGATGGCGCGCTGGAGAATCCCCGCCCTGATCGCGCGCTCTCGGCGCATATCTTCAGCACCTTGCCCACCGGTGTTGTTGCAATGACCGACGGCCCAACGATGGCCGGCAGCGGCGCGTTCACTGTCACCGTGCGCGGCCGCGGCGCGCATGGCGCAATGCCGCATCAGGGCGCTGATCCAGTTGTCGGCGCGGCGCACATCATCACCGCGTTGCAGTCTATTGTGTCTCGCAACGTGAACCCGATGGAGCAAGGCGTCGTGACGGTGGGCTATGTGCGAGGGGGCACGGCTCACAACATCATCCCCGATATCGTCGAGTTTGGTGGCACCACGCGCGCATTTGACGAAGCAGTTGGCCGGCTGCTGAATACGCGCATTCAGGAGATTGCCGGGCATACGGCGCGTGCCCTGGGCCTGGAAGCAACGGTTGCCTTGTCGGACGCTGCGACGCCGCCGCTGGTGAATGACCCGGCTATGGCAGAGATCGTGCGTCGGCACGCGCGCCGGCTGGTTGGCCCGCACAATGTGCAGACCGATTACCGCTTGATGGGCGCCGAGGATGCCGCCTTTTTCCTGCAGGCCATGCCGGGCGCGTTTGTGTTTGTCGGGGCCGGCAACTCTGCCAAAGGCATCACCGAACCGCATCACAGCCCGCGCTTTCAGATCGACGAAGACGCGCTGCCGCTGGCTGTGACATTGTTGACGGCCAGTGCGATGGACATGCTCAACGATGCGGGGTAAGGTTCTTTAAGCTTCATAAGGTTGGCGAGGTTGGCAGGTTCCGAATTGGCAGCTTGCCCACGTTCAAGTAAGCAAAGAGGAAACATGGCGCATATCATCGACGGGACTGCGATCGCGGCGGCTATTCGAGACGAAGTCAAGGCAGACGTGGCGCGTTTCAGGGAGGCGCATGGTATTGCGCCGGGGCTGGCTACTGTGCTCATCGGCGACAATCCTGCTTCGGCCGCCTACGTGCGCAATAAGCGCAAGACGTGTGAAGAGCTGGGACTGGCTTCGTTTGGCTACGAGCTGCCGGCCACGACAACTCAGGAAGAAGCGCTTGCGCTGGTGCGCGAACTGGCCGGCCGGCCCGATGTGCACGGCATTCTGGTGCAGTTGCCGCTGCCGGCCCACATCAACGATCAGGTTGTCTTAGCGGCTGTTCCCCTCGAAAAGGATGTGGATGGATTTCACCCCAGCAACATTGGCCGGCTGGGCTTGAAGGGACGCGAACCCAGCTTCGCGCCGTGCACGCCAAAAGGATGCATCGAACTGCTCGATCGCAGCGGCATTCCCATTGCCGGCAAGCGCGCTGTGGTGCTGGGCCGCAGCGCAATTGTGGGGTTGCCGGTCGCGCTGATGCTGTTGGCCCGCGACGCCACCGTGACGGTGTGCCACAGCAAGACAGCCGATCTGGCCGGCGTGACGCGCGAAGCAGACATTCTGATTGCCGCCATTGGCAAGGCGCGTTTTGTGACGGCCGACATGGTCAAGCCGGGCTGCGTTGTGATCGATGTGGGCATCAATCGCGTTCCCGATGCGACGCGCAAGTCTGGCTCGCGATTGGTTGGCGATGTGGACTACGAAGGCGTCAGTCAAGTGGCGGGCGCGATCACGCCGGTGCCGGGTGGCGTCGGCCCGATGACCATCGCCATGCTGATGCAGAACACTCTCATTGCGGCGCAGCGGCTGCTTGGCAAGTAGCCGGCCTTCGGCAGCCAGTCGTCAGATCGAAGCGCGCGCATCACAGCAGGCAGACAGCAGACAGGCAGTTGGCGAGGGTGACGGCAAATAACAGAGGGCCACACAGGTGGCCCTCTGTTTGTTTATGTGGGAAACTCCTCGAACTGGACTCGAACCAGTAACCTACCGGTTAACAGCCGGTTGCTCTGCCATTGAGCTATCGAGGAACGACGGCGGGTATTATACAACGAGCGCCGAAACGCGCAATCGGTCGTCTCGGCTCATTACCTGCTGATCGATGGTAGATACAGTGTGCTCGTCCAGGGCATAGCTGACGCTGGCCCCACGCGCACCAGAGTTGCGGCGTCGCCCAGTGTCAGGTAAGTCCAGGACATATACGCCAGGA
>DAOUDB010000309.1:0-2226 GCA_034431495.1 Thermoflexales bacterium
CGGCGCATGGGCTGCCGGCGCTACGCCAGTCTGTTCGCGGCAGCTGTGTTCGCATTGCTGACCGAAAACCTGATGCAGGCGATCACGACCCAGAACGACATGTTGCTCACGGCGTTTGTCGGCTGCGCGGTGTATGGGTTGATGGCGTTCCGCGAGCGACGGCAGCGTCGCTATCTGGCGCTGGCCGGCCTGGCGATCGGCATTGCGTTGGGTATCAAGTCGTCTGCCCTGCTGGTCATGCCATGCATTGCGGTCGTCGCGCTGTATGCGTTGTGGAATTCGGCCATGCGTCGGCGGCTGGTTGGCGATGCCGGCATGTTGGCGGCTGTCTCGCTGGCTGCAGTGGCGCTGTTCACGCTGCCGGCCGGCTACATCGAAAACTGGCAGGTGTACGGCCATCCCATCGGCCCGGCCTATGTGCGCCAGCTTCACGCTTTTGAAGGCGCCTCGCCCGGCTATGTGCTGGAGTATGGCGTCAACAACCTGTTGCGCTTCGGCTTCGAATTCCTGTCGCTCGATGGGATGCCGGCTTTTGGCGATCTTTACACGCTCCAGCAGACACTGCGCGACTGGCCCCGCCAACTCACACTGGCGCTGGGGTTCGATCTGGAGACGGCAGAGGCGACACGCGCTCCGTTCAGCTACGCCAAACCGCCCTACGCGCACGAGGACATGTCGTACTGGGGTGTGTTTGGATTTGGGCTGGCGCTGCCGCTGGTGATGTTGGCGCTGACCGGCGTCATGCGCGCCCCGGCGGCCCGCGTGTTGGCGACCGGGTTCGCCTTGTTTGTGCTGGCACAGGCGTTCTCCGGCCCATACGATCCCTGGCGCGGGCGCTACTTCACCATCGCCGGCATCTTTGCGACGCCTGTGGTGGCTATCTGGCTGCATCGGCCTCATCGCGGGTTGGTCAAAGTGATCCTGATGGTGGTTGTCCTGCTGGGGTGCTTTTCCGGCCTGGCCGCTGTGCTGGGGCGCATGAACAGTATGCCCGAAGAGGTGTACCGCATGGATCGCATCGCGCAGCTCACGCGCAATCGCCGCGCCTACACCGAGCCGGTGCGCCGGTTCGAGCAGATTGTCCCCCCAGATGCTACAGTCGCCGTCTTCTTTGGCGAGGACATGTTCGAGTACCCGCTGTTCGGCGAGGGGCTGACGCGCCGGCTGATTCCGGTCAATCCATTTGGACTTGAGCCGCGCCCCATCCCGCCGGAAGCGGACTTCCTCATCTATTCCTCGCACCTGTATGCCGATCGACGCGCCGGCGACATTCACCTGGGCGAAGACTGGTATCTGCGCCGTTTGGGCGAAGGCGTTCATTCGTCCATCGAGGGACGGAGATGACCATCACGTGGCGCGTCACGCGCGAACGCATCCGTGCCTGGGGACGCGGCGCAACCAGCCTCGGCGTTCTGGGCGTCATTCTGGCGCTGTCGCTCGTGCCGGTCATGCTCATGGTCGTCTGGTCGTTGCGCGATGGCGCCAGCATCCTGTTCGATTTCTGGGCGTTGCCGCGCTGGCCGCGCTGGTCGAACTATGGTGCGGCGCTGGGCGCGCTGCTAGGGCCAATGACGCGCACGTTGTACGTGGCCGGCGTGTCGATCCTGGCGACCACGGTGTTCTCGTGTCTGGCTGCCTACGCTTTTGCCCGGCTGAAGTTCTTCGGCAAAGAGACGCTGTTCTACGTGGTGCTGTTTGTGCTGCTGGTGCCCGGCGTCCTGACCCTCACGCCCAGCTTTGTGCTGGCGGTGAGTCTCGGCTTGCGCAACACCCTGGAGGGTCTCATCCTATTCTATGTGGGCGGCACTCAGGCCTTCTCGATTTTCCTGTTGCGCGCGTTCTTCCAGTCGCAGCCAGAGGAGATTTTCGAGGCGGCCCGGCTGGATGGCGCGAGCGAGGCGCGCATGGTGTGGAGCGTCGCCGCGCCGCTGGCGACCTCGATCCTGATTACCGTCGGCATCATGAACTTTCTCACCATCTACAACGACTTCATCTGGCCGTTGTTGATGCTGATCTCCAGAGATTTGTACACAGTCACCATCGTGTTGCAGGCGGCCGGCGGCAATCGCGCTTATATGATGGCCGGCTACGTTGTGGCGTCCATCCCCTTGTTGCTCGTGTTCGTGTATGGCATGGACTACTACATTGACGGACTCACCTCCAGCGCCTTGCGCGCCTGACTGACTGCGCCACACGCAATCCAAAATCAAAAATCCAAAATCGAGG
>DAOUDB010000310.1:0-4851 GCA_034431495.1 Thermoflexales bacterium
GGGCATGGCTTACTTATCCTTGTTGAAGCAAGATGGACACAAGTTTGCCATGTCCCAAGCCGCCTTTCGTGATCTACTGAATACGCAATACAAGCGAGAACAAATCTATGGCATCCAAAATCATTGGTATCGATCTTGGCACGACGAACAGCGTTGTGGCGGTGATGGAAGGCGGCGAGCCGACAGTCATTCCCAGTGTGGAAGGCTCGCGGTTGATCCCCTCGGTGGTGGCGGTGAACCCCAAGACCGGCGAGCGCATGGTTGGGCAGGTCGCCAAGCGCCAGGCTATTGTCAATCCGGAGAACACCATCTTCTCCATCAAGCGCTTCATGGGACGCAAGTTCAATGACCCCGAAGTGCAGCGCGCCTTGAAGGTGGTGCCCTATAAAGTTGTCGCGGCGCCCAACGGCGATTGCCGGGTACTGATGGGTGGCAAAGAGTACTCGCCGCAAGAGATCAGCGCCATGATCCTGCAGAAGATCAAGTCGGACGCCGAAGCGTATCTGGGCACATCCATCACCCAGGCCGTTATCACCGTGCCGGCCTACTTCAACGACAGCCAGCGCCAGGCTACCAAGGATGCCGGCAAGATCGCCGGCCTGGAGGTGATGCGCATCATCAACGAGCCGACGGCGTCGTCACTGGCCTATGGACTCGATCGCAAGAAGGACGAGACGATTGTCGTGTACGACCTGGGCGGCGGCACGTTCGACGTGAGTATTCTCGATGTTGGCGACGGCGTGTTCGAGGTCAAGGCCACCAACGGCGACACTTTCCTCGGCGGTGACGACTTTGATATGCGGGTGATGAACCACCTGATCGATACCTTTCGCGCCGAGACCGGCATCGACATCAAGAATGACCGCCAGGCTCTCCAGCGGTTGCGCGAGGCAGCGGAGAAGGCAAAGGTCGAGTTGTCCACCCTGGTGGAGACCGAGATCAATCTGCCGTACCTGACTGCCGATGCCACCGGCCCCAAGCACCTGGTGACGAAACTCACTCGCTCCAAGCTCGAACAACTGACAGAGGATCTTGTGCAGCGGACGATGGCGCCCTGCAAGCAGGCCATGGCCGACGCCGGTGTGGACTCCAGCAAGGTTCACGAGGTGGTGCTGGTCGGTGGCATGACGCGCATGCCCGCTATCCAGGCTGCCGTCAAGCGCATGTTTAACAAGGAGCCAAACCGCACCGTTAACCCGGATGAAGTGGTGGCAGTGGGCGCCGCCATCCAGGCCGGCGTCCTGGGCGGTGAGGTGCGCGACGTGCTGCTGCTCGACGTGACGCCTCTGACGCTGAGCATCGAGACGCTGGGCGGTGTGGCAACCCCGTTGATCGAGCGCAACACCACCATCCCGACCAAGAAGAGTCAGGTATTCAGCACGGCCAGCGACATGCAGACCAGCGTGGAGATCCATGTGGTGCAGGGTGAACGGCCCATGGCCGCCGACAACAAATCGCTGGGCCGGTTCATCCTGGATGGCATCCCGCCGGCTCCGCGCGGCGTGCCTCAGATCGAAGTCACATTCGACATCGATGCCAATGGCATCCTGAACGTCTCGGCCAGCGACAAGGCCACCGGCAAGTCTGCGCATATCACCATCCAGCCCTCGTCGGGCCTGGCCAAAGACGAGATCGAGCGCATGGTGCGCGAAGGCCAGGCGCACGCCGAGGAGGACAAGGCCCGGCGCGAGAAAGTTGAGGCGCGCAACGAAGGAGACAATGCGGCCTATCAGGCTGAGAAGTTCATCCGCGAGAACGGCGACAAGATACCGGCCGACAAGAAATCCGAACTGGAGTCCCGCATCGCCGCGCTGCGTGGCGCGCTGACCGGCGATGACGTGAACGCCATCCGCCAGGCGTCGGATGAATTGAAAAACACCTTCTCGCAGATCGGCGCCAGCATGTATCAGCAGGCAGCGCCGGGCGCCGGCGGGCCGGCCGGTGACGGCGCGACGCCCCCGGGCGACGGGGCCGGCAAGGGACCGGATGACGACGTGGTCGAGGGCGAATATCGCGAGACAAAGTAAGCGAGTCTGATTTTGCGCATGGCGCCTGTGGCGGCATAAACGAAGATGTCTACTCAGAAGCGTGATTACTACGAAGTGCTCGGGGTGGGCCGGGATGCAAGCGGCGACGACATCAAGAGGGCGTTCCGCAAGCTGGCGCGCCAATATCACCCGGACGTCAACAAGGAAAAGGGCGCAGAGGCTGCGTTCAAAGAGATCAACGAAGCCTACGAGGTCCTGAGCGACGAGCAGAAGCGCGCCGCGTATGATCGTTACGGTCATGCTGGCCGTGGTGGCTTTGGCCCCGGTGACTTCGGCGGTTTTGGCGACATCAACGACATCTTCAGCGAGTTCTTCGGCGGGTTCACCCGCCAGAGCAGCGCCCAGCGGCGTAGTCCGCGCCGGGGCGCCGATCTGCGCTACGACCTGCGCCTCGAGTTTCTGGAAGCCGTCTTCGGCGTTGAAAAAGAGATCGAGGTCGTTCGCAACGAGACCTGTCCTCGCTGTAATGGCGGCGGCGCGGAGCCGGGTACCAGCCCGTCGCGCTGCCGCACCTGCAATGGAACCGGCGAGGTGCGCCGGATGCAACAGAGCATCCTCGGCTCGTTTGTCAGTGTTACCACCTGTCCCGCCTGCAATGGCAGCGGCGAGGTGATCGCTGTGCCTTGCAAGCAGTGTGGCGGGCGTAAGCAGGTGCGCGTCACACGCACGCTGGCCGTCAATGTGCCGGCCGGCGTGGACAATGACACCCAAATCCGGTTGAACGGCGAGGGCGAGCCGGGGGCGAATGGCGGGCCGCCTGGCAATCTCTATGTCGTCATCTCTGTGACGCCGCATCCTTACTTCCGCCGCAAAGACCAGGACATTGTGGTCGAGGTCGGGGTCAATGTTGCCCAGGCGGCGCTGGGCGACGAACTGGAAGTGCCGACCATCGACGGTCAGGAGAAGCTGACCATCCCGCCCGGCACCCAGAGTGGTAGCGTTTTCCGAATCAAGGGTAAGGGCGTGCCTCACTTGCGGCGCAACACGCGCGGCGATCAGATCGTCGTCGTGTCGGTGAACATCCCGCAATCGTTGACGACCGAACAGCGCCGGCTGTTCACCGAGCTGTCGAAGACGATGGGCAAGGATGTCACGCCGCAACAGGAGAAAGGCTTCTTCGACAAGCTGAAGGATGTGTTCGGTGTATAGGCAGAACGCAGAGCCCAGATTGCAGAGCACGGAACACAGACAACAGACGACAGACAACAGACAACAGATGTCGCGCTCCGCGAGTCCGGCCCTGGCAATCCAAAATCGAGTAGCTGGTTTGTTTGGCTTAATCGGCCTGGTAATGCTGGTGGCCGGGTGTGAGGGGTTGCCGCAAAGCGCGCCGGCCGAAAGCGTTTTTCCGTCGCCAGTGGCCTTTGTGACGGCGGCGCCATTGCCGGAAGCGACGCCCACGCCGACACCCGAGCCGACGGTTGAGCCAACACTGCCCCCGCCCACCATTGCCCCAAAGCGTAGCCCGATTGACAGCACTGCCGCCATCGGCCTGTGGAGCAATCGCATCACGTCTACACAGACCTTCACGGGCGTGGTCGATCTGGTTCAAGGGCCGGTTGGTTTTGATCTGCGCAACACCAATCTGGCGCTGGTAAGTGTCACCGGGCGACAGGTCTATTATGGCTATGCAGAGTTGGTCTCGCAGGTGGCTGCGGACCACCCCGATTGGCTGTTGTACGACAGAAACAAAAGAGTCGCGCTGGCGCCGAACGGCGCGCCGCTGCTGAACATCCGCAATGAGGAAATCCGGCAGCAACTGGCCGACGACGCGCGCCGGCTGGTCTATGACCAGGGCTACGACGGCATTGTGCTGGACGGGGTCGGGACCGGCTTGATACGATCCACCACGCCGCCGGTGTACACCGGTACCACCGCGTTCACCGCGCAGCAACGCCACGACGCGGTGGAAGGGCTGCTGCGCTCGATTCGTGCTGCGTTGCCGGACAAGCTCGTCATTGTGGGCGGATACGCCTGGGAGGATGGCGCTGCCTTCAATGCCGGCGTGTCCGAAGCGCAGGAACTTGCAAGTCTGGCCGATGGCGTCCACATCACCCACTTCCTCCGTGCGCCTTACAGTGGGACGCTGGAGTTTAAGTCTGAAGCCAACTGGAAGCGCGACGTAGACTATCTGGCGTCCATCTCGCGCGACGGCAAGATCGTCTTGCTCACGACCGCCCTGGACGCCGACGACATCGCCGCCGACACCCTGCGGCAATGGCTGAACTACAGCGTGGCCTCGTACCTGATGGGCAAGAATGGACCCCGCACATATTTCCAGTTTGATCCGGCCGGCAGCCTGGAGTTCGCCGCCGACCCGGTGTTGTCGGCGCCAATCGGAGCCCCGCTGGAGGCGTACGCCAAGCTGGACAATGATATCTATCGCCGTGTGTTCGCCAATGGCATCGTGCTGGTCAACCCGACCAGCAAGGCGCAGGAAACCGACTTGGGCGGTGAATATCGCACTCTGTCCGGTGATGTGGTGCAGAAAGTGACCATGTCGGCCAACACCGGCCTGATCCTGCTGAAGCCATAGACCGTATCACCCTGGGGCGCGCACTGAGCACGGTGCGCGAAGCAATCCGAGCAAGCCATGGCCCGGTTGATGCCACTCAGCGTCGGTTACACTTGGGCCAACGATCAGGAGGCGAAAAAACTGATGATGCGCGTCGCCTTTCACCAGTACGCTCAGCACGACCAGAGTCAGTCGTGGGAATGGATCGACGGGGCGCTCGATCTGTTGCCGTCGCTATCGCCGGCGCAGCGCCGGGTGCAATCCTTTTTGATGCAGCACCTGAGCGAG
>DAOUDB010000311.1:0-1727 GCA_034431495.1 Thermoflexales bacterium
CGTACACCAGATCGAACACGCCGTCGAGCGACGCAAGCACAGCAGCCACACTCGTGTCGGCCGGCATCACATCGAACGAGATCAGGTTCCAGCCGGCTTCGAGCGCGATCGCGCGTTGGGCCGGCAACACATGCATGCTCGCCGTGTCTTCGACGACGTTGCCGTCATCATCGACCACACGAAAAGTGACGTTGTAGTCGCCGGCAGCCAGCCAGACCACTGACACGACCGCGCCGGTATGGGTGACTCCATCCACGACCCAGGCGTAATCGCACACGTCGGTTGGCGCGCAGATGGCGGTTCCCGCCAGCGTGATGGACTGGCCGGCGGTGACAGTGTATAACCCGCCGGCCGACACACCTGTGGGCGGCGCGTCGGCCACAGTGAGCGTGAGCGATGTCGTGCCCATGCCTCCCTGGCCATCGCGCAGACGCACGGCGACGGTGTAGTTGCCATCGTCTGCAAACAGGCACGCTGTGGTTGGATCGGCCTGCATACCAGACTCGAACACGCCATCTGCGTCACAGTCGAATTCATAGGTGACGATGTCGTGACCCCAGTCATCCGAGCCGGCTGCTGTGAAGGCCACCGGCACGCCTTCGACCGCCGGCGGTGTGAACGCCAACCCAGCGCGCGGCGGGTGCAGATCGAGTTGCATGTTGTCGCCGGAATGCCAGTTGCCAAGCGCCATGATGCGCTGGCCAATGGTGAAGGTGATGATGTCGCCATCCGCGCCGCCCTCTTTGCCGGGTGTGTCTGCAAGGTCGCCGGGAAGCTCGATCTGGTAGATCAATGCGACGCCGTTCGACGCGAGGGTGGTGGTAAATGGCGTGTCGATGTCCGCAACCCATACCTCGACCGTGTCGCCGGCCGCCGGCGGGGTGTCCAGCACATGCACTTCTCCGAAGAAGCGCGATGGCAACGGCGGCGGTTGGCGGATCTGGAAGCTCATCTCGTCGCTCGTGGCGCAGTTGTCAGACAGATCGCACCACTGCGCGCGCCAGTGCACGACAGCGCCGGCAGGGATGGCCGGGTTCTGCCAGGCGAAGGTGGCCGCTGTCCAGTCGGTGGCCCCTTGCGCGTCGAAGGGGGAACCATACCGGCCCTCTGGCACGTGTTCGACATCGCCCATCTGCGCGCCAACCGGCGCGGCCCTGCGCGTAATCACATCCTGAGTGGCTGCCTGACTCGGGCCGGTTGCCACAACCAACGACAGGCCCGGCGCAGTCGGATAGCGGTAGTCGTAGCCGCCGATCTGGGTGCCATCGTTGTCGCCGCCGTCGATGAGGGTATAGCTTACAGGCGCGAGGCTGGCAATGCGCGCCTGATCGGCGCCGAGGCTAAAGCTGTTGTAGACCGTTGGCGGCGCGGTGGTGAGGCCGGCGCCTAGCGGGGCGAAGTTGCCGTTGGCGTACCAGAAGTTGTTCATCACCGCCGCGTCCGCGCCGGCCCGTTCCAGCGTGTATTGGTAGTAGGGCATGCCGGCGAAGAAACGATAGGTCACGGTATAGGTCGCTGCGCCTTTCAGGCTGGTGAAAGCGAAGGCTTTGCTGAGCGGGCCATCATGAAGCGTGGTGAACACCAGGCCGCTGGCCGGCGCCCCGCCCCCGGAACACTGCATGTTCTTGCCGGTGATGTTGCCGTGCAGCGATGTGCACACCTGATGCGAGCCCCAGTACGTCGCAGCGGACGACGAGAGCGGCAGGTTGGTGTTGCTGCCGGCCGTC
>DAOUDB010000312.1:0-5460 GCA_034431495.1 Thermoflexales bacterium
CCGTTGGGGATGCCCTCGGCGTGGAAGCGCATGAGCGGCAGGCCGACGGTGTGCAGGGCGCTGGCCATGATCGAGGGGTAGGGCCGGCTGGGCGTGTACAGAAACTCAGTCCAGCGCGCGCTCTGGCTGTTGTTGACGAGTGTGGGCACATCGGAGGTTGTCACCAGCGCCGGCTCCTGATGATTGTCTTCCCACAGGTTGATGGTGGTGATGTAGGCCGTGACGGTGATGTTGAATGGCACGCCGGCGGTCTGTGCATAGGATGCCGAAGTCAGGCGGTAGTACGTGGGCGGCGGTTCGACATCAAAAGCGTTGCTGGCGCCTGTGGCATCGCCTGAAGTGGCTGTGATGACAACGCTGTTGGCGATCTGGCTGATGCTGACGTTGCCGGTGAAGATGCCGCTGACAAAGTTGCCGGTCGTGGCCGGGCTTAGCGTGCCGGTGCTGTCGGTGAGACTTGCCTGGCCGTTGAAGCCGGCCAGCCGGTTGCCCGACACATCACGCGCGGTGAGCACAATCTGGAACGGCGTGCCGACATATTGCGGGTTTGCGATTGTCTGGAAGGTGAAATGGTCGAGCGCCGGCGTGACCACTTCGACCGAGGCGTAGCCGCTGATGCCGCCCACCGATGCCACAACGGTATTGGCGAAAATGCCTGCCGTCGAGCCGGCGGTGAACAGGCCCTGCTGATTGATTGTGCCGCCACCGTTTACCACCGACCACGTGAAGGTTAACTGCGGGATGGGGTAGTGGTCGGCGTCGTAGCCCTGCGCGGTGAATTGCTGGCTGCCGCCGGCTGCCACGGTGGCCGAGGCCGGCGTCACGACAATGTGATCGAGCGGGCCGGCCAACTGGTGTGTCACCACAGTCGAGCCGTCGAAGGCCGGCGCGTTGATCAGCATGTCGCGGATCTGGCCGGCGTCCTCGGTGAACAGGTAGAACATCGTCGGCATATCGGTCTTGCCGGTTAGGGTGGTTGTCACGCGGCGCAGCGCCGGATCGTAGCTGCTGCTGGTGATGTTCGAAGTGTGCGTGGCGCGGATGTACTGGCAGGCGTAGTCGAGCGTGACGTAGAGCGGGTTGTACGGAGCCAGGTTCTCGGTAATGCCGCGCAGGATGGCCCGCCAGTTGTCCGGGGTGATGGAGGGCAGGAAGTAGCCATGCGTGAACAACGTGGCGAGGGCCATGGCGTCGAGCGCGCGCTTCGACTGGCGCGTGCCTTTGCCGATCGTCGCGTCAACGTTGTTGTCTGGATACCACTCGTAGCCGGCATCGTCGCGGATCTCGGTCACACAGTTGAAGAAACGGCCATCGAACTCAGGATGATTCGGGATGCTCATGAAGTCCGCGTAGTACTGCGGCAGGCCGGCCGAGCTGCTGCCCGTCTCATACTTGCGGAAGGGGCCGTTCATGATCCAGGGCGCGCCATAGCCATTGCCGGGAACCATCTGTGTGCCGACGAATTCGACGCCCCAGTCGGCCAGACCCTGGAAGGCGTTCGTGCCGAACTCGTAGTAATGTGGCAGCACGAACTTCGAGATGGGAATGTTGTATTGCTGGTGCCAGGCTGTACCCTCGGCGTAGTAAGCCGCCATAGTGGCGTCGGGCCAGTCTGACCCGCTGTGGTTGAAGTAGAAGAAGCCGCCGTTGAAAGCGTGGATCGAGGTGGTGGCCAGCCCGGCGTTGACAAGCGCCGACAGATCGGCAGCCTCGGTGGCGTCGATGTTGTGGAAGAACAGGCCGGCCCACGGCTTGATGCCGAACTCGTTGGCGATGTGAATCCACTGGAACGGGCCAGACTCATCGTCCACGCGCATGGTGACGAAAGGAGGCAGACCTTGCATGACGAACGGTTTGCGCGCAGCCCATACCATGCTGCGCCACACCAGATCGTCCAGCCCGAACATCGGCCCTTTGACGGCATATGACATCCAGGCGTAGCTGCCCCATTGCACGGCGCGGCCCTGGCCGTAACTGGTGATGGCCAGGAACGGCTGGCTGCCGCTGAGGGCCAGCGCGGTGACTGTGGGTGGGAGGGTGACGCCGGCCATCATCATGCTGCCGGTGCTGATCGATTCGCCAGCCTGATGGCGGGCGGTGATGTAGTGCATCGGCGGCGGTGGCGGTGCGCTGGTCGGCACAAGTCGGATCCACGCCCAGCCAAAGAACGTGTAATCGCCGCTCAGTTTCTCCGCATCTCTCACATACAGGTTAAAGGCGCCATCGGTGATGGTCACCGTGCCCAGGCTGTACTCCTCATGCTGATCTGCGCCGCCGGCCCCGCCGACCGTATCCACGTAATGCGCGCGCACATCATCCGGTGTGAAGCCGTAGAAGTAGCGCATGTTGCGGCCGGCCACGTTGGTGTACAGATTGGCCCACACCTCGTATTCGCCGTTGGGCACGTCAGTGGCATAGAAGCGCAGTGTCGGCAGCGCGCTTGTTTCGCTGATGCTCGCCAACACCGAGGGGTAATCGCGCCCGCCGACCCACAGAAATTCCGTCCATTGGCCATCTGTCTCGATGAGCTGGCCGACATCGCTTGTGGTCGCCAGAACGGGCGACTGATGCGCATCGTCCCAGCAGTCGATGCGATAGCCATAGCTGCCCGCCTGCGACACAAAAGTGACGCCCGATGCGCTTGCCGGTGGGGTGTAGGCAAAGTTGAAGATGTCCTGCACGTACTGATAGCGCGGGGTGGCGCCCCCAATCGACAGATCATTGTCGAAGTTGACCAGGCCGCTGCCCGCGTTCACGGCTGCGACGATGGCTGCTTCTTCGGTTGCGTCGAGATATACATCGCCAATGTCCAGTTGGCGATGCCCGATGATGATGAGGGCGTTGTCGCCGATGTCTGAGGGCAGCGGGGCAGTGGCAATATCCAGCGCAGTGTATGGCACCCCGAAGTGATCCAGGTAGGGCTTGATGAAGTGGGTGTAGTCGGCGTATCCTGGGCTGGATGTGTTGACCAGCACCAGCGCGCCGGCAGTGAGTTCACCGGGCGGGTTGGACTGGTTTTGGGGAACGGCTGAGGCCGGCGCGACCGGCGCCACAGCCGCACAGATGAGCAGCAATGCCAGGACTACGATGCTCAATCGTCTGGGTTGTTGTTGCGAACGCATGTGCACTCCTCCTGATGACATGGGCGATACGAGCCTCATCTCCAAACAAGGCCCGCGCCCTCGCGGACAGAGTCCGCAATGCCGCCGACGCAGTCTCGTGTGGTTGTCGTCGGCGAATCTGATCCCCCGTCGTCTTCAAAGAACTCTGTGTTTGCCTCACGCGAGCAGCACACCCATCGCCAACAACCCGCTTACAGACAATCCCCAGAAGTCGTCCGTTTCAAATCGTGAGGCGCCGGCTCTACCGAAACACATTACGTCCAGATTGGGCGCGCCGCAATGGGGAAAACATCAGTTTGAGTTGCGGTCTACGTCAATGGCGACTGCAATAAGACGCAGTGGGACACTGTGCTTTTCCATAGGGACGGTTTTGTTGAGGCAATCGTGCAGCGAGTATCATCATCAACTGACATGAGCACACAATGCCCTGCATATCGCACGCTTGCCGGGCCGGCAGCAGCCATCGTGGTTATCGTCGCCGTTGCGTGGTATGCAGGCATCACGTTGCAAGGTCGCGCAGCCGGCGTGATCGGCAATGATCCGGCAACCTACGCGCAAATGGCCATCGATCTGGCCGAGCGTGGGACGCCGGCGCGCGCCTTTCCGCTGCTCGATGCCTTGCGCGATGAGGGGTTGAGCTGGTATGCCTTCATCCCGGTGGGCTATCGCCTGCCGGACGGGCGACCGCTGGCAGTGCCGGTGTTTGCGTTTGGCGCGCCGTTGCTGCTGGCGGTGGCCTGGCGTCTGGCCGGCGAGGGAGGGCTGTATGCGCTCACACCGCTGGTGGGCGCGGCATCGCTGGTTGTGGTGTTTGTCCTGGCGCGTCGACTGCTGGCCGGCGCTGCTCACGCGCAGCGCGCCGTGATTGCTGCCCTGGCTGTGGTGTTGCTGGCGACGACGCCCAAACAGATTGCGCTGGCGCTGGCGCCTATGTCCGATGTGCCGGCCCAGTTTGCATCGGCGCTGGCCGTCTTGCTGGCGCTGATTGCGGAAGGTCGGCGGCCCTGGCCGGCTCGCCTGGCCTGGCTGGCCGCCGGCCTGATGGTGGGTCTGGCTTATCTGATTCGCCATTCGACGCTGCTGATCTTGATTCCTATCGCCTGGTTGGCCTGGTCGCAGCCGGCGCGACGTTGGCGCCGGGAAGGGCCGGTGTGGCTGGCAGCCGGATTGGCCGTGATGATGGCGCCCGATCTGGCCTATCGCGCTGCGCATCTGGAACACGTGCTGGCTGTGGAGAGCCTGGAGAGCACGGTGGCAAGCTGGCGCTATGTGCTGCCTAACCTGCTCAACATGGCCTTCGATCTGGCCTCGTGGCGCGGCTTTGGGCCGCTGGTAGTGCTCGCGGGTCTGGGCGTGGGGGGTGTCTGGCGCCGGGCCGGCCGGCGGGCTGCGATCGCCCTGCTGGGCTGGGGACTGGCCTTTGCGCTGTTTCACGCGCCGCTGGCTTTGACTGCCGTCTTCGAGAACACGCTGCGCTATCTGCTGCCGGCCTATCCACCGCTGGTGATTTGCATGGCTGCCGGCTGTGTGGCGCTGGGCGAACGCATTGTGGCTGCATTGCGCCGCGCGCGAGGGGCTGAACTGGCCCGGCAGTCGTCAGGCCGCGCGCTGCGTCTGTGGCGCGCGCTGCTGGGAGTGGGTGGGGCGGTATTGCTGGCCGGCGGCCTGGCATTTGCCGTCCGTGCCCTGGTCAAGCCGCCCGATCCACAATTTACCTATGGCCGTATCGGCACAACCGCGCGCGCCGATCTGGCGCATCTGGCCGGGGCGTTGCCGGCTGATGCTGTGATCGGAACCAGCGACCAGATGCTCGGCGCACTCCTGCTCTACACGCAGCGCGACATTTTTCGTCCGTTTGCATTTGTGTCGCCGTCCGATCAGTTTCCGCGTTTTCTGGCTGCCATGCGCCAGCGTGGCCGGCCGGTGTTTGTGCTGGGCAACCTGAGCTGTCTGGCCGGGCAGCCGGATGACGCGCGGCTGCCGGCATGGCTGGCCGATTACGCCTGGCGCGAGACCGGCCTGGTTGTGCGCGGATTGCCGTTCGACTGCGAGCAGCGGGTGTATCAGGCTGCTGACTGAGCCGCGCGCACAGCCGCGCGTCAGCCATGCCAGGGCGTCAGCGTGACCTGCGGCAGCAGTCGGCGCGCGTCGTCGGGGCGGAAGTCGGCTGTGCCGGCCGTCATCAACACTGCGCCGGCGAAGGCAAAGCCCAGCCGCAGTCCTTCTTCCGGCGGTTCGCCGCGTGATAGGGCAAGCGCCATGCCGGCCAGCACGCCATCGCCTGCGCCGGCGGCGCTGACCGCTCTGACCGACAAGGGGGGGATGTGGTAGTGCCGGG
>DAOUDB010000313.1:0-14357 GCA_034431495.1 Thermoflexales bacterium
GCAGACCGCGCCGCCAGTGCCACCCAGTCCGGTCGCCGCGTTGTGCGTGAAGGTCACCTGTGCGCCGACGAACAAGCCGCCGGCGCGCAAGCCGCCGCACGCGCTGCGCGCCGTGTTGCGCTCCCACACAGCCTGCTGCGCGCTCACATCGCCGGCGGCGTACACGCCGCCGCCATTCTGGCCGGTGTTGCCGATCAGCGATACAGCCGTGAGCGTCACAGCGCCGGCGCTGACATGCAGGCCGCCGCCGTTGCCGGTCGCCGTATTCGACACGAACACACCGTCTGCCACGGTCGCGCCGGCGCTGCCGCACAGCGCGCCGCCGATGCCACCAGTCGCCCGGTTCAGCTCAAACGCCACCCCGCGCCCTTCCAGCCATCCGCCCGCGCGCGCGCCGCCGCAGGTCTGAGCGGTATTGCTGATCCACCGGCCACCGTCAAGCGTCACCCCGGCATTGGCATACAGGCCGCCCCCGCTCGCCGTGGCCGCGTTGCGAGCGAACAGCGTGTCTGTGAAGACGGCTGCGCCACTTAGCACGACAACCCCGCCGCCGTGATTGCCGCTGGTGTTCGACAACACAAGGCCGCCACGGATCTGCGCGCCATTGTCAGCGCATGCCGCGCCACCGTTTGATGTGACAGCCTGATTGCGGGTAAGCGTCACCCCGTCCGCGAGCAGCAGGCCGATTGCGCGCAGGCCGCCGCACGCGCCGGCTGCAATGTTGGCGTCGAATGTGACGCCGGACAGATGGGCCGCGCCTGCCAGATAAGCGCCGCCAGCCTGCGCGTTGGCGCTCGTGGCGCGATTGCTCTCGAACGCGCTGTCCACGATGTGAGTCGCGCCGCCGGCATACAAGCCGCCACCCAGCACGCCGGCGGCGTTGTCGTCGAACAGCGCGCCGGTCATGGTGGCCGTGACGGCCAGGAACGCGCCGCCACCGTAGGACGATGCCGAGTTGCCGGTGAAGGTGGCGGACATGAGTGTGGCCGGCCCAAACGCAAGCGCGCCCCCGCCACTTGCGCCGGCGACATTGCCCGACAGGTGTGTATCGATCAGAGTCATGCTGCCAGCTGCGAGCAGCCCACCGCCATTGCCGCCAGCCGTGTTGCTCATGACCACAACCCGGCTCAACGTGATCGCATTGAGCGCATAGAGCGCGCCGCCATCGCCACCGGTCGCGCCGCCGGTGAGAATCAATCCATCAAGCGTGGCGCGAGCAGCCGGGATCAACAACACCCGCCCCAGGCCTTGCGCGTCGAGCGTCGTCGGTTGCGTTAGCGGATAGGCGTTCGCCCAGTCGGTTGTGGTATAGCCGCCCTGCAACGTGAGCGATTGGCCGAGTAGGACTGTTTGAGTGAAGCCGGCGCCGGGTTGCGCGCCGGCGCAGTAGCCGGCCACTCTGACCACACTGCCCGGACCGGCAGCATCGACAGCCTGCTGGACGGCGCCGGCATCGGCGCTGGCATACACCAGCGCGCCATCGGTCGCTGTGGCAAAGCACCGTTCGCCGGTTGCACGAGTTGCGGCCATCACGATGCCGGCAGCCAGCATGGCCGCCACAGAAATACCCGCGCCTCCGGCCAATGCAGCGCCTGCGCGCGCGACCCGTGCGATCTGTGTGCGTGTTGCCGGCATACGGCGCATCATACCCGCTCACCCTCTCGATCCCCACCCGGCTACAATCACTTACATCCGTGTCCAAAAAGGAGGACTCTCGCATGACGCACTTCAACGATGGGCCAGCTTCACCCCTGTTCACGCCGCTGCCGCTCAGTACCGGCATCACGCTGGCGAGCTTGCCAGCCAATCTGCCCCCCGACATGCTGGAGAAAGCGCCGCACGCGCTCGCCGGCGCCGGCGTGTCGTGGGGCATCCCCTTTGAGATCGGCGATGTCGTTGTGATTCACCACGATCCAGTGCGGATCGATTTTGCCCCCATCTCGGCGCGTCAACTGGTGTTCATGCACACCTCTGAGGCGCGACAGGTCGAGCCGGGGCCGGGCGGCTTCGTCTCGCCCACGCGCTGGCCGGGTCAACTGGGCGAGCACGCAGCCAACTACGTGATCGTGTATGCCGACGGCACGGAAACATGCGTCACCATCAAGCGACGCCATCAGATCGGCGCGTTTCATCGCATGTGGGGCGAGAACTGCTTCGAGGCGGTCGCGCAGCACAAGCCCTATCCCGTGCGCGCAGCCCATGAACAACTGCGCGACGGCTGGGGCCAGACACAGACGCGCGTGGCGCAACCCGATTGGGCCGAATGGCTGAACTGGGTATGGGCATGGGAAAACCCATACCCCGACCGGCCCATCACTGGCATCCGCTTCGAGCCGGCGTGCGGTGTGCTCGTGGTGTCGGCCATCACCGCCGGCAACGTCAGTGAACGTCCCCTGCGCTGGCAGTCACGCCGCAAGGCCGTGCTGTCGTTGCCGGCCGGCGACACCCTCGACCCGCAACTGGATGATGACGGCCTGCTCTCACAGATTCAGCTTGACCTGGGACAGGTGATCTCGGCGGCGCGGCGCCCCGTCTACCCGAACGAGACATGGCCCGACACTTACAACAATCAGGTTCCGACATATGCTGAGACGCAGGCGCTGGTCGAATACACCGCCCATCCCGACGCCCGTTTTCATCTGAGCAATGGCCAGATGATCCCCGTGGCACAGGTCGAAGCCGGTGAGGCCGCCGGCGTGCTGGAGCCGATTGCGCCGGCCACACAGCGCGTCACCCTGCGCGTGGTCGAGCGCAGCGGCCGCAAACCCGTGCCGGTGAAGTTGCATGCGCATGGGCCGGCCGGCGAGTATCTCGCGCCGGTCGACCGGCATCGCATTCTCAATCCGGCCTGGTTCGAAGATTACAGCGTGGACTTCTACCATCGCGCTGAACATCCCTGCGCCTATATCTCCGGCGAGACCGATATCGATCTGCCGCTGGGCCAGGTGTATATCGAGGTGTCGAAAGGATTCGAGATTCGGCCCGCGCGTCGGGTGATCGAGGTAACGGCAGACACGCGCGAAGTGACCCTCGAGATCGAGAAAGTGTTGCCGTGGCGCGAAAAAGGCTGGGTCACAGCCGACACGCACGTGCACTTCCTGTCGCCCATATCGGCGCTGCTCGAAGGGGCGGCCGAGGGCGTGAATGTGGTCAACCTGCTGGCCAGCCAGTGGGGCGAGCTGATGACCAACGTGGGCGACTTCGATGGCCGCACCACATGGGGATCGAAAGAGGCCGGCGGCGGCCCGCAGGGTGACGGCGAGTATCTGGTGCGGGTGGGCACAGAGAACCGGCAACACGTGCTCGGCCACATCTCGCTGCTGGGCTATCAGGGCCGCATCATCGCCCCCATGACCACCGGCGGGCCGGATGAATCTGCGCTGGGCGATCCGATCGAAATATTGTTGTCGGAGTGGGCGCAGCAATGCAAGCGGCAGGGTGGCCTGGTCGTATTGCCGCACTTCCCACATCCGCGCGCCGAACACGCCGCCGCTGTGGTGGCCGGCGACGTGGATGGCGTGGAAATGACCTCGTGGGGCGACCTGTACAGTGGCATCAACCCATATTCACTGGCCGACTGGTATCGCTATCTGAACTGCGGCTATCTGATGGCCGCTGTGGGCGGCACAGACAAGATGAGCGCAGACACCGCCGTAGGCACCGTGCGCACTTACGCCCGCATCGCGCCGGATGCGCCGTTCACCTATCAGGCCTGGATGGACGCGGTGCGTCGGGCCGAGACGTTCGTCACCTATGGCCCGCTGATCGAGTTTACTGTGGATGGCAAGCCGATGGGCGGGCGCATCGAGATGACCGCCAACGGCGGCGCGGTGGATGTGAGCTGGCAGGCAGCCAGCGTGACCGTGCCCATGTCACGAGTCGAGCTGATCGTCAATGGTGAGATCCGTGAGAGCGTGGCGGTCGATCCGGCCCAGGCTGCCGGCGCCTGGCGCGTCAAGGTAGATCGCAGCGCGTGGCTGGCGCTACTCGTGCGCGGCCACTACGCCGACAAGCCGGAGATCATCGCAGCTCACTCGTCGCCGGTGATGGTGAGCGTCGCAGGGTCACCCATGCTGGCAGCCGCCGACGCCGTGACGATCCTCGAGCAGATCGAGGGCGCGATGGCTTACCTGGACAGCATCGGCACGCGCGCGGAGGATCGCGTCTACAAGCGGATGCGACTGGCGCTCGAATCGGCCCATCGCAGTCTGCACAACCGCATGCACCAGCAAGGCCAGTATCACGATCACACGCCGGTCAACGACCACGCGGCGCATCGGCAATAAGAGCCTGACCAGCCGGACCAGTCGAGCTCCACGCGCGCGGATTTGCGCAGCGAATCGATGCGCGCGCAACACATGGCGAAGCCGGCGCAAAGCCGGCTTCGGGCGATTTGTGGCTGCTATACTCCCGCGCGGCGCTGGCCGGCTATGGAGCCGGCGCGGTGCTGCATGACTGAGCAGCGTGTTGGGCAATGTGTTGTGTGAGGAGAACCATGAAATACAAGATCACGCAAGCGCAGAAAGACTTCTACCGTCAGAATGGCTACATCGCCATCGAGGATTTTCTGGACGACAAAGAACTGGAGACATGGCGACAGGTGACCGACGACGCCGTGCGCCAGCGGCTGATCGAGCGCAACGGCATGACGAACCAGAATGACCCCGACCAATACTATTCGCAGGTGTTCGTGCAGTGTGTGCGACTGGCCGACACCCACGAAGGCATGGCGAAACTGATGCTGGACGAACGGTTGGGCGAAGCCGCCGCCGAACTGGCCGGCATCGACGCCATCCGCATCTGGCACGATCAGGCGTTGATCAAGCAGCCCTACGGCAACCCAACGGCCTGGCATCTCGACAATCCCTACTGGTCGTTCCATTCGCGCGACGCCATCTCGATCTGGGTGGCGCTCGACCGGGCGACGCTGTCGAACGGCTGCCTGTGGTACCTGCCCGGCACGCATCTCACGGCAAGCTTTCGCACGGTGGGGATCGGCGAGAACATCGGCGGCCTGTTCAACATGTATCCGGAGTGGCGCAGCATGACCGCAGTGCCCGTGCCGGTGCCGGCCGGCGGCGCGGTGTTCCACAACGGATTGATCGCGCACGGGGCCGGCGCCAACATGACGCCCCACCCGCGCCGCGCCATGACCTGCGCGTACATGCCGGATGGCTGCACGTTCAACGGCCAGCGCAACGTGCTGCGCGAAGACTACTTCAACGCTCTCCAGATCGGCGATGTGCTCGACGACCCGCGCCAGGTGCCACTGATCTGGAAGCGGAGCTGATGCCTGCGCGATGCCCTCTCACAGGTTTTGAGCCGGCGGGAGGGCAGATTGCCGTTCAGATGACAGAACACCATGAACATTGACAAGAACGCCCCGCTGAACGGGCGCAAGGAAATCGTGATTGCCGCGCCAATCGAGCGCGTGTGGGCGGCGCTCGCTGAGATCGAACGCTGGCCGGAGTGGCAGCCGGATGTCTCTGCCGCGAAACTCGAAGGCCCCCTGTCGGTTGGAACCATCTTCCGGTGGAAAGCGAAGGGCCTCAACATCACGTCGGTCATTCGGGAGCTGGAGCAGCCACGCCGTATTGGATGGACTGGCGATTCCATAGGCATGAAGGCTATCCACCTGTGGTCGCTCGAACCACAGGGGAACAGCACGCGCGTCGTGACTGAAGAGTCTCTGTCCGGCTGGTTTGCGCGAGTCATGAAGCTTCTCGACGCTGCTTTTCTGGACAAGTCGCTGAGCGGCTCGCTGCACGTGCTCAAGGCGCGAGCAGAACGAGCATGAAGAAGCACTCTTTGAGCGCGCACCCTGTCAATCTGGGGCTGCGCTTCGCGCTCGAGATGGCAGCCCTGCTGGCGCTGGGTCTGTGGGGCTGGCAACACAGCGAAGACTGGACACGATTCCTTCTGGCATTTGGCATCCCATTGGTTGCCGCAATTGCATGGGCCACCTTCCGCGTCCCCAACGATCCGGGACCGGCGCCGGTTGCAGTGCCCGGCATTGTTCGGCTGATTCTCGAGCTGGCGCTGTTTGCGTCTGCGACATGGGCGCTGTACGACGCGCAGGGAGCAGCCTGGAGCGCTGTTTTCTGCGTTGCGGTAATCGCGCACTATATCGCCTCATACGATCGGGTTCTGCAACTGATGAGGAAGTAGAGAAGCGGAAGGATAGGCGGAGCGGGCGCTCAGCCATTGACAGAGCAGAGCAGTTTCCATATACTCCCGCCATCAACTGAACAGCGGAAAAGGCGAAGAACAAGACGAGTACGCCTCGCAGAAGCGAACAGAGAGCCTGGCCCTGCGCTGAAAGCCAGGTTCGCGGAGCGAAGCAGAATGGACTTGGGAGCCGCGATCTGAACGCAGGCAACGCCGCAAGCGCCGGTCTGCCAGTAGGAAAGCCGGAGCCGTCACCGTTACAAGACGGAGCGCATGATTGTGCGCGTCAATGAGCGCGCGAGCGCCCTCGTCGCTTTTGTGAGAAGCAGCGAGCCGGCGCCGCGAACCAGGGTGGCACCACGAGCAAACATCTCTCGTCCCGATGGGCAGAGATGTTTTTGTTTGCCTGTCAGGCGGAAGAAAAGGAGCACGGGTGTCAAGACAACCCAAACTGACCATCAAGCCCTCGCTGGATGAAGTGCGCGCCATGAGCGCGCGCGGCAACCTCATCCCGGTGTACGCGGAACTGCCGACCGACCTCGACACGCCGGTGTCGTTGTATCTGAAACTGGCCGGCGACGACCCATCCTTCCTGCTCGAAAGCGTGGTCGGCGGCGAGCGGGTGGCGCGCTATTCTTTTCTGGGCGTGCGGATGAAGGAAGCGCTGGTGCTGCGCGGGCAGGAGCTGAGCCGGCACACGGTGACCGGCAGCGGCCTGCGCGTGGAGCCGGTTGCGATCCCGGCGCCGCAACTCAGCCCGATCGACGCGCCACGCGCGGGAGATGTGCTCGACGCGCTGCGCGCCGAAATGCAGCGTTATCGCTTTGTGCCCCTAAGCAACCTGCCCCGCTTCTGTGGCGGGCTGGTCGGCTACACCGGCTATGACGTGGTGCGCCAGTTCGAGCGCCTGCCGGCCACGGCGCGCGACACGCTGGGCGTGCCCGACGCCGTCTACTTCCTGGCCGACACGCTGGTCGTGTTCGATCATGCCCGCAGTGTGCTGCTCATCATCGCCAACGCGCACATTCCCGATGACCGGAGCGACGGGACAGCCGACGACGCCATCACAGCAGCCTATGAAGACGCTGTGGCACGCATCAAGACCATCCGCGCCCGACTCGACGCGCCCCTGGCTACATTGACGCCCGACCCACTGGCTGTGTGCACGCCGACCCGCGCCAACAAATCGCAGGCCGAGTACGAGCAGATGGTGCTGAACGCGAAGGAGCACATCAAGGCCGGCGACATCTTTCAGGTCGTGTTGTCGCGCCGGCTGGAGCGCCGCAGCACGGCCCACCCCTTCGCCATCTACCGGTCGCTGCGCACGTTGAACCCCTCGCCGTGGATGTTCTATTTCAACTTCGGTGGCCTGCTCGACCTGCCCTGCGGGCCGTTGCGCGTCATCGGAGCCTCGCCGGAGATGCACGCCCGCTTCGAGCACGGGCTGGTCACGGTGCGGCCAATCGCCGGCACGCGCCCGCGCGGGGCGACAGAGGAAGACGACGCCCGGCTGGCCGAGGAACTGTTGGCCGACCCCAAAGAGCGCGCCGAGCACGTCATGCTGGTGGATTTGGGGCGCAACGACGTGGGCCGGGTGGCGCACTATGGCAGCGTACATGTGCATGACTTGATGGTGATCGAGAACTATTCGCACGTGATGCACATCGTCAGCACCGTGCACGGGCGCGTGCGCGACGGGCTGGACGCCTTCGACGTGCTGCGCGCCACGTTCCCGGCCGGCACACTCAGCGGCGCGCCTAAAGTACGGGCCATGCAAATCATCGAAGACCTGGAGGGTGAGCGGCGCGCGCTATACGGCGGCACAGTCGGCTACTTTTCGTTCGACGGCCAGATGGACACCTGCATCACCATCCGCACGATTGCCATGTGCGGCGACACATGCTACGTGCAAGCCGGCGCCGGCATCGTGGCCGACAGCGACCCTACTACCGAGTATCACGAGACGATGAATAAGGCCCGCGCGCTGATGGTCGCCATCGACGAGGCGGAAAGCTAAGACGATTTCGGATTTGGGATTTTGGATTTGGGATTGCGTCTCACGTATTGCGTGTTGCGTGTTGCGTATTCTGACTACTGACTACTGGCTACTCACCATGATTGCCGTAATCGACAACTACGATTCGTTCACGTATAACCTCGTCCAGTATCTGGGCGAGCTGGGCGCAGACCTGCGCGTGTTTCGCAACGACAAGATCACGCTGGATGAGCTGGAGCGGCTGAAGCCGGCTGCTTTCGTCATCTCGCCGGGGCCGGGCACGCCGCAGCAGGACAGCGGCATCAGCAACGACGTCATCCGCGCCTTCAGCGGCCGCGTCCCGATTCTGGGCGTCTGCCTCGGTCAGCAGTGCATGGGCTATGTGTTCGGCGGCAATGTGATTCGCGCGCCGCGCCTGATGCACGGCAAGACCTCGATGATCTATCACAACAACCGCGACCTGTTCAAGGAACTGCCCAACCCGTTCGAGGCCACGCGCTATCACTCGCTGATCGTGGAAGAGCCGCTCCCGCCGGTTCTGGAAGTCACTGCTTTCACCAAAGAAGGCGAATTGATGGGGCTGCGCCACAAGACCCATCCCACCTTCGGCGTGCAGTTCCACCCGGAGAGCGTGCTGACCAAACACGGCAAACAACTGCTGGCCAACTTTCTGGCCATGATCTGACGATTTTGGATTTTGGTTTTTAGGTTTTGGATTTGGACTGCTCCAAAATCCAGAATCAGAAATCGCAAATTGAAAAGATGATTCAACAGGCAATCTCCAAATTATTCAGCCATCAGTCGCTGACCGCCGAAGAAGCAGAAGCGGTAATGGACACGATCATGTCCGGCACAGCGACGCCGGCGCAAATCGGGGCATACCTGGCCGCATTGCGCATGAAGGGCGAGACGGTAGACGAGATCACGGGCAGCGCGCGCGCCATGCGCGCCAAATCGCCCCGCATCCCCACCCAGCGCGCCGGCCTGGTGGACACGTGCGGCACCGGCGGGGATCGATCCGGCACATTCAACATCAGCACGACGGCGGCTTTCGTTGTGGCCGGCGCCGACGTGCCGGTGGCCAAACACGGCAATCGCGCCGCCAGCTCGCAATCCGGCCGCGCTGATGTGCTGGCCGCGCTTGGCGTCAACATTGCCATCACACCTGAACAGGTGGGCCGCTGTATCGATGAGATCGGGATCGGCTTCGCTTTTGCCCCGACCCATCACCCGGCTATGAAGCATGCTGCCGGCCCCCGGCGCGAGATCGGCGCGCGCACCATCTTCAACTTGCTCGGCCCCCTCACCAACCCGGCCGGCGCGCCACGCCAGCTCCTCGGCGTCTTCAACCGCAACCTCACCGAGACCATCGCCCGCGTGCTGCGCGACCTGGGATCGGAGCGCGCCATGGTCGTCTGCGGGCCAGATCACGTCGATGAACTGGTCACCACCGGCCCAAACCAGGTCAGCGAATTGCGAGACGGCCAGGTGCGCACGTACGAGATCAACCCGCACGACTACGGCTTCAGCTTTGCCTCGCTGGACGAACTGGGCGGCGGCACGCCGGAGTTCAACGCCTCGATCGTGCGCAGCATTCTGGAAGGGCGCGCGACGCCGGCGCGTCACAACGTGGTGGCGCTGAACGCGGCTGCGGCGCTGTATGTGGCCGGCGCAGCAAATGATCTGCGAACAGGCATCGAGATGGCCCAAGAGTCCATTCACGGCGGCGCAGCGCTGGACAAGTTGAACCGGCTGGTGGAGATCACCAACAGCTTCGCGGCTTGAGCGTTGACCTGAAGCAAAACGTTAAGGCTCGATCACGATGTCGCGCAGGGTGACGAGACCGTCTGGCAGCGCTTCGCTGCTTGCGGTATAGGCCGGCAAGCGTTCACGCGACTGCATCTGGTACAGCCCGACCTTGACGCGGTACCGGCCGGGCGGTGCGTCGGCCCGCACAGGCAGCGAGAACTGATCGGGCACGATGTCGCCGGCCAGCCAGTGCTCTGTCGGGAATCGTCCCCCGCGCGGCACGGAATCGAGTTGCGCGATCAGTTCTCCCTGATCCGAGATGACATGCACAAAAGCCGTGTAGGAATCCCTGACATCGGATAGCGCGCGCCAGGTCAGCGTAAGGGTGATCGTGTCGCCCGGCCGGGCCACGTCGGGCACGTTCGCTTCCAGAATCTCGGCGATGCTGCCCAGCCTGAATTGAGCCAGCTTGTTCTGCCAGGGCCGGGCTGCGGCTCGATCCATATGGATCGGCAAAGCGCCGAAGCGCGGGTCGCACTCCGTCTGCCCTTCACACGCCGGCCGCAACTCTGCTTCCTCGCCCGGCTTGCGCCAGGCCACTCGAAGGCTGATCCGCGTGGGAACATCGGAGCCGGGCTTCATCCGCACCGGGTACGTTTCAGCGAATGTGTCGCCGGGTCTCCAGTCGCTGGTAGGGAACGTGCCGTTGCCGGGCGTGTAAAGACCCTGCGTCTGCAAAGAGCGACCATCGACGTCGTACACATCAATCACCAGCAAGTAATCATGGGCAATCGGCCTTAGCGCACGCCAATACAACGTGACCGGAATGACTTCGTCCACGCGCGAATGACCGCGCGGAAAGGTGTGCCCGAGCAACTGGATCGAATCCCCGAAGGTGATGCGCTGCGGCACCTGGATGCCATCGGGCAAGGCGACCGGGTCCAGCAACGCCGGCGGGCGATAGGCGGGCAACAAGACTACCCATGGCGTCATCAACGCCATGCAACCGAGCCACCCGATGGATAGCGCGGCTGCGAGTCGATTCAGCGGCCGGGGTAGCGCGTCCAGACCCAGCGCCGCCAGAATGGCAATACCCGACAACGCCGGCATCAGAAACCGGCCGAGTAGCAGGGTGTAGTTTTGAGAGACAAAGGCGCGGACAAACGGCGCGAGCGCCACGCACAACACAAACAGACCCAACAGCAACAACGGCATCCTGAGCGCGCGTCGTATGACGCGTCGTCTGAGCGCAACAGCAATTCCCGCCAGCGCCATACCAGCAGGCAGGAGCGAGATCACATACCACGCTTCCGGCATGCTCACTGTGCCCCACCCGAAGGTGCCGATGGTGGTACGGAACACGAACAGCGCAATCGCCGTCGCCTGCTGCAAAATAGATGTCGCAGGATCAAGGCCGGCTGACAATCCAGCCGCCTGTCCGGGCGCAGCTGCCGTCAAGACGCCGGCGGTCAAGTTGAGCGCGGTGTCGAACTGGCGGAGCACCCGGCCGTCCGACACGATCACGGCCACGATACTCAGAACCACCAGCGGGGCCAGAAACCAGATTAGCACCGGCTTCAGACTCGACACCGGTTGGTGGCCGTCATGCCACATTTGCAGGCCGACGAACAGGAGCGCAAACACAAACAGAGAGATGGCCGAGTCTTTCGTCAGAGCCGCCCCGGCCAGACACAATGCCAGGGCGAGGTAGAGCCAGCGCCGGGCAGCCGCATCCGGCTTCGCCCACAATCCAGCCGTAATCGCCAACGTCAAAGACCCAAACAGACTGATGGCCGGGTCGTTGCTGACCACACCGCTCAGGAAGAGAAACATCGGCCACAGAGCATAGATAGCCGTCGCAAGCAGGGCTACACGCTCGCGTCCCGGCAACAAGGCTCTGGCCGTAACGAAGGTCAGCGCAACCCCGATCGAACTGAGCGCGAGCGTCAAGAGCCGGGACAGTCGCAGAGCCAGCGCAGTGCCCTGGTACGGGAAGCGGTCGATATCGCGATCGGGCACAACACCCCAACGCGGGCCGGGGGCGAAGCGAGGCTGAGCATCGTCGGATGTGTCGACTGCGCTGATTACCGGCGCGATGAGGGCATAGTAAAGCGGCGGCTGATGCGACTCGTCGAAGTCAGGTGTGAGTTTTCGGCCCGGCGGGGGCAGCGCGCCATGGGCGGCCAGATAGCGGGCATAGGCATAGTGACCGTTCTCATCGTAGGATTCCCACAATGGCGTGCTGAATGAGTAAACCGCGCCGGCCAGCAGATGAACCAGCACACATACCGCCACAACCACCGCCGGCCGCGACATTTGACGACGCGCAAGCCGCGATGTTGATGCGCTACGGCCACAAGCAGGTGAAGACAACATCAGCCTCGCTATTGTCAATGGGGGCAAGGAAATGTCAACGCGCGACGCACGCGGCTGTCTCGACATCTTTGAACGCCTGTTCTACAATGGCTCCATGCCAACCGACTTTCGCGCGATCCGCGAGCAGATTGACCAGACTGCGAACCGCTTTCGATCGGCACACGCCGCGCGGCGCGAGCAAATGGACCGGCTGCTGCAAGTGTTCACGCCGGATTTCGACGCCAATGCCCTGACCGCCGCTTGCGTCGCCGTCAGCAGCGACACCAGCCTGCGCTGGAACGGCGCGCTGTTCAATCTGGGCGAAGCCATCAACCACCCCGTCCCGTGTGGCGAGGAGCCGGAGCAGTATGCCCTGATTGCGTCAGACGGGTCACAGATCATGCCAGATCGCCACCGGCCTGTGTTGTTCGCGCTGATCCAGATCGCGTGCGCCTGCGTGGTGTATGGCTGCCACACGGACGACTCGCCTGCGCTGGCCGGCGCAGTCCACTTGGCGCAAGAGAAAGACATCCGGATGTTGGGAGAAAACGAGCTGTTCCGCGAAGACTCGGACGACATCGTGGGCGCCGGTGAAATCGCGCTGGAGCGCGACCTGCGCGAGATCGAAGTGCTGGCCGAACGATGCGAGGCATTCCATCAGGCCGGTGTTCGCGTGATCGCGCTGGCCGACGGCGCGCTGGTCCCGTTCTCGCTGTTGAACGATGCGCGCCTGCGCCCCGGCGACAAACGGTTGGCGCGCTTCATCGCCGCGCTGAGTCGCCTGCGCGAGGCCGGCGCGCTCGTGGCCGGCTACATTGCGCGGCCCGGCAGCAACGCCCTGGCGCAGACTTGCGCGCTGGCCGGCGTGCCATATCAGGATGCGGCGGCAGCAGTTCGCCGGCGAGATGATCCTGCGCGACTTGTGCTCGACCGTTACCTGCTAGAGCGCGCACTGCCCGGCCGCCATCGCACAGCCTGTTTCACCCCCACCTGGACGATCAACAGCGCGGACTCCCTGGGCCGCGACGGCCACACCATGCGCGCGTTCTACCTCAACGTCGGGCGGGGCAAGCCGGAGATTGCGCGGGTCGAGTTGCCGGCCTGGTGCGCTGACACCGCCAGCCTCAACGCGCTGACCGGTGTTCTTGACCGGCACTGTCTCATGGGCGGGGGATATCCCTTTATCTTGAAAGCGGCGCATGAAGAAGCAGTGCTGACCCGGCAGGATCAGCGCGAAATCGAGAGGCGATTGCAGAGCGAGTTGCAGCGACAGGGTGTCATGACGATGCCCTCTCCAAAGCAGGAAGCCAAAGACAGACGCTAAACTTGGCGCGATTGAGAGAACAACCATGATAGGCAGAGTCATCCAAGCCAACATGCGCAGCTTCGTGTTCGGCACGCGCGTGCCTGAAAGCGACGTGCCCGTTTTCGGCGCGCTGGTGAAGACACCGATCCGCCACCGTCAGGCAACCATCTATGGCCTAATCTACGACATCGCCGTGAACGAAGACGACGACGGCATGACCCGCATGTTGTCGGTGGCCGAGGACGCGCGCGAGGAGGACATCGACTGGCAGCGCAGCCGGCTGATCCCGCTCAACGTCAGCGTGCTGTGCGTGGGCTACCAGGAAGCAGGCGGGGCAATCCGCCGGCAGTTTCCGCCCCAGCCACCCATCGCCCTGAACGAGATCGAATGCTGCGAAAACGACGAACTGATTCAGTTCACCGAGCAACTGGATCACTTTCAACTGGTGCTGGACGCGCGCGACGCGCCCTGTGATGAACTGCTGGCGGCCAGCGTCTCGCAGGCGGCCGGCGCGAGAGAGGCCGGACTGCGCCGCGACTTTGTTGTGGCGTGCGGGCGCGAACTGGCCCGCCTGTTGATGGGTGACACCTTGCGCATCGAGCGGATTATCAGGCGCATTCGCTGGGACGAACAAGCATGACGAACGGAATCGACAACACAAACACAATCCACGGCCTCGACGACATCCTGAGCGACCGCAATCCACTCACGCCGCTGGAGCGGGCGCGCGCGTCTGAGCGGATCGGGCGTCGCCGGCTGGGCGTAGTGGTCGGCGGCTCGCTG